>DASUWX010000151.1:0-8968 GCA_036378185.1 Streptosporangiales bacterium | reverse complement strand
GGCGATCGGCACCGTGCTGTTCCGGTCCTGGGTGCTGCCGTTCGAACTGCTCTCGGTGCTGCTGCTCGCCGCGCTGGTGTCGGCCATCGTGCTCTCCAGGCGGAAGGAGGGTTGATGCACGTCGCGATCCCGGCAGTCGTGTCCGCGGTGCTGTTCTCGCTCGGCGTCTACGGCATGCTCGCCCGGCGCAACGCGATCCTCGTGCTCATGTCGATCGAGCTGATGCTGAACGCCGTGAACCTCAACCTGGTGGCGTTCGACGTGTGGCTGCGCGACGTGCTGTTCGGCGGGCAGATGCTCGCGCTGTTCGTCATCGTCGTCGCCGCGGCCGAGGTCGGGCTCGGGCTGGCGATCGTCCTCATCGTGTACCGCACCCGCCGGGCGATCGGCGTCGACCAGCTCCGCGACCTCGGCGAGGTGGGCGCCGTGACTGCCGCCGGCGCTGGGGACCCCCACCGTGGTCATGGCGACAACGGGGGACCCCCACAGGTGCCAGAGCGACGACAGGGGTCCCCAGCGGGTGGGGGGTCACGGTGACCGGGCTGGCCTGGGCGGTCGTCGCGCTGCCGCTGCTCGCCGCGCTCGTGGGCCTGGTGCCGCCCCGGCTGCTCGCCGGGCCCGCGCACGCTGCGCAGCTGAGCCGGCCGCTCACCGCGCTCACCGCCGTCGTCGGCACCGGCGTGGCGATGGCACTCGTGATCCCGGCCTGGGTCACAGCGGTCGTCGCGCCCGCGGCCCCGCACGAGTCCGGTGTCGTGCTGACGCCCACGGGCTCGCTGGACGTGTTCCTGGGCGTCCGCGCCGACGGGCTCTCGGCGAGCGTCGCCGTCCTGGTCTGCTTCGTCGCGCTCGCCGTGCAGGTCTACTCCGTCGGCTACCTGCGCCGGGAGGCGCCCGAGCGGTACCGCACCTACGCCGCGTTCATCTCGCTGTTCACCGCGGCGATGCTGCTCGTGGTCTTCTCCGCCGACCTCATCGTCCTGCTGGTCGCGTGGGAGGTCATGGGCATCTGCTCGTACGTGCTCATCGGCCACTACTGGGAGCGGCCGGACTACTCCCGCGCCGGCGTCAAGGCGTTCATCGTCACCAAACTCGGCGACGTGCCGTTCCTGTTCGGCATCTTCGCGCTGGGCATGGGCGCGCACTCGTTCCGGATCCACGCCGTGCTCGACGCCGTCCCGCGGATGCCGCACGGCACGCTCTACGCCGGCACACTGCTGCTGCTCTTCGGCGTGGTCGGCAAGAGCGCGCAGTTCCCGCTGCACACCTGGCTGCCGGACGCGATGGCCGGCCCCACGCCGGTGAGCGCGCTGATCCACGCCGCGACGATGGTCGCCGCGGGCGCATACCTCGTGGCCCGGCTGTACCCGGCGTTCCTCGCGTCGCCGCCCGCACTTACGGCGCTCGCGATCGTCGCGGCCGTCACGATGCTCGGGTCGGCGTGCGCCGCGCTGGCGCAGGACGACCTGAAGCGACTGCTCGCCTACTCGACGATCAGCCAGCTGGCGTACATGCAGTCCGCGCTCGCCACCGGCGGCTACACCGCCGGCGTCACGCACCTGCTCGCGCACGGCGCCTTCAAGGCGCTGCTGTTCCTAGCCGCAGGCGTCGTCATCGCGCGGCTCGGCACGAACCTGATGCCGCGGATGGGCGGGCTGCGGACGGCGATGCCGGTGACGTTCGCGACCATGACGATCGGGTACAGCGCACTCGTCGGCCTGCCGCCGACCTCCGGGTTCTTCACCAAGGACGCCGTCCTCGACCAGGAGTGGAACCAGGCGGCGTCGGGTACTCCGGTCGTGCCGCACGCCGTGGCGATCGTGGTCCTCGCGGCCGGTCTGCTCACGGTCTTCGTGACGGCCGCGTATGCGACCCGCGCGCTGCTGCTGACGTTCTTCGGCTACCGCAACGCCGAGGGTGTCACGCCCGCCGATGCCGGGCCCGGGATGACCGGGCCGCTCATCGCGCTCGCGGTGCCGTCGCTGCTGCTCGGCTTCCTCGGTTTGTACGAGGGCTGGCTGCCGTCCTGGGTGGGCAGCGCCGGCGTGGGCCAGCCGGGGGCGGAGCTGCCGTACCTGGTGGTCGGGCTGCTGTCGTTCGTGCTCCTCGTCCTCGGCGCGGCGACGATGGCGCTGGTGTGGAACGCCGATCCCAACCGCGACCCGGTGCGCGTGCTCGGCCCGGTGCGCCGTGCGTTCGAGCGGGGCTTCGGCGTCGACGCGCTCTACGAACGTGTCTTCGTCCGCGGCACGCTGGTGGTCGCGCAAGGTGTGGTGCGCCTCGACACCGAGGGCATCGACGCGACGGCCGTCGACTCCGGCCGGCTCGTGCAGTGGCTCGGCCGGCTCGTACGCCGCAGCCAGACGGGTAACGCCCAGTGGTACGTGACCGGGGTCGTCTTCGGCGCCGTCGCGATCGCCGCCCTGGTGGTCGTCCTGACCTGAGCCGGGATTCACGGAAGGTCTCCGGGTCAAAGGCAGGCCAAGAGAGCACAATGCGTGACCCGGCACGGCCCGTCCGTCGCTCATTGCAGTTCACCAACCTGGTCAGCGGGGTTCCGCGTAGCTTTCCCCCATCCACCA
Source organism: Streptosporangiales bacterium (assembly GCA_036378185.1). Lineage (GTDB taxonomy): Bacteria > Actinomycetota > Actinomycetes > Streptosporangiales > WHST01 > WHST01. The sequence continues at coordinate 6,386 of DASUWX010000151.1, read as the reverse complement.
GCCCGGGGGACACAACGGGAGGCCATTCATGCGTCGAGTTCCAGTCCTCGCCGCCGCCTGCGCGGCGGCCGCGGCCGTTCTGCTGTTGCCGAACGGCGTGAACGCCGCGCCGGCGACGAGCCATCACCTCGAGGTGACGACCGTCAAGCCGGCGAAATCCGAGCTGCCCGCTTATCACCCGAAGGCGACGAGGGCGGCGGCGGAGACCTGTGACCCGCCCAACGACCACATCGGCCCCGGCCTGCTCGGCGTCTCGACGACCCCGGTCGACATCCCGGTCGGCGTCCACGACGTGAAGTCGTTCATCTACACCGCACACGTGAAGGACGACTGCGACATCGAGAGCGTCGAGATCCACAGTTACCGTATCGACGACTCGGTGACCCTGGACTTCGCACTGTTCTACGTGCTCACCGAGTCCGATGGCACGCAGACCTGGGCGGCGAAGATCGAGATCGACCCGGTCGCCGACCTGGCCAACCCCGCTGCCGGCACCTGGCACTCGGATGTGCACCCGACGGACGTGAACCACAACTCGAGCAACACCCGTGGCGCCGTCTTCTACCTGCAGCGCTGGTCGCAGATCACCAACAACGCCTCGCCCGAGCCGGTGGCCAAGGGCAGGACCATCACCGTCTCCGGCAAGCTGAGCCGGGCGAACTGGGACGACTACGAGTACCACGGTTACGCCAACCACCCGGTGACGCTCCAGTTCCGCACTCCCACCGGCTCGTACTCGGACGTCAAGACGATCGACACGAGCTCCACCGGCACGCTGAAGACGACGGTCAAGGCGGCCCAGGACGGTTGCTTCCGGTTCTACTTCAAGGGCACGACGACCACCAAGCCCGTCAAGGGAGTCGGCGACTGCGTCGACGTGCGCTAGCGCTCAGCCGTGCGGCTGCCGGAGCGGCAGCGGTACCGTCTGCCCCCGGGCGACGTGCCGCACGCCGCTCGGCAGCTGTCGGCGGCGCACCTCGTGGACGAAGTCGGTGAGCGGCGACGTGAAGACCGTGTAGTCGTCGTAGTGGATCGGCATCGTCGTCACGGGCTTCACGAGCTCGACGAGGTCCGCCCCCTGCTTCGCGTCCATCGTCACGAGGACGCCGAGGATGCGGGTACCGCCCAGGTGGATCAGCATCCCGTCGAGATCGGGGAAACGTTCCGCGATCTCCCGAAGCCGCGGCCGGTAGAGGGTGTCGCCGGTGACGTAGAGGCGGGACACGAGGGTGTCGCCCTTGCTGAGCTCGACCACGCTGCCCATCACCGGCGGCAGCAGGTGGCGGACGCCCGCGGGCCCGTGCGTCCCGGGCACCGAGGTGATCCGGAGCCGCTCGTCGCCGCGGGTGACCTCGTGGTCGGACCAGGTCGTCAGCGGGACGGACTCGCCGAACCCCCAGCGCCGCAGCCGGCGTGCCGCGTGCGGCGTGGTCACGATCGGCAGGTCGCGCCGGAGCCGCCGGCGGGCCACGCGGTCGAAGTGGTCGCCGTGCAGGTGGGACAGCAGCACGAGGTCGAGGTCCGGCAGCTCGTCCGGCTGCAGTGCCGGCTCGGTCAGCCGCTTCGAGAACAGGCCGTAGCCGAGGTGCACGCGCTGCCCGGCGTGCAGGAAGTTCGGGTCCGTGAGCACCGTGAACGCACCGAGCCGCAGCACGGTGGTCGCGTTCCCGACGAACGTCAGCGACGCCTGCATCTCACTCCTCCTCGCGGGGGCGGGTCGTCTACCCGTGCCGCGGGTTCCGAAAACGGGAACCAGGAGTGACCCGTCTGTTCACCATGCGTACGTATTCGTACATCTCCTACCCGGGCGGCCGGGAAGCGCGTAGCTTTCCGCCATTCCCGGCGCCGGTAGAGACCGCTCAGGAGGCACGATGCGCTTCGTTCCAGTGCTGGCGGCGGCTTGCGCGGCCGCGAGCGCGGCACTGCTGCTGCCGGGCAACGCGACGGCCGCGCCGCACCGGCAGGCGGGCGGGCACCACATGAAGGTCCGTTCCGTCCGTCCGGCAGAGTCGCAGCTGCCGACGTCGCGGACGAGCGCCCGACCGGCCACCGTACCGACGGCGACGTGCGACCCGAACGACACCACCGGCCCGCAGGTCCTCGACTCGGGGATCGACCCGGACTCCGTCGTCATCGACGTCAACGACAGCACTGCGTCGTTCGTCTACACGGCACTCGTCTCCGACCCCTGCAGCGTGGGCAACGTGGTCGTCACCGGCGACCGCATCTCGGGCGAGGACTCGACGCAGTTCCACCTGTACTTCGAGAAGTACGACGACGCCGGCAACGAGATCTGGGCGGCGCAGGTCTACATCGACCCGAACTACCTCTGGAACTACGACGCCGGCACCTGGTCGTCGACCGTCGACGCGAGCGACAAGCTGAACAACCACGCCTATGCGGCAGGTCCCGACTACTACCTGCAGCGCAGGGCGAAGGTCACCAACAACGCCTCGCCGGAGCCGGTCAGCAAGGGTGCGACGATCACGGTCGCGGGGAAGCTGAGCCGGGCGAACTGGGACGACTGGAAGTACCACGGCTATGCGAACCATCCGGTCGAGCTGCAGTTCCGCACCCTCAGCGGGTCGTACTCGACGCTGAAGACGATCGACACGAGTTCGACCGGCACCCTGACGACGACGGTGCGGGCGAGCGTGGACGGCTGCTTCCGGTTCGTCTACCGCGGGAGCACGACGACCTCCGCGGTCACCGGCGTCGGCGACTGCGTCGACGTGCGGTAGTCGCCGCGGCGCACGCGAGCGCCGCGGACGCGAGCCCCAGCCCGGTGCGCACCCAGTTCCAGCGGTACCAGACGGCCAGCTGGGCGGGCAGCGCGTCGGGCGGGATGCCGTGCCCCAGCAGGGCGAGGTCGGCGGGGACGAAGTAGGCCAGGACCAGCAACGTCCCCAGCATGCACCCGGTCGCGAGGGCCCAGAGCAGCCGCCGTGGCTCGCGGTTCCTGACGGCCGACCAGGTGGTGACCGCCAGGAGGACGACGGCGGCCAGCTCGAACGGGAAGACGGTCGCTCCGCTGGCCGGTCCCTCGACGGCGAACCGCGCGTGGAAGGCCGCCGGGTCGAGCGCCCGCCAGTGCGGGACCACGACGGTCTGGGTGAGCAGCGCGCCGCCCGCGAAAACCGAGGCGGTCGCGACCGCTGCCGGTGCCGTCCGAGCGCTCATCCGGTCCCTCCCGTCGCAGCTGCCTTCTCAGTCATGACGGGACGCGGAGCGGGGTTGTGACGGGCCCCGGCGACCCGAGACGGCAGCCGGCGTGACCGATAAGGTCACCCGTGTCGTCGTCGCATCGTAGGGGTGGAGCATGGGCACGCTGACCGGGCTGCTCCTGCTCCTGCCCGCGCTCGGCGCGGTCGCCGTCGGGCTCGCGCCGCGGGCGGCGTCGTTGCGCATCGGCCTCGTCGTCGCGCTGCTCACCGTGCTCGACGCCGGCGGCATGCTGGTGGGGTTCGACTACGAGGCGTCCGGCGCGTTGCAGCTCGAGGTCGACTGGGCCTGGGTGCCGTCGATCGGGCTGCGGTTCCACCTCGGCGTGGACGGCATCTCGCTGCCGCTCGTCGTGCTCACCACCGTCCTGGTGGCGCTCTGCCTGGTGGCGTTGCGGCGTCAGGTCCCCGACCCGGGACGCGAACGCGCCCTCGTCGTGCTCGTGCTGGTGCTCGAGATCGGCATGCTGGGCACGTTCCTCGCGCTCGACGTGGTGCTGTTCTTCCTGTTCTTCGAGACCGTGCTGCTCCCCATGTACGCGGTGATCGCGATCTGGGGCGGCCCGGCGCGGCGCGCCGCGGCGAACAAGTTCCTGCTCTACACCCTGCTCGGCTCCGCCGTGATGCTCGTCGGCCTGCTGGCGGCGGCGTCGTACGCCGGCTCGTTCTCGATCAAGCAGATCATCGACCACTCGGGCCACGGGATGAGCCACACGGTGCAGGTGCTCGTGTTCCTGGCCCTCGCGGGCGGGCTCGCGGTCAAGGTGCCGATGTGGCCGCTGCACAGTTGGCTGCCGGACGCGCACACCGAGGCGCCGACGGTCGGTTCGGTGCTGCTCGCGGGCGTGCTGTTGAAGATGGGTACGTACGGCATCATCCGGATCGCGCTGCCCGCGGCGCCCGACGGTGCCCGCACGCTCGCGCCGTTCCTCGGCGCGTACGCCGTCGTCGGGATCGTCTACGCCGCCCTCGCCTGCCTCGCACAGCGCGACCTCAAGCGGCTGATCGCCTTCTCCTCCGTCGGGCACATGGGGTTCGTGCTGCTCGGGATCGCGACGCTCACGCCGGTGGGCGTCAACGCCGCGCTCTTCGGCAACATCGCCCACGGCGTGATCACGGGGCTGCTGTTCTTCCTCGCCGGCGCCGTGAAGGAGCGGTACGGCACGACGGACTTCACCGAGCTGGGCTCGGGGATGCGAGCGAAGATCCCGCACCTGGCGGCGTTCCTCGCGGTGACGTCGGTCGCGAGCCTCGGGCTCCCGGGCTTCGCCGGCTTCTGGGCCGAGATGCTGGCGCTGCTCGGTGCCTGGCAGCCCGCGGCCGGGCTGCCGCGCCCGGTGTACCTCGCCTACCTCGCGATCGCCGGCTTGGGCAGCCTGCTGACGGCTGCCTATTTCCTCGTCATGGTGCACCGGGTCGCGCACGGCCAGGTGGCGGCGCGCTGGCGGGCGGTTGCGTTGCCCGGTGTCAGCAGGGTGGAGCTGGTGACCTGGCTGCCCCTGGCGGTGGCGATGGTGCTCGCCGGGGTCTGGCCGCGTACCCTGCTCGGCCTCACGCAGGCCGCCGTGCAGCGCCTCCTGGGCGGTGGCTGACATGGCGCGCCGTCGCTCCGGGCCCCGGCGGTGGTCGCGGTGACGATCCAGCTGTCCGGCGTCGCCGTGCCGCTGCTGCTCGCCGCCGCCGCCGTCGCCGTGCTGATGCTCGACGCGTTCCTCCCCGACGGCGCCAAGCCGATGGTGCTGTGGGTCGGCGTGGTCGCGCTCGGCGTGGCGTTCGCCGGGACGCTGCCCGCGCTGTGGTCCGCCGCGCAGGCGTTCTGCCGCACCACCGGGCCGCCCGCCTGCGCGTACGACCTCGCGCCGTACGGGGCGGTGCTCAACCTGGTGATGATCGCGGCCGCCGCCGTGGTGCTGCTGCTGTCGGTGCGAGCGGTCGGTGAGCAGCGCATCCCGCCCGGCGAGTACGTGTTCCTGCTGCTGTGCTCGGTGACCGGTGCGGTCGTCCTCACCGCAGCGGGCGAGCTCGCCACACTCGTCGTCGGCCTGGAGACCGTGTCGCTGCCGGTCTTCGGGCTCGTCGCGCTGCGGCGCGGGCACGGGCTCGGCGGCGAGGCGGCGCTCAAGTTCTTCCTCGTCTCCGTCGCGTCGACCGCCGTGCTGCTGTTCGGCGCGAGCTGGATCTACGCGGCGCGCGGGTCACTCTGGCTCGTCGACCTGGCGAAGGACGCCACCGTCCGCCCTGAGCTCCGGCCGGTGCTGGTCGTCGGTGTCGTGCTCACGGTCGTCGGGTTCGGCTTCAAGATCGCGGCCGTGCCGTTCCACGCCTGGGTGCCCGACACGTACGCTGGCGCGCCGTTGCCGGTGACCGCCTACCTCGCGGTCGTCTCGAAGGTGGCCGGCTTCGCCGGGCTGCTCGTGCTCGTCGGCCGCGGGCTCGTGCCGTACGCGGAGACCTGGGCGCCGGCGCTCGGCGTGATCGCCGCGCTGACGATGACGGTGGGCAACCTGGTGGCACTGCGCCAGCGCGACGCGGTGCGGCTGCTCGCCTGGTCGTCGATCGGGCAGGCCGGCTACGTGATCGCACCGTTCGTCGGCGGCGGCCGCCCGATCGCCGGTGTCGACCCGCTCGCGGCGCCGGTCTCGTACCTCGTGGCGTACTCGGCGATGACGATGACCGCGTTCGCCGTCGTCGTCGCGATGACGCGCGAGCACCGGTCGACGCTGATCGCCGACTACCGCGGCCTGCTCTGGCGGCAGCCGCTCGCCGGTGCCTCGCTGGTGTTCGCACTGGTCGCGCTCGCGGGCCTGCCGCCCGGACTGGTCGGCCTGTTCGCGAAGGTCGCGGCGTTCCGCGCCGTCGTCGACGGCGGCGCCGGCTGGCTGGCGATCGTGATGGCGGTCAACGTCGTGATCGCGCTCTACTACTACATCTCCTGGGTGATCGTGGTCGTCCAGCGCCCGGACGAGCAGCCGGAGCGCCCGCGGATCACGACCCTGCCCCCGCCGATCGGCGCCGCGATCCTGGTCAGCGTCACCGCGGCCGTGCTGCTCTCGGTGCTGCCGCAGCTGATCTTCGCCGCCCGCGACCTGTTCCCCGTCGCCGCCCCCTGAGCGGGCGCCGGGCCTGGCCCCAGGGGCCTACCCGTCGATCACGTTAACGTGATCG
>DASUWX010000150.1:0-7806 GCA_036378185.1 Streptosporangiales bacterium | reverse complement strand
GACTCCGAGCCCGCGGCGGCCTACGGCGCCCGGCTCGTCGTCGTGCTCGGCGGCGACGGCACGCTGCTGCGCGCCGCCGAGCTGGCCCGACCCGCGCGCACGCCGCTGCTGGGCGTCAACCTCGGCCACGTCGGCTTCCTCGCCGAGGCCGAGCGCGACGACCTCGGCGTGCTCCTCGACCGCATCGTGCACGCCGAGTACGACGTCGAGGAGCGGATGACCCTGGAGGTCAGCGTCCACCGCAACGGCGACGAGGTGTGCCGCACCTGGGCGCTGAACGAGGCGTCGGTCGAGAAGGCCGAGCGGGAGCGGATGCTCGAGGTCGTCGTCGGCGTGGACGGGCGCCCGCTGTCCCGCTGGGGCTGCGACGGCGTCGTCTGCGCCACGCCCACCGGCTCGACGGCGTACGCGTTCTCCTGCGGGGGACCGGTGGTCTGGCCCGAGGTGGCGGCCATGCTCGTCGTGCCGATCAGCGCGCACGCGCTGTTCGCCCGGCCGCTCGTCGTGTCGCCCGAGTCGTCGATCACCGTGCAGCTCGCACCCGAGCGCACGACCCACGGCGTGCTGTGGAGCGACGGGCGGCGCGCGTTCGACCTGCCGCCCGGGTCGCGGGTGGAGGTCGGGCGCAGCGACCTGCCGGTGCTGCTCGCGCGGCTGCACCCGCATCCGTTCAGCGACCGGCTGGTCGCCAAGTTCGGCCTGCCCGTGCAGGGCTGGCGCGGCGGCCGCGAGGGAGCGTCCTGATGCTCGAGGAGGTGCGCATCGAGGGCCTCGGCGTCATCGACGAGGCGGTGCTCGAGCTCGCTCCCGGGCTGACGGTGCTCACCGGCGAGACCGGCGCGGGCAAGACGATGGTCGTCACCGCGCTCGGCCTGTTGCTCGGCGGCCGCGCCGACCCGGCCAGGGTGCGCACCGGCTACCAGAAGGCGTCGGTCGAGGGCGTCATGGTGCTGCCCGAGGACCACCGGGCGGTGCAGCGTGCCGCGGACGCGGGCGCCGAGCTCGACGACGGGCGGCTGCTGCTGGGCCGCACCGTCGGCGCCGAAGGCCGGTCCCGCGCGTTCGTCGGCGGCCGTGCGGTGCCCGCGTCGGTCCTGGCGGAGATCGGCGCCGACCTCGTCGCGGTGCACGGACAGTCCGACCAGCAGCGGCTGCTGCTGCCGGGCAGCCAGCGCGACGCGCTCGACCGGTACGCCGGTGCGGCCGTGGCGAAACCGCTCGCCGCCTACCGCGAGCGGTACCTGCGGCACCGCGAGGTCAGCAGCACGCTGCGCGAGCTGACCGAGCAGGCGCGGGAACGGGCGCAGCAGGCCGACCTGCTGCGGTTCGGCCTGGCCGAGATCGAGGCGGTCGACCCCAAGCCGGGCGAGGACGCCGAGCTCGCCGCCGAGGCGGAGCGGCTCGGCCACGCCGACGCCCTGCGCGAGGCGGCCGCGACCGCCCACGCCGCGCTGCTCGGCGACCCGGCCGTCGGCCAGGACGGCGTGGATGCCGTCGGCCTGGTCGGCGGTGCGCGCAGCGCGCTCGACGCCATGCGCGAACACGACGGCGAGCTGGCGGCGCTGTCCGACCGCCTCGCCGAGGCCGGCTACCTGCTCTCCGACATCGGCACCGAGCTGGCCTCGTACGCCGCGTCGGTGGAGGCCGACCCGGTCAGGCTCGCCGCCGTGCAGGAGCGGCGGGCCGCGCTGACCGCGCTCACCAGGAAGTACGGCGACGACGCCGAGGCGGTGCTGGCCTGGGCGCAGGAGGCGTCCGTCCGGCTGGCCGACGTCGAGGGCGACGACGAGCGCATCGAGGCGCTGCGCGACGAGCAGCAGAGCCTGTCGGCCGAGCTCACCGCGCTCGCCGACGAGATCACCTCGGCGCGGACCGAGGCCGCGGAGAGCTTCGCCGTGGAGGTGTCGGCCGAGCTCGCCGCCCTGGCGATGGCCGACGCCAGGGTCAGGGTCGACATAACGCCGAGCGACACCCGCGGGCCGCACGGCGCCGACGACGTCGAGCTGCGCCTCGTCGCGCACAGCGGGGCGCCCGCGCTGCCGCTGCACCGCGGCGCGTCCGGCGGCGAGCTCTCGCGCGTGATGCTCGCCGTGGAGGTCGTGTTCGCCGGCTCGGACCCGGTGCCTACGTTCGTCTTCGACGAGGTCGACGCCGGCGTCGGCGGCAAGGCCGCGGTCGAGGTCGGCCGCCGGCTCGCGCGGCTCGCGGCGACGTCACAGGTCGTGGTGGTCACCCACCTGCCGCAGGTGGCGGCGTTCGCCGACCGGCACCTGTCGGTGCGCAAGTCCGGCGACGGCACCGTGACGTCCAGCGGCGTGGAGCTGCTCGACGACGCCGCCCGCGTGCGGGAGCTGTCCCGGATGCTCGGCGGGCTCGAGGACTCCGAGCTCGGCCAGGCACACGCCGACGAGCTGCTGGCCATGGCCGCGCCCGACCGCAGCGGCCGTGCCTGAGCCGGCACGGCGCCGCGGGTCGGGCCGCTCGCGCCCGGCGGCCTCCCCGTCGATCACGTTAACGTGATCGACGGGGGCCGCACACGATGCGGGACTCGTGTGAAGTCCCGGTTCGTCGTGTGGAGCAGCGCGAGCGGCCGAGTCAAACTCGCCCGAGCGGCCAGGTGAAACGGGCGCCGGAGCGGGCGACCGGGTCGGTTAGGATCGCGGCCAGTCCTTACCTTCCCTTTGCATGACGCAGAAAGGACCGTCCGACCGTGTTGGAGAAGACCCTCGTCATCCTGAAGCCGGACGCGTACGCGCGCAACCTGACCGGCGAGATCATCGCCCGGTTCGAGCGGTGCGGGCTGCGGCTCGAGCAGATCCGCGTGTCGCGCGGCGAACACGAGATCATCGAGGACCACTACCCGCGCGACGAGGAGTGGCTCACCGGCGTCGGCGGCAAGACCCTGGCCGACTATGAGCGGCTCGGCCTCTCGGCGAAGGAGAAGATCGGCACCGACGACGCCGCGACGATCGGGCGGACCGTCCGCGGCTGGCTGGTCGACTTCCTGAGCAGCGGCCCGCTCGTGCCGATGGTGTGGTCCGGCAACCGCGCGATCGAGACCGTGCGGAAGCTGGTCGGCAACACCCTGCCGGTCGCCGCCGCGCCGGGGACGATCCGGGGCGACTACAGCTCCGACTCCGCCGACCTCGCCAACGAGGAGACCCGTCCCGTCCGCAACCTCATCCACGCCTCGGGGGACCCCGAGGAGGCCGCGCGGGAGATCAAGCTCTGGTTCCCCGGGCTCACCTGACCGCCTCCGTCACCGCCGCCGCGGGCCCGAGCGCGGAACGTGATCGGGTCTTGCGGCGTGGTGCCGCGCGTGGTAGCGCACCGATCATGGCAGGATTGACCCCGTCATGAGGGTTCCCACGCTTGGCCGTAACCGCGACGAGCGCCTGCCCGGCGCCGTCGGCGTGGCTCGCGTCGGCCGCCGCACCAAGGACCTGACCAAGCGGCTCCGGCCCGGCGACGTCGCCGTGATCGACCACGTCGACATCGACCGCGTCGGCGCCGAGGCCCTGGTCGCGTGCCGGGTGGCGGCGATCGTGAACGCCTCGCCGAGCATCAGCGGCCGGTACCCGAACCTCGGGCCGCAGATCATCGTCGACGCCGGCATCCCGCTCGTCGACGGCGTCGGTGCCGAGGTGATGACCGCGATCGAGGACGGCACCCGCGTCCGGGTCGACGGCGACTCGGTGTACGTCGGCAAGCGGCTGGTGGCCTCCGGGGTCGAGCAGACCGAGGTGACCATCAAGGAGGCGATGACCGAGGCCAGGTCGGGGCTCTCCGTCCAGCTCGAGGCGTTCGCCGCCAACACCATGGAGTACCTGCGCCGGGAGCGGGAGCTGCTGCTCGACGGCGTCGGCATCCCGAAGATCCGCACGAAGCTGCGCAACCGGCACTGCCTGATCGTCGTCCGGGGCTACCACTACCGCGAGGACCTGCAGACGCTGCGCCCGTACATCCGCGAGTACCGGCCGGTGCTGGTCGGCATCGACGGCGGCGCGGACGCGCTCGTCGAGGCGGGCTTCCAACCGAACCTGATCGTGGGCGACATGGACTCCGTCTCCGACCGGACGCTGAAGTCCGGCGCCGAGATCGTCGTGCACGCCTACCGTGACGGCCGCGCGCCTGGGATGAAACGGGTCGAGGAGCTGGGCCTGGACGCCGTGGTGTTCCCCGCCACGGGCACCAGCGAGGACATCGCGATGCTGCTCGCGGACGACAGCGGGGCGGACCTCATCGTCGCGGTCGGCTCGCACAACAACCTGGTCGAGTTCCTCGACAAGGGCCGGGCCGGCATGGCGAGCACGTTCCTCACCCGCCTGCGCGTCGGCGGCAAGCTCGTCGACGCCAAGGGTGTCAGCAGGCTGTACCGGAGCCGGATCTCGTTGTCGTCGCTGCTCCTGCTCGCCGTAGCGTGCCTGATCACCGTGCTGGTCGCCGGGTCGATCTCGCCGGTGGGCACGGTGTTCGCGGCATGGCTGTCCGATCTCTGGAACCAGATCGTCTACTTCGTCTCCGGATTGTTCACGTGATCGATTTCAGATACCACGTCGTCTCCATCGTGGCGGTGTTCCTCGCGCTCGCGACCGGAATCGTGCTCGGCAGCACGGTGCTGCAGAAGCCCGCCCTCGAGACGGCGCAGGGCGCGGCGAGCAGTCTGCAGCAGAAGAACGCCGACCTGCGCAAGCAGTTGCTCGCGCTGCAACAGCAGCAGCGGGCCAGCGAGGGCTTCGCGAGCGCGAGCGCGCCGAAGCTGCTCGCCGGCCAGCTCACCGGCAAGCGCGTGGTCGTCGTCGCCGCCCCCGGCGCCGACGGCGACGCGGTCGACGCGCTGCGCAAGAGCGTGCGTCAGGCCGGCGGCTCGGTCACCGGAACGGTGTCGCTCAAGGACGGCTACGTCCAGCAGAAGCAGGTCGGCGTGCTGGGCGGCCTCACCGACACGCTGGCGAAGAACACCAAGATCACCCTCCCGGGCGACGCCGTGCCGTCCGAACGCGCGGCGATCCTGCTCGCGCACGCCCTGGTGACCAGGGACAAGACCAGGCTGGGCAAGTCCGACGACGTCGGCGACAGCATCCTGAGCACGTTCAAGGAGGCCAAGTTCCTGAGCCTCGACGGCGCGCCGCAGAACCACGCGAACCTGGCCCTCGTGGTGGGTCCCGCCCAGCCGTACCCGGCCAAGGGCGCGTCGGCGTCGAACAGCGCGATCGTGACGCTCGCCAAGCAACTCGACGTCAACGGCAGCGGCAGCGTGCTGGCCGCGCCGACGGCGTCGGCCGGGCCGGACGGCGTCGTGGCGTCGCTGCGCGGTGACGACGACGCCAAGAAGCGGGTGTCGTCGGTCGACAACCTGGACGCGCCGGCCGGGGACGTGGTGAGTATTCTCGCGCTCGCACTGGACGGTGGTGGCAAGGTCGGCCAGTGGGGTGCGGGCACCGGCGCGGACGGTGTCGCCCCGACGCCGACTCCCGCCCCCGTCACCAGCGCCACTCCGTGACCGTGCCGACTGGTTAGGCCGTCGATGCCAGCGTTCCCCAGGTCCGTCGCCCTCCGGCTGCTCCGGAGAGCAGCCGTCGCCGGCGGTGCAGCCCTCGCCGCGCGGGTCGCGTACCGCGCGCTGACCAGCCGGCCGCCGGGCGGCGAGAAGACGTGGGCGCGCACCAACCACCGCGGCGAGCCGGTGACCCTGCTCGAGGGGCCCGCCGCGGCGCTCGGCGCCGGCACCGCGCTGGCGCTCGTGCCTGGCCTGCCGGCGCGGTTGCGCCTCGCCGGCGTGCTGTGCGCGGCGGGGACGGCCGGCGTCGGCGCGTTCGACGACCTCGCGGGCTCCGGCGACTCGCGCGGCTTCCGCGGGCACCTGGGCGCGCTCGCCCGTGGCGAGGTCACCACGGGCATGGTGAAGATCGCCGGCATCGGCGTCGTCGGCCTCGCCACGTCCGCGCTCGTGCACCGCAAGCCGGTCGACGTGCTGCTCGGCGGCATGTTCGTCGCGGCGGGCGCGAACCTGGTGAACCTGTTCGACCTGCGTCCCGGGCGGGCGTTGAAGGTCGTCCTGCTGCACACGCCCGCGGTCATCGCCGGCCCGGACGTGGCCGGCGACATGGCGGCGGCCCCGATCGGTGCCGCGGCCGGCCTGGTCGGCGTCGACCTCGACGAGCAGGCGATGCTCGGCGACTCCGGTGCGAACGCGCTCGGCGCGCTGCTCGCGCTGGCCGCGACCGCCGGGCTGTCCCGCCGTGCGCGCGTCGTGCTGCTGCTGGGCGCCGTCGGGCTCACCGCGGCGAGCGAGCTGGTCAGCTTCACCCGGGTGATCGAACGCACCCCGCCGCTGCGCGCCCTCGACGAGCTCGGTCGCCGGCCGCGGGACGAGGAACCACCCGCGGAGCCGACCGGGGCGCTGTGACACCGCTCGACCCGGCCGAGCCGGTCGACCCCGTAACGACGGCGGAGACACGGACCGGGCGGACGGGGCGCCTGGCCGGCGGGCTCGCCGGCGCCGCGCTGGTCATCGCCGTGGTCACCGTGCTCGCACGGGTGGCGGGGTTCGGCCGATGGCTCGTCTTCTCGCACACCGCCGGGCAGACCTGTCTCGCGACGGCGTACTCCACCGCCAACCAGGTGCCGAACGTGGTGTTAGAGGTGGTGGCGGGCGGTGCGCTCGCCAGCGTGGTCGTGCCGGTGCTCGCCGGGCCGGCCGAGCGCGGGGAGCGCGCGTTCACGTCGCGGACGGTCTCGGCGCTGCTCAGCTGGACGCTGGTGGTGACGGTGCCGATCGTGCTGCTCGGCCTGCTCGTCACCGGCCCGGTCATGCGGCTGCTCGTGCACGGCGACCCGGTGGGCTGCTCGGCCTCGACGGTGGTCGCGGTCGGGGCGCCAATGCTCGCCGTGTTCCTGCCGCAGATCCCGTTGTACGGCGTGGCCGTCGTGCTCGGCGGCACGTTGCAGGCGCACCGGCGGTTCATCGCGCCCGCGGCGATGCCGCTGGTGAACAGCGTGCTGGTCGCGGCCACGTACATCGTGTTCGCGGTGCTGGCTCGCGGCCGGCAGGACGACATCGCCGCCCTCCCGCGGACGGCGTGGGTCGTGCTCGCCGCGGGGACGACGTTCGGCGTGCTCGGCCTGGCGGTCACCGTGGTCGCGCCGATGATGCGCACCGGCGTGCGGATCCGGCCGACGCTGCGGTTCCCGCCCGGCGTGGCGCGCCGGATCGGGCACCTCGCGAGCGCCGGCCTCGCGGTGCTGGTGGCGCAGCAGCTGTCCTCGGTCGTGGTGATCTGGCTGGCCAACGACGTCGGCGGCTACCTGGTCATCTACAACTACGCCTGGGCGCTGTACCTGCTGCCGTACGCCGTGCTCGCCGTGCCGCTCGCCACCAGTGCGTTCCAGCGGCTGGCCGCGCTCGCGCACGACCGCGACGGCGCGGGCTTCGCCGCCACCACGGCGGCGACGACGCGGGTGGTGGTGCTGGCGTCGTGCCTGGGCGGGGCCGCGCTCGCGGGTGTGTCCGCGCCCGTGTCGCGTGTCTTCCTGCACGGCACGCTCGGCGTCGCCGACCCCGGCGTGCTGGCCGCGGCGATGATCGCGTTCGCGCCCGGGGTGGTGGGGTACGGCCTGGTCGCGCACCTCGGCCGCGCGCTCTTCGCGCTCGGGGCGGGGCGGGCCTCGGCCGGTGCGACGGTCGCCGGCTGGGTCGGCGTGGTCGTCGGCGACATCGTGCTGGTGGCGGTGCTGCCGCGTGGGCAGATCGTCGCGGCGCTCGGCTGGGGCAGCTCTATCGGCATGACGGTCGCCGGGGTGGCG
>DASUWX010000149.1:0-6971 GCA_036378185.1 Streptosporangiales bacterium | reverse complement strand
GGCCATCACCAGCCCGGCGACGCCGAGGAACGAGGCCGCCGACAGGTACTCGCCACTGATCGCCGAGGCGTTCCAGATCGGCGACACCGCGCGCGAGGCCACGTAGAAGTCCGAGGTCGTGCGCGACAGCCGCAGGCAGCGCGCACCGATCACGACCGTGACCAGGCTGACCACCGCGATCGCGGTGACCGTGTAGGCGGGGCTCACGAACGGTCCACCAGGTCGACGAAGTCCTGCTCGTTGCGCTCCGCCTGGCGGACGTACACGACGGCGACGGCGACCAGGCCCGGGTAGACGAGCACGCCGAGCACCAGCCACGGCAGCGGCAGGCCGAGCACGTGGAAGTGCCGGACCGGCGGCACGTACGCGAACAGCAGCGGCAGCACGCCGAGCAGCACGCCGAAGACGCCGCCGAGCCGCAGCGCGAGGTGCAGTTGCGCGCGCATCAGCGACCGGATGAACAGGTTGCCGAGCTGGGTCTGCTCGTGCAGGTCGCGGCGGCCCGCGGCGCCGGGGCCCAGCCGGGCGGCCCGCGCGTCCGACCGGGTCACGGTGACCCGGCGGGGCTGCCGGCCGGTCATGGCCGGGACGTCCCCGGGCGGGCGCCGCGCACGAGCCGGTCGCGCAGGGCGCGGGTGTTGCGGCGGCTCACCGGGAGCGGCACGCCGCCGACGCGGACGGTGCATCGGCCGGACTCCACCCGCATCTCCTCGATATGGGCGAGCGCGACGAGGAAGGAGCGGTGGACGCGGACGAACCCGGAGTCCGCCCAGGCCTCCTCCAGCGCCGACAGCGACGCCCGTACGAGGTAGCCGCCGGTCGGGGTGTGCAGGCGGGCGTAGTCGCCGCACGCCTCGGCGTACCGGACCTCCGAGCGCCGGACGAAGCGCGTGATCCCGCCCATCTCGACGGGGATGGTCTCGTCGTCGTCCGGTGGCGCGGCCCGCGGTGTCCCGGCGACCGCCTGGGCGACGCGCCGCACGGCCTCCGTCAGGCGCTCCTGGCTCACGGGCTTGAGCAGGTAGTCGGTGGCCTGGAGGGCGAACGCGTCGACCGCGTGCTCCTCGTGCGCCGTCACGAAGACGATCTGCGGCGGCCGCTCGAACCGGTGCAGCACCCGCGCGAGGTCCAGGCCGGACAGGCCCGGCATGCGGATGTCGAGGAACAGCGCGTCGACGTCCGCGGCGTCGAGGGTGCGCAGTGCGTCCTGCACGGTCGAGGCGGTGGACACCGCGCCGACGCGGGGGTCGGCGCGGAGCATGTACGCCAGGTCCTCGATCGCGGGCAGCTCGTCGTCGACGACGAGGACGTGCAGGCCGGCGCTCACCGCCCGCCCCCGTACGGGACGGGTGGGTGCGGCCGGCGGGCGACCGGTGCGACGGTCACGAGGCGATCACTCCCGCGTGGTACTTCGGCAGCCGCAGGCTCACCTTGGTGCCGGCGTCCGGCCCGGTCTCGACGACCAGCCCGAACTCCTCGCCGTACACCTGCCGCAGCCGTTCATCGACGTTGGCCAGGCCGACGGAGTCTCCGCTCGGCTCACCGGCGAGCGCGCGCCGCACCAGCTCCGGGTCCATGCCGACTCCGTCGTCCTCGACGCTGATCAGGCACTGCTGCCCGGCGTCCTCGGCGACGATGGTGACGTGCCCGACGCCGGTCTTGTGCTCCAGGCCGTGGCGCACGGCGTTCTCCACCAGCGGCTGGACGCTGAGGAAGGGGACGGCGACCGGGAGCACCTCCGGGGCGATCCTCAGGGTCACCTGCAGGCGGTCGCCGAAGCGGGCGTGCTCCAGGAGGAGGTACCGGTCGATCGAGCGCAGTTCCTCGGCGAGCGTGGTGAACTCCCCGTGCGTGCGGAACGAGTAGCGGGTGAAGTTGGCGAACTCCAGGAGCAGGTCGCGCGCGCGTTCCGGCTGGGTGCGCACGAACGACGCGATCGCGGTGAGCGAGTTGTAGATGAAGTGCGGTGAGATCTGCGCGCGCAGCGCCCGGACCTCGGCCTCCGCCAGACGGGTCTGCGCGCGGTCCCACTCGGCCAGCTCCAGCTGGGTGGAGACCCAGCGCGCCACCTCGCCGACCAGGCGGACCAGGCCGGTCGTGGCGGTGACGTCGTAGGCGGCGAGGCTGCCGACCACCCGGTCGCCGGTGGTCAGCGGGGCGACCACGGCCTGCGTCAACGGGCAGTCGGGGTCGGAGCAGGCGATCTGGCCGGCGACGAGGACGCGGCTGCGGCCGGTCCGCACCGTGTCGCGGGTGTGCTCGACGGCCCGGCCCGCGTGGATCTCGCCGGTGCCGTCCCAGGCGAGGAGGGTCTCCCCGTCGGTGACCGCGACGGCGGCGCAGCCGAGCAGCTCGCGCAGGTGCCGGGCGGCGCGCTCGGCGCCCTGCTCGGTCAGCCCGCTGCGCAGGGACCGGGCGGCGACGGAGGCGGCGTGCAGGGTCTGGTACGTGGCGCGCTCGGCGGGGCTGCCGAACGTGCGCCGGGACCGGACGACCATGCGCCGGACGATCACGGCGATCGCGATGATCACACAAGCGCCCACGAACGTGACGAGCGTCGTTCGCAAGGCACACTCTCCCTTACATGGAGAAGGCGTGCCGACACAATACCGAGGTATCGGGCCGTTCAGGAGCGTGGCCGCAGACGCGGCCGGATCCGGCATATCACCTGGGCCGCGCCGCCGCGCCGGCCGGGCGACGGTCCGGACCGGTGGCCGGTCACCCGGCGGGTGACCGGCCACATCGGCGGGCCGGGACGTCCGGCCGTCAGGAGAACTTCCGCGGCTGCCGCGGCAGCACCACGTGGGCCGGGCCGCGCCAGCGTTTGTCGGCCGAGAAGGTGGACGCCGACGGCGTGCCGCTCACGATCACCGGGAGGGTGATCCTGCTACCGGCCAGGTCGACGGTGACCGAGGCCCCGGTCGCGTCGTCCTCGTTGGTGTCGCCGTCGGTGCCGAACAGCACCAGCGCGAGCCGGTGCCCGGCCTTGAACCGGTAGTCCTGCGGCAGCGTCTTCCACCGCACGGTGGAGTAGGTCCCCGGCGTCAGCGGCGACGGGTGACTGAGGGAGTGCCGGTTCTGGGCGTCGACGTACCCGCGGGTGACCACGTTGACGTCGGAGGTCGCCGTATCGGTGACGGTCTTCTTGTAGCAGGCGTCATCGTCGGGCGTGCTCTCGCCGTGGCAGTCCTCGGTGGCGAGCGTCGTGATGCCGGACTCGTCGCCCAGGTAGTTCACCCGCGTGTCGGTGCCGTAGTCGACGAGCAGCGCACCGAGGTTCGCGGTGGGCTTGTCCAGCTTGACCTTCAGGCTCACCGTTGGCGTGCCGGACAGCCGGACGTCGTGCTTGAGCGGGGGAGTGGTGAAGGCCAGCCGGTACGGCTTGGCGGCGGTCGGGTCGGCCACGTCGTCGGCCTCGGACTGCTTGGTGTCGGTGTAGGTCCCGGTGCCGCTCGCGGCGGGCTTCAGCCCGAGGCCGCCGTCGGCCTGCGGCCGCAGGGTCAGCGCGCGGGTGCCCGGCGTCGGCCAGTCCCGCTGCGTGACCCACTGGTCCGGGCCGACCTCCAGGTCGGCGCGCGGCTGCCGCATCACGCCGTTGTCGATCTTCCAGAGCCAGTGGTCGAACCACTGGTGCAGGGTGTCCACCCACACGTCGCGGCGGAAGTCGAACGGGTCGACGTGCCCGTACTGCGACAGCCAGACCTTGCGCGGGACGCCCCGCTCGGCCAGCGCCGCCCACCAGGTGGAGAACTGGCTCGGCTTGACGTTCAGGTCGTTCAGGCCGTGGATCGCGAAGACGCTGGCGTGCACCCGGCTCGCGTCGGCGACCGGCCCGGTACGGTAGTTGCGCTCGTGCCAGAAGGGGTTGTAGTTCCCGGTCGCGTCGTCCTGGCCGGTGGCCAGGTCCTGGAACACGGCGGCGCATTTCTCGGGCGGGTCGGTGTCGACGAAGTCGGCGAGCCCGTCCTCCTCGCCCTTGAACCAGATCACGCCGTTCACGCGGCTGTAGTCGTACCAGGAGCTGATCGCCGAGATCGGCACGATCGTCTCCAGGCCCTTGACGCCGGTGGCGGCGACGGCGTTCGCGAGCGTCCCGTCGTAGGACTTGCCGATCATTGCGGTGCGGCCGGTGGTCCAGCGCGCCGTGACCGGCCTGCCGTTCGCGTCGTAGGCCTTGGCGCGGCCGTTCAGCCAGTCGATCACGGCCTTGCCGCCGAGCACGTCGGAGGCGCCGCCGGACGTGGGACAGCCGTCGGACCGGGTGGTGCCGTCCATGTCGACGTTGAGCACCGCGTAGCCGCGCGGCACGAAGTAGTTGTCGTAGAACAGCGGGAACTTCACCAGGTTCCCGTCGGGGCCGTACTTCTTCGTCTCGCCCTCGTTGCCGCGGCCGACGTTGTCGTAGTACGGGCTCTCATCCATGATCACGGGGACCTTGAGCCCGGCGTCGGTCTCCTTCGGCCGGATGATGTCGACCCGGATCAGGTCCTTCTTGCCGTCGCGGTCGGCGTCGACGCTCGACTCGACCCGCACGTACTCGCGGATGGCGTTCCGGTAGGAGAAGACCGGCTGGGTCACCCCGCCCGACACCTTGATCGACGGCTTCTTCGCCGCGGTGGCCGCGGGGGCGCCGGCCGCCACGAGCGCGGCCGTGACCGCGACCGACGTGACCAGCCCCCGTCGCATGGAAATCTGCACGCGCTACCTCCTGAGGTTGCGCGCGCAATCTCTCGCAGCGGCCGACGGCGATACAAGATCTTTGGCCGCGTGTGGCCTAGGTCAAGGGACGAACGGCATCACTCGGGCACAAGCCACACCGCGCCCAGTGGCGGCACCCGGATGCACGCCGAGGCGGGCAGGCCGTGGCTCGGCTCGTCCACCGCGTCGACGTGCCCGAGGTTGCCCACCCCGCTGCCGCCGTAGTCGTAGGCGTCGGTGTTGACGACCTCGCGCCAGCGGCCCGAGCGGGGCAGCCCGATCCGGTACTCCTCGTGCGGCACGCCGGCGAAGTTGACGACGCACGCCAGCGGCGAACCGTCCGGCGCCGACCGCACGAAGGAGATGACGTTGCCCGCCACGTCGTCCGCGGCGATCCAGCGGAACCCGGACGGGTCGGCGTCGAGCGCCCACAGCTGCGGCGATCCGGCGTACACACGGTTGAGGTCGCGCACCAGCCGCCGTACGCCGACGTGGAAGTTGTCCTCGGCCTCGTCCAGCAGCCACCAGTCGAGCGACCGGTGCTCGGCCCACTCCGCGCCCTGGCCGAACTCCTGGCCCATGAACAGCAGCTGCTTGCCCGGGTGCGCCCACATGTACGCCAGCAGCGCCCGCAGGTTGGCGAACCGCTGCCACTCGTCGCCGGGCATCTTGCCCAGCAGCGAGCCCTTGCCGTGCACCACCTCGTCGTGCGACAGCGGCAGCACGTAGTTCTCCGAGTAGGCGTAGACCATCGAGAAGGTGACCTCGTGGTGGTGGTAGCCGCGGTACAGCGGGTCGTGCCGCAGGTAGGCGAGGGTGTCGTGCATCCAGCCCATGTTCCACTTGAAGCCGAAGCCCAGCCCGCCCAGGTGCGTCGGCCGGGACACGCCGGGCCACGCGGTGGACTCCTCGGCGATCGTCACGATGCCGGGGTTGCGCTTGTAGCAGGTGGCGTTCATCTCCTTGAGGAAGTCGATCGCCTCCAGGTTCTCCCGTCCGCCGTAGATGTTCGGCGTCCACTCGCCCTCGGCCCGCGAGTAGTCCAGGTAGAGCATCGAGGCGACCGCGTCCACCCGCAGCCCGTCGATGTGGAACTCCTCCAGCCAGTAGCAGGCGTTCGCGACGAGGAAGTTGCGCACCTCCGAGCGGCCGAAGTCGAAGACGTAGGTGCCCCAGTCCTTCTGCTCGGCGCGGCGCGGGTCGCCGTGCTCGTACAGCGGCGTGCCGTCGAAGCGCGCCAGCGCCCACTCGTCCTTGGGGAAGTGCCCGGGCACCCAGTCGACGATCACGCCGATGCCGGCCTGGTGCAGCCGGTCGACGAGGTACCGGAAGTCGTCGGGGTTTCCGAACCGCGACGTCGGCGCGTAGTAGGAGGTGACCTGGTAGCCCCACGAGCCGCCGAACGGGTGCTCGGCCACCGGCAGGAACTCCACGTGCGTGAAGCCCATCTCGGTGACGTACTCGACCAGCTGGTCCGCGAGCTCCCGGTAGCCGAGACCGGCCCGCCACGAGCCGAGGTGCACCTCGTACGTGCTCATCGGCGAGCGCAGCGGGTCGAGGGCCTTGCGGCGGGTCATCCACTCGCCGTCGCCCCACTCGTAGGAGGAGGTGAACACGGTCGAGGCGGTCGCGGGCGGCTGCTCGGCGTACCGCGCCATCGGGTCGGCCTTGCGCCGCCACACCCCGTCGGCGCCGAGGATCTCGTACTTGTAGTTCGTGCCGTCACCGATCTCGGGGACGAACAGCTCCCAGACGCCGGTCGAGCCGAGCGAGCGCATCGCGTGCCCGCGGCCGTCCCAGTGGTTGAAGTCGCCGATGACGCGGACGCCGCGGGCGTTCGGCGCCCACACGGCGAAGGAGGTGCCGGCGACCGGTCCGAACGCCGAGGCGTACGTGCGGGTGTGCGCGCCGAGGACCTTCCACAGCTCCTCGTGCCGGCCCTCGCCGATCAGGTGCAGGTCCAGCTCACCGAGCGTCGGCAGGTGCCGGTACGGGTCGTCCTGCAGCAGCTCCGGCCCGTCGTCGTAGGCGACCGCGAGACGGTAGTCGGGCACGGCGAGGGGTTCGGCACCGCCGAGGGACGCGTCCGCCGGAAGCGTCACCGCGAACACCCCCTCGTGCACGTGGCGCATCGGATGCCGCGCACCGCCGGGCAGGACCACCTCGACCTTCGCGGCCAGCGGCCGCAGGGCCCGGACGGTGACGCCGTCGCGTCCCGGATGGGCGCCGAGCACGCTGTGGGGGTCGTGGTGGTCTCCGCCGATCAACCGGTC
>DASUWX010000148.1:0-2519 GCA_036378185.1 Streptosporangiales bacterium | reverse complement strand
CCGGTCGCGTCGAGGCCGACGACCGCTCCCGCCGAGGCGACGAGGACGCCGGTCACGACGAGGGCGGCCACCCGCAGCCTGCCCACGCTCACCTCGATTCGTCCCCATGCCCGGCGTACGCGAGACTATCGAGCGGTCGCGCCGTCACGGTGTCGCGGCCGACGGCCGAGGTGGGAGGCAGCAGCGTGGAGTTCGACGTCCTCATCGAGATCCCGAAGGGCAACCGGAACAAGTACGAGCTCGACCACACCACCGGCCGGATGCGGCTGGACCGGATGCTGTTCACGTCGACGCGCTACCCGGCGGACTACGGCTTCATCGAGGACACTCTCGGCGAGGACGGCGACCCGCTGGACGCCCTCGTGCTGCTCGAGGAGCCGACGTTCCCCGGCTGCCTGATCCGGGCGCGCGCGTTGGGCATGTTCCGCATGACCGACGAGGCCGGCGGCGACGACAAGGTGCTCTGCGTCCCGGCGACCGACCCGCGGATGGAGCACCTGCGCGACATCCACCACGTCTCGGAGTTCGACCGGCTGGAGATCCAGCACTTCTTCGAGGTCTACAAGGACCTCGAGCCCGGCAAGTCCGTGGAAGGCGCGACCTGGGTGGGCCGAGTCGAGGCGGAGGCCGAGATCGAGGCCTCGCGCAAGCGGCTCAGGGATGCCCAGGAGTCCGGCGAGGTCCTGCACTGACGCAGGTTCCGCGCGTGCCCGAGGTCGGCCGGCTCAGCACCGCCGAGGTGTCCGCGGACCTGCTGGCGGCGATCCACCATCTGCTGATCGAGGCTTTCGACGGCGACTTCTCGGACGAGGACTGGGCGCACACCCTCGGCGGCTGGCACAGCATCGTCACCGACGGGGGCGCCGTCGTCGCTCACGCCGCCGTGGTCCCGCGGCTGCTCGACGCGGCTGACCGGACGTTGCGCACCGGCTACGTCGAGGGCGTCGCGACCGCCCCGGACAGACAGGGCGAGGGCCTCGGGTCGCTCGCGATGGACGACGCGGCGGCGCTGCTGCGGGACCGGTTCGAGATGGGTGCCCTCTCCACCAGCCGGCACTCGTTCTACGAGCGGCTCGGGTGGCAGCGGTGGCACGGGCCGACCTTCGTCCGGGACGGTGCGCGGACCGTGCGCACCGAGGACGAGGACGACGGGATCATGGTCCTGCGCTTCGGGCACAGTGCCGGTGTGGACCTGGCCGCACCGCTGACCTGCGAGGCGCGACCCGGCGACGACTGGTGACGGCCTAGATCCAGCCGAGCTCGCTGAACTCGGGGAAGCCGCCCTGCCAGACTCCGAAGGCGGTGAACAGGACGAGCGACACGCCGTACGCCGTCAGCAGGTACCGCCCCATGCCGTCTCGGGTCAGCAGTCCCCAGACGGCGAACACGATGGCCGTGCCGATGCCGAACCACGCGGTCTGGCCCTCGATCGAGTTGGTGAAGTGGGTGAAGCCGACCAGCCCGGCCAGCAGGTGCGCGCCGACGCCGCCGCGCGGCCGCCGGTCCGCGAGCGCCACCGCGAGCACGGCGACGACGAGCGCGAAGCCGGAGTACCAGAGGTAGTGGCCGACCGTCTCGTCCCACAGGTGCACGACGTCGGGGTCCGGTCCCGGCAGGTCGTTGCCGACCGAGTTGGCCGCGAGGTGCAGGCCCTTGCCCAGGCTGTAGGTGACGGCGGCGAACCAGAACGCCGTCCACGTGCCGCGCCCGGCACCCGCGCCCCGGAGGGCACCCGCCGCCGTCCCGGTGACGACGTACGGCGTGAGGAGGTCGATCCAGTCGGCCCACCGGGTCGGCCCGACGTCGCCCAGGCCGGCGAACAGCGTCCCGGCGTGGTGGAACACCGCGTACCCGACGGCGAAGAGGACCAGCCACCCGCCGAAGCTGCGGGCGTGGCGCTCGGTGTAGGCGCTCATCGGCTCACGGGCGTGCTGCGCCGAACAGGCTGCCGCGCCAGATGCTGGAGATGCGGACGTTCTCGCCGGTGTAGGGCGCCTCGACCATCTGGCCGGCCCCGATGTAGAGGCCCACGTGGTAGATCGACCGGTAGTTCCCGGAGTCGCTGGCGAAGAAGACCAGGTCGCCCGGGCGTACGTCGGTCAGCGCGACCTTCTCGCTGCGTTCGTACTGCGCGACGCTGTAGTGCGGCAGCGACACACCGCCTTGTTCCCAGGCGCGCATCGTGAGCCCGGAGCAGTCGTAGCTGCCCGGCCCGTCGGCCGCCCACTGGTACGGCTTGCCGATCTGGGCCCGCGCGAACGCGACGGCGCGGTCGGCACCCGATGCGGTGCCGGACGACGCGCCCGACGGTGCCGACGGCGCCGACGGCTCCTGCCGGGGCTCGGGCGCGGCGGCCGGCTGCTGCGCGTCCTCCTGGCGGCGTTCCTCGGCCTGGCGCTGCTCGTCGGCCCGGCGCTGCTCGTCGGCCCGGCGCTGCTCGTCGGCCCGGCGCTGCTCGTCGGCCCGGCGCTGCTCGTCGGCCCGGCGCTGTTCGTCGGCCCGGCGCTGCTCTTCGGCCG
>DASUWX010000147.1:0-34478 GCA_036378185.1 Streptosporangiales bacterium | reverse complement strand
CTGGGTGGTGACGTCCAGCGCGGTCGTGGGCTCGTCGGCGATCAGCACGCGCGGGCGCGCCGCGAGCGCGGACGCGATGAGCACACGCTGCCGCATGCCGCCGGACAGCTGATGCGGGTACGAGCGGACGACCCGGTCCGGCGAGGGCATCCCGACCTCGCCGAGCACCTCGAGCGTCCGCTTGCGCGCGTCCGCCGTGGACCAGCGGTGTGCGGTGAGGCCCTCCGCGATCTGCCTGCCGATGCGCATCAGCGGGTTCAGCGACGTCATCGGGTCCTGGTAGACCATGCCGACGACGGCGCCGCGCAAGGGGCGTCGCTGCGCCTCGGTCAACGCGAGCACCTCGCGCCCGTCGACCAGCACCGAGCCCGCCGTGACCCGCGCGCTGTCGGGCAGCAGGCCGGCGACGGACAGTGCCGTCAGGGACTTGCCCGAGCCGGACTCGCCGACCAGGCCGAGCGTCTCGCCCGCGGCGACGGCGAGGTCGACGCCGCGCACGACCTCGAGCTCCCGCGCGCCGACGACCGTGTGCAGGTCACGTACCTCCAGGGCGTCGCTCATCGGCCCGCACTCCACACGATGGATGGTGACTTCACACGAGTCCCACACCGTGTGAGGTCACCGTCGATCACGTTGACGTGATCGACGGGACCAGGCGCAGAGGTCGTCGAGGCACACCTGGTCATCCGCGCTCCTGGGGGTCGAGGGCCGAACGCAGGCCGTCGCCGACGAGGTTCAGGCCCACCACGGCCAGCACGACGGCGATCGCGGGGAACGCCATCGACCACCACGCGTCGGCGACGACGTTGCGGGCGTCCGACACCATCAGCCCGAGACTGGGGTCGGGCGGCTGCGTGCCGAGGCCGAGGAACGACAGCGCCGACTCGGTGAGGATCGCCCACGACAGCGCCAGCGTCACCTGCACGACGATCGGCGCCGCGACGCCCGGCAGCACGTGCCGGAACAGCAGGCGCGGCAACGGTAACCCGAGCACGCGTCCCGCCCGGACGTACTCCGAGCGGGCGACGCCGAGCGTCGGGCCGCGCGAGACGCGCACGAAGATCGGCGTGTAGACGATGGCGACGGCGATCGCCGTGTTGAACCAGCCGCGACCGAGCGCGGTGACGACCGCGAGCGCGAGCAGGATCGCCGGGAACGCGAACAGCACCTCGGCGAGGCGACCGACGATCTGGTCCCACCACCCGCGGAAGAACCCGCCGGTGACGCCGAGCAGCGAGCCGATCAGGCAGGCGAGCGCGACGGCGACCACGGCCACGCGCAACGAGGTGGCGACGCCGACGAACGTCCGCACCAGGATGTCGCGGCCGAACTGGTCGGTGCCGAACCAGTGCGCGGCCGACGGTCCCTGCATCCGTACCGCGGGGTCCTGCCCGGTCGGCGAGTACGGCAGGAGCCCGCTGAGGCCCGCGATCGCAGCGAGCACCAGCACGGCGACGACGACCACGCCGACCCGGCCGTTGCGGTCCGCCCACACCCCTGCCGCGAGCGCCCGCCAGCCGCGCAGCGGCCGTTCGGCGAGCTCCTCGGCACCGGTGTCCTGCACCGGCAGCGTCGCGCTCATGCGGCGTCCTCCGGCCATTCCACCGCACTCCACACGATGAACGGTGGCTTCACACGAGTCCTGCATCGTGTGAAGCCACCGTCGATCACGTTAACGTGATCGACGGGACCCCGGCCGGCGGTCGAGACAGGGGTCGAGAACATCACTCTCATGCAGTCTCACCGGTTCTCGGGTCGACGAGGCGGTACAGGACGTCGACGACCAGGTTGACGACGACGAACCCGAACGCCACCACGAGCACCGTGCTCTGCACGGTCGGGTAGTCGCGGTCGTTGATGGACGTGAACAGCAGGCGGCCGAGGCCGGGCAGCGCGAAGATCTGCTCGATGACGACGGTGCCGCCGAGCAGGTAGCCGAACTGGATGCCGGCCAGGGTGAGGATCGGCACCGACGCGTTGCGCAGGATGTGCACAGTGCGGATGCGTGCCTGCCGCACGCCCTTGCCCCGCGCCGTGCGGACGAAGTCCGAGCGCGCGACGTCCGCGTACGCCGAACGCGTCGTGCGCATCACGTTCGCCGCGAACCCGACCGCGAGGACGAGCGCCGGGTAGAGCACCTGGCTGAGGTTGCCGCCGACGCTCTGCGTCAGCGGCACGAACGTGCCGGTGTCCGGGAAGTAGCCGAACGCCGCGGCGAGCACGGCGACGACCACGGTGCCGAGGACGAACTCCGGCACGGCGAGGCCGAGCAGCCCGGCGCCCTGCGTGACGCCGTCGCGCACACCGCCGGGACGGGTCGCGGCGAGCACGCCCATCGCGACGCCGACGGGCGTGCCGATGACCGCCGCCAGGACCGCGAGCTCGACCGTCACCGGCAGGGCGCCGACGATGAGGTGGCCGACCGGTATGCCGCTGCTCATCGACACGCCGAGGTCGCCGTGCAGCATCGCCGCCAGCCAGTTGACGAACTGCACGGGCAGCGGCCGGTCGAGCCCGTAGTAGCGCTCGAGCGCGGCGTGCTGGGCACCGGTCAGCGTCCCCGACTCGATGCCCAGCTGTGACGTGATCGCGTCCCCCGGGATCGCGCGGAGCACGAGGAACACGACGATCGTCACGCCGACGAGCGTCAGCACGGTGCCGAGCAGCCGGCGCCCGGCCCAGCGCAGCCTGGTCACGGGATGCAGCGCCCCAAGATCAGCCCGCCGAGGTCTTCGCGAGCGAGATCAGCGAGCCGTCCGGGCGCACCTCGAAGCCCTGCACGCCGTCCTTCACGAGGTAGTAGTCGTCGCCGCGGAACAGCCAGACCCACGGGGACAGCGCGAGCAGCTTCTCCTGCAGCTGCCGGTAGGTCTCGGTGCGCGTCGCGGTGTCCGTCGTGGCGTTGCCCTTGGCCAGCAGCGAGTTCAGGTCACCGGACGCGAGCCCGGCCGGGCCGGCGAGGCTGCCGCCGTTCGTGAAGTAGCGGCCGTACATGAGGTACGGGTCGTAGCTGCCTCCGTTGAGCGCGACGGACGCGTCGAAGTCCGCCTTCAGCCACGCGGTGACGAACGGCTGCGTGGTGAGCTGGTCGAGGTCGAGCGTGACGCCGATCTTCTTCAGCTGCGCCTGCAGGTTCTGGCCCTCGCCGACGGCGGTGGCGTACTCGCCGGTCTCCACGATGGTGTGCAGCTTGATGCCCTTGGCGTATCCGGCGTCGGCCATCAGCTTCTTCGCCGTCTGCACGTCGCCCGGCTTGCAGGGCAGGCCCTTGGTGGCGTCGTACGCGAACGCGGGGCTGGTGATCGGGCCGGTGACACGGCCGTCGCCGAACGCGGCGGTGTCGATGACCTGCTGCCGGTCGACGGCGCACGCGATCGCCTGCCGCACCTGCAGCTTCTTCAGCGGTCCCTTGCGGCCGTTCAGCATCAGCGTGTGGTACGAGAGCGACGGCTCCTTCAGCAGCTTGAAGCCCTTCTTCCCGTTCGCCTGCTTGGCCACGCTCGGGTCGGAGAGCAGGCCGAGCTGGAACGTGCCCGCGCGCATGCCGGAGAGGATCGACGACTCGGTCGGGATCACCCGGAACTCCAGCGTCTTGATGGCCGGCGCGCCGCCCCAGTACCTGGCGTTCCCGCTCAGCACCACCTGCTGGCCCTGGTTGCGCGACTTCCACGCGAACGGGCCGGTGCCGTCCGGCTTCTGGTCGACCGTGCCGGCCTTGACGTCCTTGTCGTGCACGACCGCGGCGTTCACCGACGCGAGCGCGTAGAGCAGCGCGGTGTCGGGGTGCGACAGCGAGAACACCGCGGTCTGGTCGTCCGGCGTGGTCACCTTCGAGATCGAGGTGAGGTTCGACCGGGCGACGGCGCCGGTCTTCTCGTCCATGATGCGGTCGATGGTGGCCTTGACGTCCGCGGACGTGAACGGGTCGCCGTCCTGCCACTTGACGTTCTTGCGCAGGGTGAACGTGACGCTCTTGCCGTCGCTGGAGGTCTGCCATTTCGTGGCGAGCGCGGGAATCAGCTTGCCCGATCCGTCGACGCGCACCAGCGGCTCGTAGATCATGCTGAGCGTGTCCACGGTCTGGAACGCCGTGGCCACGTGCGGGTCGAGCTTGTCGATGTCGCCGGTGCGGGCGACCACGAACGTCGTGGTGCCCTTCTTCTCGCCGCCGGACTTCGAGCCGGCCGGGGCGCAGGCGACCGCGGCTGCCGCGGTCGCCAGACAGGTCAGCAGTGCGACGGCGCTGCGGCGGGGTGACATGGGATACCTCCGGGGCGAGGGGTGTCGGCAACGACGTCGGTAATTTACCTCTGCCATATTCAAGTCGTGAACTCTTCCCTCCCAAGTCTGCTCGCCGACGCTCCGGGCACGGGCGCGTGCCTCGCGGTGGACGTCTCGGGCCGAGTCGACACGACGGTCGTCGGGCACCGGCAGGCGTTCGACCACGCCGGCCCGCTGGCGTCCCCGCTGCCGATGACCGCGGACACCTGGCACGACCTCGGCTCGGTCACCAAGATCGTGGGGACGACGGCGGCGCTGCTCGCGCTAGTCGACGAGGGCGCCGTCGACCCGGCCGAGCCCGCGTCGCGGTACTCGTCCCGGCTGGTGGACGCACCGCTCACCGACCTGCTGCAACACCGGGCCGGTCTCTGGGAGTGGTGGCCGACCTACGTGTCGGCACGGGACGCCGGTGGGGCGCTGGACGTGGTGGCGGGTCTGCCGTTGCGGTACCCGCCCGGGCGCGGGCGGCACTACTCCGACCTCGGCTTCATGACGCTGGGCCGGGTCGTGGAGGTGGCGGCGGGCCGGCCGCTGGCGGACGCGGTGGCGTCGCAGGTGTCCGGGCCGTTGGGTCTCGGCGTGCGGTACGCCGCGCCCCCTGCCGTCGCGGCCGTGGCGGCGGGCGCGCCCGGCGACGTCGTCGAGCGGGACATGCTGGACACCGGACGGCCGTACCCCGTGGGCATCCGGTCGTCGGAGTTCACCGGTTGGCGCACGCGGGTGCGGATCGGCGAGGTGGACGACGGCAACGCCTATCACGCGTTCGGCGGGGTGGCCGGCCACGCGGGCCTGTTCGGGCGGGCACGGGACCTGCTGGCCTTCGGCCGGCACGTGCTGGATTCACTGCGCGGCGACGGCCCGTGGCGCACGCCGACGATCCGCCGGTTCCTCGAGGTGGGCCCGGACGCCGGACAGGCGCTGGGTTTCCGCGCGTGGCCGCTCGCCGGTTGCGCCACGCCCGCATACGGGCACACCGGGTTCCCCGGCGTCGCGTTCGCGGTGCTGCCCGCGCACGACGCCGTCGTGGCGTTGCTGACCAACCGGCTGCACACCCACGCGCCACCGCCGCCGGCACCGTTCGAGCCGCACTGGCTCCGGGTCCTCGACGCGGTGCACCGCTCGATCACGTCCGATCCCGGCGCAGCGCGTCGTTGCGGATCGCCAGCGCACTGACGACCGCGCCGAGGAGCAGGAGCACCGCGCTGACGGTCATGGCGGCGCGGAACCCACCGGCGAAGACGGCGGGGTCGCCGAGCGCGCCGCCGTCGAGGCCGACGGCGGGAGGGACGACGGCCACGGCGAGCAGTCCTGCGGCGCGGGCGACGGCGTTGTTGACGCCGCTCGCGACACCGGCGTGGCGGGCGTCCGCGGTGGCCAGGACGGTCGCCGTCAGCGGCGCGACCGTGGCGGTCAGGCCGAGCCCGAACACGGTGACCGCGGGCAGCACGTCGGTGAGGTAGGACGCGCCGGGACCGATCCGGGCGAGCAGCAGCATCCCGGCCGCGCCGAGCGTGAGGCCGACCGACATCGGCAGCTTCGGCCCGATCCGTTGTGCGAGCGCGCCCGCGCGGGACGAGAGCAGGAGCATCAGCGCCGTCACCGGCAACAGCGCAGCGCCCGCCGCCATCGGTGAGAACCCGGCCACCAGCTGCAGGTGCACGACCAGCAGCACCACCATCACGGACAGGCCGCCGTACACGACGAGCGTGACGCCGTTGACGACGGAGAACTGGCGCGACCCGAACACGTCGAGCGGCAGCATCGGCCGGGGCCCGTGCCCGCGGGTGCGACGGCGTTCGACGACCAGGAACGCGGCCGTCGCGAGCACCCCGACCACGCCGGCGGCCACCGCGGTCACGGAGACCTCGCCGCCGGGGAGCTCGGTGAGGGCGTAGGTGAGACCGGCCAGCGACACGGCGGCGAGCACGGCGCCGAGCACGTCGAACCGGCCGGTCGCGTCGTGGTCCACGGTCTCCGGGACGTGGCGCAGCGCGACGGCGGCGGCGGTCGCGGCGAGCGGCAGGTTGAGGAAGAACACCCACCGCCAACCGGCCGCCGACACCAGCCACCCACCGAGGAACGGGCCGACCGCCGCGGCGACGCCGCCGAAGCCGGACCACGCGCCGACCGCGCGCGGCCGGTCGTCGGGGTGGAACGACGCCTGGATGATCGCCAGTGACCCCGGCGTGAGCAGCGCGCCGCCGATGCCCTGGAGCGCCCTGGCGGCGACGAGCATCGCGAGGTCCTGCGCCAACCCGCACAACGCGGATGCGACGGCGAACCAGACCACGCCGGCGACGAACACCCGGCGTCGGCCGAACCGGTCCCCCAGGGCGCCACCGAGCAGGATCAACCCCGCCAGCGTCAGCGCGTACGCGTTCACGGTCCACTGCAGACCGGCCATCGACGCGCCGAGGTCCCGCGCCAGCGCGGGCAGCGCGACGTTCACCACCGTGGCGTCGAGCATCGCCACGCTCGACCCGAGGACCGTCGCGAACACCACCCACCGGCCCGGTGCCTGCGACAGCCGTACCGGCTCACCGATCCGTACCTGGAGCGCCGTCATCGTGCGTCCTCTCCCGTCTCCCTCGTCACCCGCTACGTCGGAGCGGGCCGGGCGATCTCGACAGCACCCCGGATCCGTATCCTTCGACGCGGTACACCGCTGGGGAGGCGTGGTCGCGTGCGTGTGGTCGGCATGATGAGCGGGACGTCGTACGACGCCGTCGACCTCGCGGCCGCGGACTTCCAATTCGACGGCGACACGGTGGTCGCGAGCCTGTTGGGCACGTCGGGCGTCCCCGTGCCCGCCGAGCTGCGCCGACGCATCGCCGCCGCCCTGCCCCCGGCACGGACGACGCTGGAGGAGGTGTGCCGGCTCGACACCGAGCTGGGGCAGCTGTTCGGCGCGGCCGCGCGGCAGGCCGTCGACGAGCTGACCGACGGGACCGCGGAGCTCGTCGTCTCGCACGGCCAGACGATGTACCACTGGGTGGACGCCGGGCGCGCGCTCGGCACGCTGCAGCTCGGCTCGCCGGCGTGGATCGCGGAGGCGTGCGGGTGCCCGGTCGTCTCCGACCTGCGGACCCGCGACATCACCCGCGGCGGCCAGGGCGCGCCGCTGGTGTCGCTGCTGGACGCCATGCTGGTGCTGGGCGACGGCGAGCCGCGCGGCGCACTCAACCTCGGCGGCATCGCGAACATCACGCTGCGGCGCGCGGGCGACGTGCTGGCGTGGGACGTCGGCCCGGCGAATGCGTTGATCGACGCCGCGGTGACCCGCTTGTCCGGCGGCACGGAGCGGATGGACACCGGCGGCGTCCGCGCGTCCCGCGGGCACGTGCGGCAGGACCTGCTCGACGCGCTGCTCGCCGAGCCGTACTACGCGCTGCCGCCGCCGAAGTCCACCGGCAAGGAGCTGTTCCACGGCGAGTACGTGGACCCGTTCGCCGCCGCGCTCGACGAGCCGGTGACCCCGGACGACCTGGTCGCGACGCTCACCGAGCTGACCGCGACGCTCGTCGGCCGCACCTGCCTCGGCGAGTCGCTGACCGAGCTGGTCGTGTCGGGCGGCGGCTCGGCCAACCCTGCGCTGATGGCGCGGATCGCGGCGCACTGCGGAACCGCGACGGTGACCACGATCGACGCCTACGGCATGCCGTCGGACGCGAAGGAGGCGTACGCGTTCGCGCTGCTCGGCTTCCTCACCGTCCACGGCGTGCCCGGCACCATCGCCACCGCCACCGGGGCCGCGGCCCCGTCCGTGCTCGGCTCGATGACCCCCGGCCCGGCGCCGCTGCGCCTCCCGCCCCCGGCGCCCACGACCCCTTGCCGGCTGGTCATCGCGAGCTGATCAACCGCCGCCCGTTCCCGGCTGCCCTGGAGAACTGGACGCCGTGAATTGAGCCTTCACGCCGTCTGCCCATCGTGTGAAGGTTCAGCTCGCGGCGTGGAGTCCCAGCTCCAGCCGAGTGCACCGGGTCAGCCGCGGAGGTACGTCAGGACGGCCAGGACGCGGCGGTGGTCGTCGGGGGCGGCGACGAGGCCGAGCTTGGTGAAGATGTTGCGCACGTAGCCCTCGATGGACTTCGTCGACAGCGACAGCCGCTCCGAAATGGCCTGGTTCGAACGCCCCTCGGCCATGAGCGTGAGCACGTCGCGTTCGCGCGCGGTCAGCTCGTCGAGCGGGCTCGCCACACGGGCCCGGCCGACCATCCGCGACACGATCTCCGGGTCGATCACGGAGCCGCCGGCACCGACCCGGCGGACGGCGTCGGTGAACTCCTGCACGTTCGCGACGCGGTCCTTGAGCAGGTAGCCGAGCCGGGCCGCGCCCGCGGAGACCAGCTCCACGGCGAATTCGGTCTCGACGTACTGCGACAGCAGGAGCACGGCGACGTGCGGATGCCGCTCGCGGATCCGGTGCGCGGCGCGCAGGCCCTCGTCGCTGTACGTCGGCGGCATCCGGATGTCGACCACGCAGACGTCGGGCGGGTTCTCCGCCACCGCGGCGAGCAGCGCCTGGGCGTCGCCGGTCTGTGCGGTGACGACGAAGCCGGACTCCTTCAGCAGTCGCGCGATGCCCTCGCGGAGCAGCACGGAGTCCTCCGCGACCGCCACCCGCATCCCGGCCGGCCCGCCGGTCGCCTCGACGTTCATGCCGGTACCTCCTCGACCGCCGCGCCGGCCACGGCGGGTGCGGGCAGCGGCACCCGGCAGACGAGCCGGGTCCCGCCCCCGGCCGGGCTGGAGACGTGCAGCGTCCCGCCCACCACCGCCACCCGGTCGGCGAGACCGGCCAGGCCGGAACCGCGCACGGGGTCGGCGCCGCCGACACCGTCGTCGACGACCTCGGCCGTCACCTCGTCCCCGGCACGGCGCACCCGCACGTCCGCCACCGATGCCGCGGCGTACCGTGCGACGTTCGTCAGCGCCTCGGCGACCACGTAGTAGAGCGTCGCCTCGACGGTCTGCGGCAGCCGCTGCGGCAGCGTGCAGTCCAGCCGGACCGGCACCGGCGAGCGCTCCGCCAGTGAGCCGAGCGCGGGACCGAGCCCGCGCTCGGTGAGGATCGCCGGATGCAGGCCGCGCGCCAGCTCACGCAGCTCGGCGATCGCCAGCCGCAGCTGGTCGGCCGCCTCCGCTACGGCCGCGCCGACGCCGTCCGGCTCGTCCTCGGCGTAGGTCGAGGCCATCCGCAGCAGCAGCGCGACCGACACCAGGCTCTGCTGCGCACCGTCGTGCAGGTCGCGCTCCAGCCGGCGCCGTTCGTGGTCCTGCGAGCTGACCAGGCGCTCGCGCGAGCTGCGCAGGTCCTCGATGAGCCGGAGGTTGCGCAGGACGAGCCCGGCCTGCGAGGCGACGTGACCCAGCAGCGCGTCCTCCGGCGGGGTCACCTGCTCGCCGTCGGGCTTGGTCACGGTGAGCAGGCCGAGCAGGTCGCCCTGGTGCCGGATCTCCACGCGCCGGTCGACCGGCAACGCCGGCGCTGTGGCGCCCGCGGGCCGCCCCGCGCCGTCCGGCCAGGCGACCTGGCGCACCGGCCGGTCGCCGTCCGTGGTCCACACCTCGACCGTGGCGCCCCCGAGGCAGCGCCCGACCAGGCGGGCCAGCTGGGGCAGCAGTTCGCCCGTCGTGTACGTCCCGGCCATCCGCGTGGCGAAGTCCGACAGCACCTCGTACGGCGTCGCGCGCTCGCCGTAGACGGCCCGGTTGGCCAGCCGCCGCACCCGGGTCCGTACCGGCTCGAACGCCACCGCCACGACCGCGGTGGCGACGACGGACAGCGCGATCGACGGGTGCCGTTGCCCGATCAGGGTGCCGATCCCGACGACGATGGCGACGTACACGCCGGAGATGAACACGCCGAGCGCGCCGACGACGAGCGCCCGGCTGATCAGCCGGTCGATGCCGTACAGCCGGTGCCGCGAGATCGCGATGCCGATCGCGATCGGGATCAGGGCGAACGAGAGCAGCTCGACGGTCTGCACGACCATCAGCAGCAGCGACTGCGGTATCCGCGGGTCGAGCTGATGGGGTATCGCGATGCCGACGGCCAGCAGGCTGAGCACGGCGACCACGGCGGCCGCCGCCGCTAGCCACTTGATCTGCAGCCGCTCGACGCCGCTGGCCCGGCGGAACCGCAGCGCGAGCGAGGCGGCCGAGCCGAGCATGCAGACGACGAGGCACGCGCCGGCCAGCGAGAGCGGGTCGACGGCCCCGAGGAACGCCACTCCGAGCGGGTTCTGCCGGCCCGGCACCTCGACGTTGCGGATCGGCCCGGGGGTCAGCGTCACGGCGACCAGGCTCAGCACGATCACCGCGCCGCTCGCCCAGGCGAGCGGCAGCCACCGCCGTGCGGGCAGCCGGCCGTCGGGGAACAGCAGGAAGAGGAAGGTGCCCACCAGACCGATCTGCGGGGCGAACGTGGCGGTGTCCAGCGCGAGCGCCACCGTGCCGTACGGCAACGAGCCCGGCCGCACCACGAGGGCCCAGTGCGCGTACGCCTCCGTGCCCTCGGACAGGGCGTAGGCGAGACCGACGGCGAGCAGCAGCCAGCCGATCGCGTTCCGCGGGCGGCGCCGTGCGATCGACCAGCCGACGACGGGGAACGACGCCCACGCCGCGGCCGACACCACGGTGGCCGCCCAGCCCGGGGCACCCCATGTCTCGAACGACGCCGGCCGTACGCCGAGAGCGGCGAGCGCGACGACCATGGCGACGGCGTAGACCGCCAGCAGCACCGAGGCGAGGGCGCCCAGGGCACGGTCGCCCGGCCTCATGACACCGGCTCCGGCTCGGGTGACGGAACGGCGATCGGGGCGCGGCAGACGACCCTGGTGCCGTGGCCGGGCGGGCTGGTCACGCGGAGCGTGCCGCCGACGACCGCCACCCGGTCGGCGAGGCCGCGCAGGCCGGAACCGCGGCCCGCGTCGGCTCCGCCGACGCCGTCGTCGGTGACCGTGAGGACGAGCTCGTCGCCTTCCGCGGCGAGGGTGACGACAGCGCTGCGGGCCTGGGCGTACTTCGCGACGTTGGTGAGCGCCTCGGCGGCGACGAAGTACAGCGTCGCCTCCAGCTGTGCGGGCAACCGCTCCTCGGCCCACGTCTGCTGGACGGTCACCGGCACCGCCGACCGCTCGGCGAGCGTCCGCAGCGCCGGGCCGAGCCCGCGCTCGGTGAGGATCGCCGGATGGATGCCGTGGGCGAGCTCGCGCAGCTCGTCGATGGCCCGCTGCAGCTGGTTCGCCGCCTCGTCGAGCGTGCCCTTGACGGTCGGTCCGGCCGCCCTGGCCGCGGCCATCCGGGTGAGCAGGGCCACCGACACCAGGCTCTGCTGGGCGCCGTCGTGCAGGTTGCGCTCGAGCCGGCGGCGTTCGTGGTCCTGCGCCGTGACGAGCCGCTCGCGCGAGCTGCGCAGGTCGTCGATCAGCCGGACGTTGCGCAGGACCAGGCCCGCCTGCGACGCGACGTGCCCGAGCAGCGCGTCCTCGGGCGGCGTCACCGGCTCACCGGCGGGCTTGGTGATGCAGAGTGCGCCGAGCAGCTCGTCGTGCTGGCACACCGGCACGACCCGGTCGGCCTGGATCGACGGCTCCTCCCCCTCGGCGAACGCGACGACCGGCTTGCCACGGCGGTCCGCCGGCCACACCGCGTCGCGGACGAGACGGTCGCCGCTGCGCACCCAGATCTCGGTCGCCGCCCCGCCGAGCGACTCCGACACGGTGCGTGCCAGCCGCGGCAGCAGCTCGCCGGTCGTGTACGTCACCGCCATCCGCGAGGCGAAATCCGACAGCACCTCGTACGGCGTGGCACGCCTGCCGTACACCAGCCGGTTGGCGAGCCGCTGCACCCGCGATCGCACAGGCTGGAACGCGACCGCGACGGCGATCGTGGCGAGCACGGACAGGGCCACCGACGGCTGTCGCTGCCCGACGAGCGCGCCGATGCCCACGACGATCGCGACGTACACGGCCGTGACGAACGCGCCGAGCGCGCCGACGACCAACGCACGGTTGATGATCCGGTCGATCCCGTAGAGGCCGTGCCGGGAGATCGCGATGCCGACCGCGACCGGGATCAGTGCGAGCGAGCCGAGCGCGACGTCCTGCAGGACGGTGACCCAACCGGCCTGCGTCGCGCCCGCGGAGAAGATCGTGGGCAGCGAGGCGATGATCGAGGCGAGGTAGGTCAGTGCCACGGTGACGCCCGCGGCGGCGAACCACTTCAGCTGCAGTCGTTCGACCCCTCGCGCCCCGCGGAACCTCAGGGCCAGGGCGACGGCGGACGCGAGGATGCAGGCCGGCAGCAGCAGGACCGCCACCTGTGCCACCTCCAGCACCGGCCTCAGCGCGCTGACGCCGAG
This sequence comes from Streptosporangiales bacterium, assembly GCA_036378185.1. Lineage (GTDB taxonomy): Bacteria > Actinomycetota > Actinomycetes > Streptosporangiales > WHST01 > WHST01. The sequence goes on along the minus strand of DASUWX010000147.1, from coordinate 21,832 downwards.
CGGGTTGTCGTGCCCAGGAACGAGGACGTCGGTCATCGGGCCGGGGAACATGGCGATGCCGAGGGTGCCGACGACGATGACCAGGGCACTGATCCAGGCGAGCGGGCGCCACCGGTGCGAAGGCAGCCGGCCGTCCGGGAACAGCAGGATCAGGAACGTCCCGGTGAGCCCGATAGGCGGCGTCCACGAGGCGGAGTTCAGCGACTGCGCGACGAGCCCGCCCGGCAACGAGCCCGGGTGCGCCAGCAGCGCCCAGCGCGAGTACGCGTCCGCGGCCGCGCCGAACGCCCACCCGCCGCCGATCGCGATCAGCAGCCAGCCGACCCGGTTGCGCGGGCGGCGCCTGGTGATCATCCAGCCGACGAGCGGGAACGTGCCGATGATCAGCACGAAGGCGACGTTCTCGAACCAGTCCGTGGCGCCCGAGCCGTCCGGCGGGGTGCGGCCGACCGCCTGGACCGTCTCGTCCACGACGACCACGGCCGCGATGACCAGGGTCACGGCACCGGCGAGGACTCGCGCGGTGCGGTCCGGGACGCGGGGCGTGGCCGTCACGACTCGTCCTCGCCGAGTGCGGCGCGCAGAGCCGGGCCGGACAGCTCGTCCTTCGCCACGAAGCCCGCCGCGCCGGAGGCGTCCACCTGGTCCCCGTACTCGGACGCCCGCCGGCTCGACACCAGCACCACCCGGCCGGCGAACCCGGCGGCGAACAGCCGGCGGGCCACGTCGAAGCCGGTCGTGTCGGGCAGCTGGACGTCCAGCACGACGACGTCGGGCCGCAGCCGGTCCACGGCCGCCACCGCGGAGTCACCGTCGACGGCCTCGCCGATCACGTCGAACCCCTCGGCCTGCAGCAGCAGCCGGGCCGACGTGCGGAACAGCTGGTGGTCGTCGACGATGAGCGCGGTCATGTTCATGCGTCCGCTCCTGTGATCCCCTCGCTGGCGCTCGGTCCTGCCGACATGGTGTGCCCGCGTGGCGGCACGCGGACAGAGAGCGAACCCTCAGGCTGTCGAGTGCGCGTCAGGGTTAACCCTCATCACCGGGCGTTCCGTGGCCCGGCGCCGGTCACGCCGTGGCGTCGGGCGCGCCGAGTGCGGAGTCGCGCGAAACCGCGAGTTGGCACGCCCTTCCCGGCCCGGACGTAGGCTGCCCGTGTGTCACCACGTCTGCGCTCCGCGATCCTGACCGTCGACGACGACCAGGGCGTGTCCCGCGCGGTCGCCAGGGACCTGCGGCGCCGCTACGGCGACGGCCACCGCATCGTCCGGGCGGAGTCGGGCGACCAGGCGCTGGCGGCGCTGCGGGAGATGAAGCTCCGCGGCGAGGTCGTGGCGGTGCTGCTCGCCGACTACCGGATGCCGGGGATGAGCGGGCTGGAGTTCCTCGAAGCGGCGATGGACCTCTACCCGGCGGCCCGCCGCGTCCTCCTGACCGCCTACGCCGACACCGGCGCCGCCATCGAGGCGATCAACGTCGTCGACCTCGACTACTACATGCTCAAGCCCTGGGACCCGCCGGAGGAGAAGCTCTACCCGGTGATCGACGCCCAGCTGGACGCGTGGGCGGCCACCGACCACAAGCCGGTCGTCGAGACCAAGGTCGTCGGCCACCGGTGGTCGGCGCGGTCGGCCGAGGTGCGCGAGTTCCTCGCCCGCAACCAGGTGCCGTACCGCTGGTACTCGGTGGACACGCCCGAGGGACGCCGGCTGCTGGACGCCGCGGGCGCGGACGGCCGTGAGCTGCCGCTCGTGGTCAGCCCGGACGGCGAAGCGCTCGTCGCGCCCGAGGACGCCCGGCTCGCCGAGCACGTCGGGCTGGCGACCGCCCCCGAGCAGGACTTCTACGACATCGTCGTCATCGGCGGCGGCCCGGCCGGACTCGGCGCCGCCGTCTACGGCGCGTCCGAGGGGCTGCGCACCGTCCTCGTCGAACGCACCGCGACCGGTGGGCAGGCGGGGCAGAGCTCACGGATCGAGAACTACCTCGGCTTCCCCGACGGCGTCTCGGGCGGCCAGCTCACCGACCGGGCCAGGCGCCAGGCGGTGCGGCTCGGCGCGGAGCTGCTCACGACGCGCGACGTCGTGGGCCTGGAGGTCAACGGGTCGGCGCGCACGGTCCGGTTCACCGACGGGCGCTCGATCGACGCACACACCGTCATCCTCGCCACCGGCGTCACGTACCGGCAGCTGTCGGCGGCCGGCTGCGCGGAGCTGACCGGCCGCGGCGTCTACTACGGGTCGGCGCTCACCCAGGCCGACGGGTGCAAGGACCACGACGTCTACATCGTCGGCGGCGCGAACTCCGCCGGCCAGGCCGCGGTGTACCTCGCCCGCACCGCGCGGTCGGTGACGCTGATCGTCCGCGGCAAGTCGCTCGAGGCGTCCATGTCGTACTACCTGATCCAGCAGCTCGCCGAACGGGAGAACATCCGCGTCCGCGTCTGTTCCGAGGTCACCGCCGTGCACGGCGACGGTCACCTGGAGGCGCTCAGCGTGCGGGACAACGCCACCGGCGAGACGGAGACGGTGCCGGCCGAGTACCTGTTCGTGTTCATCGGCGCCGCGCCGCACACCGAGTGGCTGGACGGGACGGTGGCCAGGGACGAGCGGGGCTTCGTCCTCGCCGGTCCCGACCTCACCACGGGCGGCGACCTGCCGCCGGGATGGTTTCTGGACCGGCCGCCGTTCCATCTCGAGACGAGCGTCCCCGGCGTCTTCGCGGCCGGCGACGTGCGGGCCGAGTCGGCCAAGCGCGTCGCGTCCGCGGTCGGTGAGGGTGCGATGGCGGTGATGCTCGTGCACCGTTACCTCGAGGGGCTGGAATGACCGAAGACCTCAGCTGCGACGTCGACGAGCTGCGCACGCTGTTCCTGTTCGAGAGCCTGTCCGACGAGCAGCTCTCCTGGCTGTGCGAACGCGGGCACGTCGAGAGGCACGAGCCAGGCGTCGTCACCGCGGAAGGAGACCCGGCCACCTGCTTCTACGTCCTGCTGGACGGCACGATCGCGCTGTCGCGGCGGGTCGGCGGAGAGGACGTCGAGAGCAACCGCACCGACCAGCGCGGCGCGTACGCGGGCGCGTGGACGTCGTTCCTGGAGGACGGGTCGACGAGCACCTACAGCGCGACCATGCGCGCGATCACGCCGTCCCGCTTCTTCACGCTCAGCGCGAACGACTTCGCCCAGCTGATGCGGCAGTGGTTCCCGATGGCGCTGCACCTGCTCGAGGGCGTGTTCTACGGCAGCCAGCGGATGCACCAGGTGGTCGGGCAACGCGAGCAGCTGCTCGCGCTCGGCGCCCTCTCGGCCGGGCTGACCCACGAGCTGAACAACCCGGCCGCGGCGGCGGTACGAGCCACGTCGTCGCTGCGTGACCGCGTGGCCGGCATGCGCCACAAGCTCGCGTTGATCGCGGGTGGGGCCTGGGACCGCCGGCAGCTCGAGCCGCTCATCGAGCTGCAGGAGCGGGCCGTCGAACAGGTGGCCAAGGCGCCGGAGCTCTCGCCGCTCGAGGCGTCCGACCGGGAGGACGAGCTGGCCGACTGGTTCGACGACCACGGCATCGCCGGCGGGTACGACCTGGCGCCGACGTTCGTCCAGGCGGGTCTGGACGTCGCCTGGCTGGAGCGGGTCCTGCTCCTCGTCGACGAGGAGGCGCTCGAAGGCGCGGTGCGCTGGCTGAACTACACCGTCGAGTCCGAGCTGCTGATGAACGAGATCGAGGACGCCACGACGCGCATCTCGACGCTGGTCGGCGCGGCCAAGCAGTACTCGCAGATGGACCGCTCACCGCACCAGGTGCTCGACGTCCACGAGCTGCTCGACAGCACGCTGGTGATGATGAGCCGAAAGATCGGCGACGTCAGGGTGGTCAAGGAATACGACCGGTCACTGCCGCAGATCCCGGTCTACGGCGCCGAGCTGAACCAGGTCTGGACGAACCTGATCGACAACGCGCTGCAGGCGATGGACGGCGCCGGCACGTTGACCATCCGCACGTCCCGCGCCGACGAACGCATCAAGGTGGAGATCGCGGACACCGGGCCGGGCATCCCGGACGACGTGGTGGGCCGGGTCTTCGAGCCGTTCTTCACGACCAAGCCGGTCGGCGAGGGCACCGGGCTGGGGCTGGACATCTCCTGGCGGATCGTCGTCAACAAGCACCACGGCGACCTCACCGTCGAGTCCCGCCCAGGCGACACCCGGTTCCAGGTCGTGCTGCCGATCCGCGAGCCCGCCCCCGCTGCCAGTGCCCGGTGAACGAGCGGGTGGTGCCTCGACAAGGGGTAGCAGCCTGGTAGAGGCACCACGAATCTTGTAGCGCGAGGCCGACCGGAGGGGGACGCCGTGCTCGGTGTGCTGCTGGCCCTGCTCGCCGCGGGGGCCAACGCCGCCGCGTCGGTGCTGCAACGCGCCGCCGCGCGCCGCGAACCCGAGAGCCGCGCGTTCTCCATCGGCCTGCTGTGGGACCTGGCGCACCGACCGGTGTGGATCGCCGGCATCGCCACCATCGTGGTCGGCTTCCTGCTGCAGGCCGCGGCGCTCGCCAACGGCGCCATCGCCCTGGTGCAGCCGCTGCTCGTGCTCGAGCTGCCGTTCACCCTGCTACTCGCCTCGCGCGTCTTCGGCAGCGGCCTGGACACCCGGGAGTGGCTGGCGATCCTGGCCATGGCCGCCGGGCTGGCGGCGCTGCTCACCGGGCTCGCGCCCACCGACGAGGCCGTCGCGCCGGCGGGCCTCGTCCGCTGGCTGACCGGGCTGACCGTCACGATCGCCGTCGTCGTCGTGCTGGTGCTGCTCGGGTTGCGCGGGCACGGCAGCCGCCGCGCGGCGCTGCTCGGCGCCGCCACCGGGCTCGACTTCGGCCTCACCGCGGTCCTGGTCAAGGTCGTGACCGCGGCGTACACCGAGGGCATCGACGCCGTGTTCGTCACCTGGCAGACCTATCTGATCTTCGTCACCGGGCCCGCGGGGTTCTTCCTGCTGCAGAACGCACTGGAGGCCGGCAGCCTGGTCGCGAGCCAACCCGCGATGACGCTCACCAACCCGGCCGCGGCGATCGCCTGGGGGATCGCCATCCTCGGCGAGCCGGTCCGCTCCGGCGGCTGGCTGGTCCTCGCCTTCGCGGGTGCCGGCGCCATCGCGGCCGGCACGGTGCTGCTGGCGCGTTCGGAGCTGTTCCACACCCACCACGGCAAGCCGCCGCCCGCCGCGAGCCGGCGCGACCGGGCGGAGCGGCGCGGGGAGGCGTGACCCGGCCCGGGAAACAGTTTCCGCCCGGGGCCGGCGGGTATACGAGCGGCATGACGCGGCAGCGAGAGCTCGGCTCGGGTGTCCGTTGGGGACACCGGGCGAGGGTGCGCGACACCCGGCGCTCCGTGCCGCACGCTCCCTGATCCGGCTCGAACGCCGCGTCTGCGGCGCCGCCTGGATCGGATCCGACCGGCTGCCCGAAGTCACGCGCCCGTGATCTGTGCTCGACCCGTCCCCGTGTCATGCCGCGGGTCGGGCGGCGCCGCCTACCCGACCCACTCCTGCCGCGGGTCCGGCGGGAGCGGTTCGAAAGGAGAGATCATGCAACGCAAGCACACCGAGACCCGCACCGCCGCCGTCGCCTCCGACAGGGCGATGACGCCCGAGGAGAACACGGCGTACCCGGACACCGTGCACGCCGCGCCGAGGTGGTACGGGCGCTCGTACGACGCGTTCACCTGGCTCGCGCTGCTGGGTGGGCTCTGGATCGCGATCCTGCCGTGGGTGATGAACTTCGCGACCGTCTCGCCTCGGCTGCAGGTCAACGACCTGATCATCGGCCTGGCGGCGGCGTTCATCGCGATGGGCTCGATGACGGCCCTGCGCGGCGTCACCGGCAGCGGGCTGGCGAACGTCGTCCTCGGCGCCTGGCTGATCCTCACGGCGTTCTGGCCGTTCCCGCGGCCGGCGGGCCTCGGGTTCATGATCGGCCAGATCGTCGGCGGCGCCGTCGTGCTGGCCTTCGCCCTGGCGGGGCAGCTCGGCTCCCAGAAGGACACGCGGTGACCACCGGGCCGCGCGTCACGCCGGCCCGGGCCGCGGGCCTGCGCCGGTCCTGGTCGTCACTTTGTCGGTGCGCGACCTGGCCGGTGCTGCTCGCGGCGGCGTGCGGCCCACTGGCGGTGGCGGGCGTCACCGCCGCCGCGAGGGCGTCGTGGGTCCTGGCGCTGACGACGAGCGCGGCGGGTGCGATCGTGAGCGGCGGCGTCGCGCTGCTGCTCACGACGCACCACCGGATCGGCCGCGGTCGGGCCTGCGCGTTCGCGTGCTGCATCCTGGCCGTCTGGTGGGCACAGGCCGGTGTGCTGGTGCTGCCTGTGGTGGCGCCGTGGGGGCTGCTGGCCGCCACGCTCGCGGGCGTCGTCGGCACCGCGGTCGTCCTCGCCCGGGTCCGCCACCGGCTGCGTGAGACACGCGACGCGTGGTGGCTCGCGGAGGCGTTCGTCATCGAGCCGCGCCGCTACCAGGCCGGGGTCGTGCGCAGCATGTCCGACGAGGAGCTGTGCCGGATGTGGGACGAGGCGGCGCGCGCGATGTGCAGGGTCACCGAGCCGTCCGCGTTGGCCGACTACCTCGACCTGCGGCAGCTGCTGCTGGCGGAACTAGAACGGCGCGACCCTCGGCGTTCGCGCTGTGGCTCGAGCACGCCGACACCTCCCACATCCGGGAGTGCCTCCTCCGGCGCGCGACCTGACCGCACCGGCTCACCGGACTCCGCGCATCATCCGGCGGACCCAGGGACCGAGGGCCGCGAGGAGCACGGCGAGCACGACGGCGGCCCCGCCGGTGAGGCCGAAGTAGCCGAACTCGTCGTGCGGGGTGTACAGGCCGGCGAGCGCGCCGGCAGCGGCGGTGCCGGCGGCGACCGACAGGTAGTTGAGCCCGACCATCTGGGTGCGGAACGCCGCCGGCGCCAGCTTGGTCGAGACGGACAGACCGATCGGGGAGAGCATCAGCTCGGCGAAGCTGAACAGCAGCAGGATGCCGGCCACGGCGAGCGCCGGGCTGGTGCGTCCCGTGCCGCCGGCCATGGGCAGGAAGAGCAGGAAGCAGACGCCGATCCCGAACAGCCCCAGGACGAACTTCGTCGGCGTCGACGGCTGCCGGTCACCCAGCCTGGTCCAGAGCGCCGCGAACACCGGGGCGAACAACAGGATGCCGACCGGGTCCACGGACTGCGCCCACGCCGGCGGGATGGCGAAGCCGGCGACGTCGAGATCCACCCGCTGCTGCGCGTAGATCGCGATGACCGTGAAGATCTGCTGGAACAACGCGAAGAAGCCGAAGCTGGCGACGAACAGCGGCACGAACGCCCAGACGCGGCTGCGCTCGACGTCGTTGATCTGCCGGCCCGCCAGGATGACCACGAACAGCACGACCGACGCCACCGCGATCAGTCCGGTGACCACCACCGCGAGGTTCGCCAACGTCACCAGACCGGTCGCGAAGGCCGCGACGATCACGGCCGCTCCGAGGACCATGACTATCACGACCCGCGGCGCGCTCCCGCGCGCCAACGGGCGGGGTGCGTGGCGTCCGGCGCCACCGAGGTTCCTCCGGCCCATCGCGTACTGCGCCAGGCCGATCGCCATGCCGACCGCGGCGAGCCCGAAGCCGTAGTGGAATCCCAGGGTGCTGTGCACGAGCCCGGTGAGCAACGGGCCGGCCAGCGCACCGATGTTGATGCCCATGTAGAAGATCGAGAACCCGGCGTCGCGACGAGGATCGCCTTCGGCGTAGAGGGATCCGAGGAGTGACGTGGTGTTCGCCTTCAACGCACCGCTGCCGACCCCGACGCAGGCGAGGCCGGCGCCGACGCCGGTGAGGCCCGGTATGGCGGCGAGACAGGCGTGCCCGGCGAGGATCAGCACACCGCTGTAGAACAGCGTCCGCTCCGATCCGAGCACGCGGTCCGCCACCCACGCGCCGAGCACGGTCGCCAGGTACACGAGCCCGCCGTACGCCCCGACGAGGCTCGTCGCGCTGGCCTGCGGCAGGCCGAGTCCGCCCTTCGTGACCGAGAAGTACAGGTAGTAGGTCAGGATCGCCTGCATGCCGTAGAACGAGAAGCTTTCCCAGATCTCGATCCCGAACAGGTTCGCGAGCCCTCTCGGGTGCCCGAAGAACCGTCGCTGCGGCCCGGTCTGCTCCGTGTCGGCCATGCCGGCCTCCTCCCCGGACGCGCGTGCTCCCGTGTCGCACTACCCGTCTGTCGATCTTGTACGCGGGACGTGGGTCAGTAGGACCGGGCGGCGGTGATCCGGTTGCGGACGGGCCGGCCCGTGTCGAGCCGGCGCACGTTGTCGACGAACAGGTCGACGATGCGCTCGTTCTCGTGCGGGGACAGCGCGGCCGTGTGCGGGCTCAGGATGACGTTCGGCAACGTCCACAACGGGCTGTCCGGGGCGGGCGGCTCCTCCGCCGTCACGTCGAGCGCCGCACCCGCGAGGTGGCCGCGGTCGAGCAGGTCGACGAGCGTGGCCTCGTCGACCACCCGCCCGCGGCCGACGTTGACCACGATCGCACCCGGCGGCATCGCGGCGAGCACGCCCGCGTCGACCATGCCGATCGTCTTCGGGGTCTGCGGCAGCGTGATGGCGAGGACGTCCGCTCGGGGGGCGAGCTCAGGCAGCCGGTCGGCCCTGGCGAGCTCGTGCACCGGAGTGCTCGGCGGCCTGCCGCTGGCGTTGACGCCGATGACGTACATCCCGAACGCCGCGGCGAGCTCGGCGATCCGGGAGCCGATCGCCCCCACGCCGAGGACCACCGCCGTGCGTCCCGCGAGGTCGCGCACGGCGTAGTGGTCCCAGCGCCGCTCCCTGCGGTCGGTTTCGAGCCTGGGCAGGCCGCGGGCGAAGGCGAGCATGCCGAACAGCGCGAATTCCGCCAACGGGCCGGCGTGCACGCCGCTGCTGCTCGCGACGGCGACCCGGTCGAGCTCCTCGGCCGTCAGTCCTGCGGCCTCGACCTGTTGCCCGGCGCCGGCAGCCGTGGCCTGCACGAACCGCAGCCGCGAGGATCCGTCGACGACGCGACGCAGCTCCGCGGGATCGTCTCCGGGGATGCCGAAGAGCACGTCTGCACCGTCGACGAGCTCCCGCCAACGCCGCTCGTCCGCGGGAGTGCGCCGGAAGTCGGAGCGGCCGCGGTGGTCTCCGGGGTACCGGGGCGGCGGCAGCAGCCCGGGTTCGTGACGACAGCGGTAGCCCTCGACCTCCGCCGCGATCCGGGCGACGAGTTCGTCCTCGAGCGGCGTCGCGATGACGAGTTCGGGACGTGTGCGCGGGCTATCCGGCATCGCCCATCCTGGGCGCCATCGACGGTGTCGGCTCACCCCGCGGGTGCGGGCGGCGTACGGCGAACATGAGCAGAGCGGCGGCGAGCAGGCACGCGGCGAGGAACACGAACGGCATGGCCGAGTTCGCGCCGCCGAGCGCGCCGACGATGTAGGTGCCGATGAACCCGCCGAGACCGCCGAACGCGTTGATCATGCCGGTCGCGGGTGCGGCGTCGACGGACGGGAAGAGCTCGGGGATGTAGGCGAAGTACGGGCCGTACGGCGCGTACATGCCGGCCGCGGCGATGATGAGCAGGATGAACGACAGGGTGAACCCGCTGCCGCGGGTGGCATACGACGCACCGAAGCAGGCGGTGGCCACGAGCAGCGGGATCCAGGTGAACACCCGCCGCTGCACGGCACGGTCGGACGCCGTGGAACACGCGATCATCGCGATCACCGCTGCGGCGTAAGGGATCGCGGTGAGCGCACCGGTGGAGCCGATGCCCTGTCCGGTGAGCTTCTGCACGATCGCCGGCAACCAGAAAACCAGGCCGTACACACCGACGCTCCACAGCAGGTACTGCGCGGAGAGCACGACCGCGTTCCACGAGCGTGCCACCTCGCGGAAGCCACGCGGTTCGGGTAACGCGCGCTGCTCCTCGGCGAGTACCCGCACGAGGGTCTCTCGTTCCCCTTCGTCGAGCCAGCGCGCGTCCGACGGACGGTCCTGCACGACGGCGCGGAAGATGAACGCCCAGACGATGGAGGGCAACCCCTCGATGATGAACATCCACCGGTAGCCGACGGCCGCGACGATGTAGCCCGAGACGACGGACATCCACATCAGGGTGATCGGGTTGCCGAGGATGAGGAACGTGTTCGCGCGGGCGCGCTCGGCGCGGGTGAACCAGTGCCACAGGAAGACGATCATGCCCGGGAGGACGACCGCCTCGACGACGCCGAGCAGGAACCGGACGACGAGCAGCAGCCAGTACGTCGTGACCACGCCCTGCAGCGAGGCGAGCACACCCCAGGCCAGGAGCGACCAGAACAGCAGGTTCCTGACGCTGCGGCGTTCGGCGTAACTGCCGGCCGGGACCTGGAACAGGAAGTACCCGATGAAGAACAGGCCACCGAGCAGCCCGGACTGCGCCGAGGTCAGGTGCAGTCGGTCGTTGAGCCCGCCGGCGGAACCGATCGAATAGTTCGACCGGTCGAGGTACGCGAACGAATAGGTGATGAACGCGACCGGGATCAGCCGCCGCCATCGGGCGGAACTCAGCACCGTCGTCGCCGGCGTAACCGTCATCGCGCACCTCCCGCTGTCCGGTCACTCCTATCCGACGGGCGTCCCGGCAATCCACTTGATCGACTCGTAGCCCCCTGAGACCGCGTCCCACACCGTAGGCTCCGACAAGGAGGGAACGGACGTGACCGAGCAGCACGAGCAGGAGCAGCACCCACAGGCCCCGACGCGGCAGCGGGTTCACGACGACCTGGAGGCGCGGGTCGAGCGGATGATCACGGATCCGAAGGGCTACTTCGCCGAGGCCAGGGCACAGGCGACTCCCGTGGTGAAGGAAGAGATCCGGCAGAGGCTCGAGGCGATGAAGCGCAGTCGGAAGGAGGCGGGCCGCCGGAAACGCCGCCAGTTCGTGGAGCGAGTCCGCGACGTCACCAGGAGGGCGGTCGGCGGCCACGGCCGCTCCGCGCGGTAGCCGGCCGGTCGACCGCGTCGCCTGCCGCCGCGGGCGGGGTTCGCGAGTTCACCCGTCCGTCGCCCGTCGTCCATCCGGCGATCGCCGACGGAACACGGGCCGTCCCGAGGATCGTTCAGACGACAGGACGACTGAACGGATGGCGACCGGGCCGGTGCGAATCGCGTTCGTCACGGAATCGTGGCACCCGTCGACCGACGGGGTCGTGACACGGCTGTCCGCCACGGTGCGGGAGCTGCACCGGCGCGGGCACGACGTGCTCGTCATCGCCCCGCGCGGGGACGCGAGCGGGTTCACCGGCGCGGAGGTCCGCGAGGTGCCTACGTTCAGTCTCCGCTTCGTCTACGGAGGACACCGCTGGGGCCTTCCGTCGCCTCGCGTCGCCGGCATTCTCCGCGACTTCCGGCCGGACCTGGTACACGTGGTCAACCCGGTGCTCGTCGGCATCGCCGGGGTGTGGGCGGCCCGCAGAGCTGGGATCCCGCTGGTCGCGTCGTACCACACCGACGTGACGCGCTACGCGAGCTTCTACCACCTCGGCGGGCTCCGACCGCTGATCCGGCGGGTCGTGGGCGCGCTGCACCGCCGTGCGGTCATCAACCTGGCCACGTCGGGCCAGCGGTGCGCGGAGTTGAGCGCTTCCGGCGCGCCCGATGTGCGGCTGTGGCGTCGCGGCGTCGACCTCGAGCTGTTCCACCCGGGGCGACGCACCCGCCCCACCGGCGAGATCCGTGCGGGGCAGCGGGTCAGCGCGCTGTACGTCGGCCGGCTCGGCCAGGAGAAGAGCATCCACCGCCTGACCCCTCTGGTCGAACCGGCGGGACGGGTCGACCTGACGCTGGTGGGCGACGGCCCGGACCGCGAGCGGCTCGCGCAGCGGTTCGCCTCGGCACCCGTCACGTTCGCCGGCACCCTGCACGGTCCTGCACTGGCGGAGGCGTACGCCAACGCCGACCTGTTCGTCTTCCCGTCCACGACCGAGACGCTCGGTCTCGTCCTGCTCGAGGCGTTGGCCTCCGGGCTACCGGTCGTCACGGCCGACACGCCCGCCAGCCGCGAGATGACCGGCGGCTGCCCGGCCTGCCGGCTCTTCCCGCCAGACCGTCCCGACCGGCTGCCGGCCATCATCTCCGACCTGCTCGCATCGGCGCCCCGCCGCGAACTCGCCGCGGCCGCACGCGCCGAGGCGGAGCGGTGGAGTTGGCAGGCCGCCACGGACGAGCTGCTCGCCCACTACGCAGACGCATGCGCGACCGGGCACGAGCGGACCCCGGTCCCGGCCGACACCGCACAGCCCGCCCGGCTCGACGGCCTTCTCTGAACGCCCGGCAGGCGGCACCGCAGGTTGCGCCCCAGACGTGGCCTGGAACGCCCGAGACGGCCGGCGGGACGCGGTTCGCCGCGGCCGGCAGGCCGCCGACCTGCCGGCCGACCCGTCACCCCTCCACGATCCTCCGAGCCCGTGCGGCGGACTCGCGCGCCATGACCGCGCTGAGACCGACGTACCCGCTCGGATCCAGCATGCTCGCGATCCGCTCCTGCGAGAGGTGCGCCGTGACGCGTACGTCCTTCGCCAACAGGTCGACGAACGAGAGCGCCTGCGTAGCCGCGGCCTGCGCCGCCTCGTACACGACCTCGTGGGCAGTCTGTCTCCCGATCGCCTCGCCCAATGCGAGCATCACCGGTTCGGCCATGATCAGGCCGTCGGTCCGTAACACGTTCTCCTGCATCCGGCGTGGATGCAGCTGCAGCCCGTCCATCACCACCGCCAACCGGCTCAGCAGATCGCCGGTCGCGATGCAGGCGCGTTCGATCACCTCGTGCATCATCAGGGACGTGGAGCGGTCCGCCTCGTGCTCGGTCTGCATCGCTTCCAGGGCCGTGGGTATCGATCCGCGGACAGCAGCCGCGGCGGCGACGATGTCCTGGCACAGATGAGGGTTGCGCTTCTGCGGCATCGTAGAGCTGCCGACGGTCCCCGGCGGGATCGGTTCTTCCACCTCGCCGAACTCGGTCTTCATCAGCGTGTAGACCTCGCGCGCGACCTTCCCACACGTCGACGCCAGGAGCCCGAGCAGGCACACGTACTCAGCGAGGTGGTCACCGATGGTTCGAGCGGGGACCGCCATCGGAGTCATGCCGAGACGCGCCGCAACACCGGCCTGGACGACAGGGCCCTGTTCCCCGAGGGAGGCGAAGGTCCCCGCCGCGCCGCCCAGCATGGCGACGAAGACGCGGGGCTCGGCCTCGTGCAACCGTTCCAGGTGTCGCGCCATCTCGTCGATCCAGACGGCGACCTTGAACCCGAAGGTCGTTGGTACCGCATGTTGTCCGTGCGTCCGCGCCGGCATCGTCATGTCGGCGCTACGCTCGGCGAGCTCGGCCATCGACAGGAGCGTCTGACGGAGCAGGCCGAGGAAGATCCCGTGTGCCTTTCGAAGGACCAGCAGATCACCGGTCTGCACGATGTTCTGGGTGGTGGCTCCCCAGTGCACCCAGCGACCGGCTTCCTCACCTGCGACCCGCGAGAGTTCCCAGACCAGCGGCACCAGGGTGTGGCTGGTCCGTAGCGTCGCCTCGGCGATGCGATCACGGTCCATCAGCTCGAGCCGTGCGGACTCCACGATCGCACGGGCCGCGCTCTCGGGAACCAGCCCGACCTCCGCCTCTGCCTCGGCCAGAGCCGCCTCGACGTCGAGCCAGGCCTGCCAGCGACCGTCCGTGGTGTAGAGCTGCCGAATGCCCGAGTCCGTGACCCTGCCTGCGGTTGGCATCGCATCGTACAAGCTGCGCATCTCTTCCGTTCTCGATAAGACCGACTACGCCGACTCCTTGACGGCGCTCTTCAGCGCGTCGACGGCCTTCTGCACGGCCTCTTTCGGAGTCATCCTGCGCACCAGGACGTCCTGCACCATCCCGGCGCTGATCTGCCGGCTCGTGATGAGCGGGCTGTACCTGTTGAAGTCCCCGGTCGTGGCGAGCTTGCCGCCCGCCACGTGCGCTCCCGCTTCCGTGGTGAAGTCCATCGTGTTGTCCAGGTCGAACGCCGCCTTGGCCAGGTCGGCGTGCTCGCTGTTCATCGTGTTCTTCTCCTTCAGCAGGCGCTGCTGGACGCTCTTGAGCGGCGGGATCATGTGTGGGTACGCCGTCCTGCTGAAGCCGGCGACCTGCTCCGGCGACACCAGGTAGCGGAGGAACTCCTTGGCCGCGTCCACGTCGTCGTTGCCGTACTTCTTCGACGAGACCACGAACGAGTTCGGGTTCGCGTAGCCGATTCCGAGGCCGGACGTGCCCTTCGGACGCGGCGCGGTGCCGGTGTCCTTCAGGATCTGCGGGGCCTCGTCGGCGAGGTTCGCGGCGAGCCGCGGCGCGTAGACGTCCTGGACCACCTTGCCGGTGAGGTAGGTCGACACCATGTCGCTGTAGGAGTACGCCTTGATGCCCGGCGGTGAGTACCTGGCCAGGCCCTGGAGGATCTCCAGCGCACGGACCGCCGCGTCGTCGGCGTCCAGGGAGACCTTGTAGTTCTCGTCGAAGTAGGTTCCCCCCTGGGACCAGAAGACCTGCGCGAAGTAGATGTCGGTCATGCGGTTCTGGCTGGCCGGTATGACGGTTCCGAAGTTGTCCACCCGGCCGTCCCTGTTCTTGTCCGAGGTCACCGTCTTCGACGCGGTGACGAACTCGTCCCAGGTGGTCGCAGGGGTCACGTGAGCCTGTTGAAGCAGATGCTTCCGGTACATGTAGATGGTGAATTGATTGATGGTGTACGGGATGTCGTAGTGCTTGCCCTTGATCGGCACGATGAACTGCTCGACGAACTGGCTTCGCCCGATGTCGTCGATGATGTCGTCGATCGGCTCGATCACGCCCGCCGTGGCGAACGTGTACCGCTCCTCAGGGACGATCTTGAACACGCCCGGCATCTGCCGGGCCGACTGCAGGCTCTTCAGTCGCTGCAGGCGGCCGTCGGTGCTCACCAGCTGCATGTCGACCTTGACCGAAGGATGGTCGTCCTCGTACTTCGAGATCGCCTTCTTGAAGAACTCCACGCTCGGCGGATCGGTCTCGTTGTGGAGGAAGTTGATGGTGGTGGTGCCCTTGCCGCTGCCTCCCGAGCAACCGGCCAGCATCGCGGCACCGGCCGCCAGCCCGCTCACCTTCAGGAACTCTCGACGTGTCTTCATGTTTCCTCCTGCATCAGGGCGCGCTCAGCTCTCCGGTCGCGGGCCCGATCTGCGCTCAGGCTTCGACGCTGAATCGCGAGATGAATTCGTCGGACAGATCCAGGCCGAACCCGTGGCCGCCGGCCGGCACCATCTCGCCGGCGACCAGGCGCGGCCCGTCGACCACCATGTTCGCCCAGATCGGATCGCGCCCCCGGTTGGGGAAGCACTCGACGTACGCCACGTCGCGAACCGATGAGAGGAGCTGACTGGAGATCTGCGGTTCCTCGTGGTGCGCCACGCGCCGGCCGTAGGTGTTCGCGAGCGCGGCAACCCGCTGCCACTCGGTCACTCCGCCGCCTTCCGATGCGTCGTAGTTGATGACGTCCACGGCCCCGCTGGACATCAGGTCTCGGGCACCCTGGCTGGTTCTCTCACTCTGGCCGGCACAGATGGGGATGTTCGTCCTCGCCGAGACCCGGACCATGCCCTCCACGTCCGCGTACCACCGGCAAGGCTCCTCGAACCACTCGATGCCCAGGCCCTCGACCCGCGAAGCGAAGCGCAGTGCCTCTTCGACGGTCCACGCCCGGTTGGCGTCCACCGCCAGGACGAAGCCGTCGTCGGCCCCGGCCCTTGCCGCCGCGACACGCTCTGCGTCCTCCTCCGGCGACAGGCCACCGACCTTCATCTTGCAGCCGCAGACACCTGCTGCCTTCAACTCCTGCATCTCGGTGGCCAGGTCGTCGAGTGTCTTGCCCTCCTGGTAGTAGCCGGCGATGGCGATGGCGGGCACCGGTCGCGGGCTGCGGCCGAGGAGCGCCGCGACGCTGGTCTGCAGGATGCGCGCACGGAGGTCCCAGATCGCGCAGTCCAGGCAGCTGATGGCGTTGAGCTGTATCTGCCTGGTCCCTTGGGTGTACGTGTGCCGGAACAGGCCGTCCCATATCTCGCCGACGTTCTCCGGATCCTTACCGATGACCTCGTCGGCGAGCTGCTCCGACACGACCGAGGCGATCCGTGCGGCGTCGTCACGAGGGTCGCCGTTGTAGACGACACCGACCGCTCCGTCGCTCGAGTACACGCGGGTGACGACCGTCGCCCGCTTCGCGACGTTGTAGGTACTGCCCATGAACGGAACCGGCAGTGGAACCTCCACACCGACGGACTCGACGCGATCTATGACGGCACCCATGACTCTCCTCAGCTCTGGTAACCCCCGACTGCACGATCAAGGTGTGCTAGGTCTTCAGTGCCCCGGCCCCCAGCCCGGCGACGATGCGCTTCTGCACGGCGGCGTAGAGCACGAGGACGGGAATCGTGACGAGGACGCCGCCCGCCAGCAGAGTGCCCCAGTACGCGAGCTGGTTCTGCGTGATCAGGTCCTGCAGCCCGACCGGCAGCGTCTTCTTCGAGTCGGACGATATGAACACCAGCGCGAAGAGGAACTCGTTCCACGCGTGCGCGAAGACGAACAGGGCAACGGACAGTGCTCCCGGTGCCGCCAGCGGCATCGTCACCCGGCAGAGTGCCCCGAACCGGCCCGTGCCGTCGACCATCGCCGCCTCCTCGAGGTCCACCGGAATGGCACGGAAGTACGAGCGCATGAACCACAGACTGACCGGCAGCGTGAACGTCGTGTCCGCGACCACCAGGCCGGTGAGCTTGTTACCCAGCCCCAGCCTGAGGATTATGAAGAAGAGGGGGATAACCAGCAGGATGGAAGGGGCCATGTATGCCAGGAGGACGCTCCTGGCAAACGCCGACATTCCTCTGTAGTCGAACCTGGTCAGACTGTACGCGCCGAGGCTCCCGATTATGACCGAGAGCACCGTGCTCGCCAGGGCGACGACGAAGCTGTTGAGGAAATAGCGTTCGAACGATGTCGTGTCGAACAGCTCGCGATAGTTGTCGAGGGTCCACTCGCGGGGAAGGATCGAAGGCGGGTACCCGACTATCTCGCTGCTGGGCTTCAGAGAACTTATCACCATCCAGAGAAGCGGCAGGCAGACGACCGTGACGATCACGATGACCAGGCAGTAGAGGACGAGTCGCTGCAGTCGCGTGCTGACGGTCCGAGCGATGGTGGACATTCTGCTCGTGCTCTCCAGGTAGTGTCGTCTAGAACTTCGACTCGGCCCGGCGCATCAGGAACGAGTAGAGCGCCATGAGTAGCAGCAGGGTCATGAAGAGCAATACGCCGATTGCTCCGGCCCGACCCAACTGAAAGTCGTCGAATGCCGTCCTGTATATCGCCACGGGTACGGTCGTGGTCGCGTCGGCGGGCCCGCCGCCGGTCATCATGAATATGATGTCGAACTTGTCGAAGTTCCAGATCGTGCGGAGTAGCGCCGTCAGCAGGATCACCGGCATGAGGTGCGGCAACGTGATGCGCGTGAACCGCTGGACGGGACCCGCGCCGTCGACCGCGGCGGCCTCGTAGATGTCGGTGGGGATGGACTGGAGGACAGCGAGCAGTGCGATCACCACGAACGGGAAGAACTTCCAGCCGCTGACCATGATGGCCGTGACCATCGCCCGGGTCGGATCACCGAGCCAGGTGATCGGCGCGTCGATCACGCCCACCTTTACGAGCAGGTAGTTCACGACGCCGATCAGGTCGTGGAACATGAACCTGAACACGATCACCGCGACGATGGTCGGCAGCAGGTAGGGGAATATGACCAGCGCCCTGGCCCATGCGCGCAGCTTGAAATCCTTGTTGAGCAACAAGGCAGCCGGGATCCCGATGACGAGCTCCAGCGCAACGCCCCCGAACACGTAGATGAGGCTCGTGACGAACGCGTGCCTGAAGAAGCTGCTAGTTATGGCCCATTTGAAGTTGTCGAACGCCACGAACGGGCCCGTGAGGTCGCCGGTCTGAATGCGCTGGAAGCTCTCCACCAGGACTGCCGCGAAGGGCACGAACACCAATAGGCAGACGAGAACTGCCGACGGTGTCAAGAAAAGATAGCCGATGAGACGGTCGTAGCGGTCCTTGACCGCTACGCCATGCCGCTGCGCACGCCTTTTCGGCAGGCTCCTGCCGGCATTTCGGCGCTGCGGGAGTTGCGAATCAAGAGTGCTTCCTGCCCGCGCTGGCACTCTCGCACCTCCTGCCCCCGGCTGCTGCTGTCGTCACTGCCGGAACCGCTGGGACGCCCCTCGGGCGGGTTGTCTCGCACTCTGGGACCGATCCCAGCCTTCTGGCTAGGAGTGCGACTCTTCCGCCGCATCGAGCCAGGCGTCAAGGCATGAAGACTGCAACATCGTCTGGTATCGTTTGCAGAATGGCGACGCTTCGGGACATCGCCCGGCAGGTCGACGTGTCCGTCTCCACCGTGTCTCGCGCCCTGACCGGCCACCCTTACGTGCGCGAGGACCTGCGTAAACGGGTGCTGGACGCCGCCAGGGAGCTCGACTACCGCCCTAATGCGCTGGCGCAGGGCCTGAGAAGAAATCAGAGTCGAACGGTCGGGTTAATAGTTCCGGATATCCAGAATGTCTCGCACGCATCCGTGACAACGGTGCTGCAGGGCCTGCTCCAGCGATTCGGGTATGGCCTGGCGCTCTACGTCAGCAACAACGACGTCGACACCGAGCGGCGTTGCTTCGAAAAGCTACGCGAACAGCGGGTCGACGCGCTGGCCTACGTTCCGTGCTCTCGCTCTCGCAAATACACGCTGTCGACCGACGGGCGACAGGTGCCCATGGTAGAGCTCTTCCGTCCGTCGGGACTGAACGACGTCGACACCGTGATCTACGACGACGACAACGGCGCTGATCTGGCCGTCAGCCATCTGCTGGAGATGGGTCACCGGAACATCGGCGTCGTCGCCGGGCCCAAGGGTTACAGTTCCACCCACCGCCGCCTCAAAGGCGCACGAGCCGCGGTCGAGCGTGCATCGGTTCCGGCCGACGTGTTGTCGGTCGTCCACGCCGACTACACGCCGGAGGGTGGACGCGAAGGGTTCGCGGAGCTGCTGAGGCAGGGCGCCCGGCCCACCGCGGTCTTCGCGGCCAGCTCTCAGCTCGTACTCGGCGTCCTCGTCGGGTGCAGGGAGCACGATGTGCGCATTCCGGGCGACATGTCGGTCATAGGCTTCGGCGATCCGGTGTGGTACGAGATCACGGATCCGCCGATAACGTCGTACGCCGCGCCGATCGCGGAACTCGGAATGACTGCCGCCCAGCTGTTGATCTCCCGGATGGAGGGAACCAGGGACGGGGCCTATCCGGCGAAGGTCGTCCTGTCCGGCCACCTGGTCGTGCGGTCGTCGACGGCGGGTCCCTGACATCGACACGCGAGGTTTGTCGTCATGTGTCGCGTCTGGTTCGCCCTGACTCCGACCCGCCCCCGCAATACGACAGGAGTCCCGGAACTGGTGCATGGTCGCCCCGGTCGAGGGTACCCTCGGCGGTTAGTCCTAGTTTGGGGAGATTTGCCATGACAACACCTGCTCCAGAGTGCGTGGTGCTCGACATCCCACAGGGTCTGCGGCTGGACCTGCTCGGCCTCGTGGTCACCATCGGCCAGATCCGGATCGTCGCCGACCGGGCGGGGCTCCTCGGCGGCCTCGTGGCGTCCCTGACGTGCGGGGGTGGTGCGGCGGCAGCGCAGAGCCTCGAGTCGATGGCCCAGATGCTCCGGTCTCAGGAACAACCGGTGAGAGGAACGGCGTAGGGAAGCCCGCACGCCGGGCCGGTTCCGCCGGGTAACGGCGGTGACCAGGGTCGTGGTGGCGCCCGGGTGCCACGATGACCCAGGCTTCGGCGCTCGCCCGTTTGGGGCGTCGAGGCCGCTCCCCTGCGGACGCCGCTCGTCGAGGTCGGGTCGTCGGTCCGCTCGCGTGCTGGCGACACCGCTACCCGGAGGGCCGTTCCCTGCTCTCCAGCCGGGCCTTGTCCTCCTCCGCGACGAGTCGTGCCGCGAGGTCACGGAGCTTGATGTTGTGTTCGTGTGACGTCTGGACGAGCAGGGCGAAGGCCTCGTCGGTGGTCAGCTTGTGGCGCTCGGCGAGGATGCCGGTGAGCTGCCCGATCTGTTGCCGCGTGACCAGGGCCCGCGAGACGTGCGCGTAATCGCGGGCCCCGGCGATGGCGCTCGCGGCATGGGCGCCGAAGATCTGGGCGACGTCGCGGGTGACCTCGTCGAAGGCGCCCGGTGTGGCGGCGTACAGGTGCAGGGTGACGACGGTGTTCTTCCGCGTGTACAGCTGGATCGAGGCCAGGCTGCGCACCCCGCGGTCGACCGCTGCGGTGGCGAACTGGGGCCAACGCTTCTCGTCGGCGAGGTCGTCGGACCAGACGATCCGCTGCTCGGGGGCCGCCTTGCGGCACGGCCCGTCGCCGATCTCGTACTGCATCTCGTGCAGCACGCGCACGGTGTCGTCACTGACCGCGAGCAGCTCGCTGTGCCCGTCGCGGTCCTTCTCGCAGACACCCGCCCAACTGCAGCCCGCGATGACCGCGACGGCTTGTTCACACGCCTGCTCCAGCGTCGCCTGCGGTCCCGGTGCAGCCGCGAGGTCGCGCGCGGTACCGGCGAGTACCTGTGCAAGATCATGAATCTCGTCGACCTGCGGCATGGTCCGGGCCGCCTTCCTCGCCACCAGGGTGGCCTGAGCGTACCCCCCGGAGGGCACGGCGCCCAGCGCGCGATCGCGAGCCCTCAGGGTCGGCCGGGTCGCCGGCGATCCGTGCTGTACTCGACCACCGGCGATGTCCAACCGACCGGGTACACCCGCGGGATTCGCGATCCCGGCGCGGTCCACTCACCGCGGCCTCGGGTGGGGTGTCGACCGTACGCCGTAGTGCTCGGCGGTGGTCTCGAACCGGGCGAGCAGCGTTCGGGCGGCTTCCGGAACGACGGCAGCCTCGTAAGGGTCGCCGGCGAATCGCATGACCGCATCCAGCGATTCGAAGAGGTGGAGCACGAGGAACTCCACCTCGGGGCCGACGTCGTCCCGACGGAGTACATAGGCACCGTGACATCCCTCGACAGCGTCGAGCTCGGGCAGGATCTCACTGCGAAGCAGGTGTTCGTAGGCGTCTGCACGCTCGCGGGATGCCCAGGCCTTCCATACGCGCGCGATCATCGCCTGGCGTCCCCTTCCATCCGCACGCGGGCGCAGCCGCTAAGGCGGGCTGCGACGGTGCCGTTGTCGCTCTCGCCATCCGCACGGGTCTTCGGCGTGCCAGCGGCGGGTACGCGACCTGGTGGTGTCGTAGAAGAGCAGGTCACACTCGGTGCGGGCGCACCTTCGTAACCGGTCCGGCTCGAGCGCGGCGAGTTCCTCGATGACGCGCCGGGCGAGAGCGGAGGCGGGCGAGCCGTCGGTCCAGGCCAGCTCACGGTGAAGGCGGCCGTCACCGAACTTGAGTTCGACGTGAGCGGTGCTTTCTCCGGCGAGCGTGTTGAGCGGCAGCAGACGCGGGGTGTCGCCGTGGAGCAGCGCCTCGACGACCTGCACCGTGGCCTGCTGCAGCCGGCGCAGGGCGGGGAGCTCGTCCGCGGAAACCGGCCCGACGTCCAGTGGCGCCAGCTGCCGGCCGGTGGTCGCCGCGTCGGGGAACACCGGCTCGGCCGACGGGACCGTCGCCCCGCTCGGCCGGCGCGGCCGGCCCACGTTTGCCA
>DASUWX010000146.1:0-36453 GCA_036378185.1 Streptosporangiales bacterium | reverse complement strand
CGCGGACGTCGTCGTCGGTGCACGCCCGGCCGGCCGCGCCCGCGTGTCGGGGCAGGTCGACGGGGCGCAGGAACGTGTTCCAGAACGCTTCCGTCGTGCCGTAGCCGTTGAAAATGCGCGGGGTGAGCACCTCCTGGTAGTACAGGCACGCCTCCCGCTCGAGCGGCGCGCCCATCGTCACGATGCCGCGCAGCGTCGACAGGTCGCGCGGCTGCTCCGACTGCGCCCGCGCCAGCATCGCCAGGTTGGTCGGCGCCCCGATCAGATAGGTCAGGCCGTGCTCGGCGACGAGGTCCAGCGTCCGCGCCGGGTCGAACGCCCGCAGCGGCACGACCTGGGCGCCGAGGTAGAAGACCGGGTTCGGGCCGCCCGAGTAGAGGCCGCCGCGGTGGAACCACGGTGTCATGTTCAGCGTGCGGTCCTCGGGACTCAGCGGGAAGTGCATGATCACGTCGTGCGCCGTGAGGATCTCGACCATGCTGTTGAGCGGCACGCCCTTGGGCATGCCCGTGGTGCCGGAGGTGTAGAGCCGCGTGGTCTCGTCGTAGCTGGTGCGGGTGACCTCGGGCGGCGTACCGGTCGCGGTCAGCAGCTCCTCGAACCGGACCGCGCCGGGCAGCGGCTCGCCCGGCCCGACCGCGACGAGGACCGCCGGCCGATGCTCGGCCCGCTCGAGCGCGTCCGCGACCGTCCCGGTGAGCTCGGTGTCGTAGCCGAACACAACCGGGCGGCTGTCGTCGAGGATGTACGCGGTCTCGCCGGACGCGAGCCGGAAGTTGATCGGCGAGCCGACCGCGCCGCACGCCTGGGTGGCGAGGTAGAGCTGTGCGAACTCGGGGCCGTTGAACAACTGGTAGACGACGACGTCGCCCACGCCCACGCCCGCCTCGGCGAGGCCGGCCGCGAGCCTGTCGACGCGGGCGCCCAGGTCGGCGTACGTCCACCGCTCGCCGGTTGCGGGATCGGTGAGTGCGACCCGGGCCGCGTAACGGTGCACGTTGCGGCGGAATCCCGCGAGGTAGGTGAACTCGCGTTCGAGGTACGTCCGGTACGCCGTCGCGTCGTAGGTGAACGTCACGGTTCCTCCTCGTCGAGGTTCGTTCAGGCGAAGGCGGAGTGGCCGGTGATGTCCCGGCCGACGATGAGGGCCTGGATGCTGTCGGTGCCCTCGTAGGTGTGCACGACGTCCATGTCGCCGAGATGTCGGGCGATATGCCGTTCCAGCAGCAGGCCGTTGCCGCCGAGGATGTCGCGGGCGGCGAGGCACACCTGCCGCGCCTTGCGCGCGTTGTGCATCTTGGCCAGCGACGCCATCGGCCCGGTGAACCTGTCCTGCTCCTGCAGCTCGGCCATCCGGAAGCAGTACAGCTGCATCGACGTGATCTCGGCGAGCATCGTGGCGAGCCGTTCCTGCACGAGCTGGAAGCCCGCGATGGGCCTGCCGAACTGGACCCGGTCCCGCGCGTACGAGAGCGCCGTCTCGTACGCGGCTGTCGCGTGGCCCAGCGACTCCCAAGCCGCGCCGCCGCGGGTGGCGCTGAGCACGCGGCTGGCGTCACGGAAGGACTCGGACGCGGCGAGCCGGTTGTCGGCCGGTACCCGTACGCCGCGCAGGGTGATCTCGGCCTGCCACACCGCGCGCTTGCCGGTCTTGCCCGTGATGAGCTCGGCCTCGTACCCGTCGGGGTGACGGCCGTCGGCGTCCTTCTCGACCACGAACGCCTTGACCTTCTCGTCGGCCGTGTCGCGGGCCCACACGACGACGACGTCGGCGAAGGTGCCGTTGCCGATCCACCGCTTCGCGCCGTCCAGCACCCAGTGGTCGCCGGCACGGCGCGCGCTGGTCTCCAGGCGCACCGAGTCCGAGCCGTGCTCGGGCTCGGTCAGCGCGAACGCGCCCACGGCACGCAGCGCGGCCATGTCGGGCAGCCAGCGCTGCTTCTGCTCCTCGCTGCCGAGCAGCGCGATCGAGCCCATCGCGAGCCCGGACTGCACACCCAGGAACGTGTTGACGCTGCCGTCGCCGCGCGACATCTCACGGGCGAGCACCCCGGCCGCGAGCCGGCTCAGCCCCGGGCAGCCGTAACCCTCGATGGTGGACCCGGCGATCCGAAGCGATGCGAGCTTGGGCACGAGCTCGAACGGGAACTCCGCGCGCTCCCAGTAGTCGTTGATCACGGGCAGGACGTCGGCGTCGACGAACGACCTGACCCGGTCGCGGACGTCGCGTGCCTCGTCGGTGAGCCCCTCGTCGAGCAGGTAGTAGTCGGCCGTCATGGCCTCAGTCTGCCGCGCCGCCGTGGTCCCCGTCCCCTTGTCACGGGCCATGTAAACCATGCCCGTGGTGGCTTTACAAGGGGCAGGCGCCTGGTAGAGCCACCACCGGCCTGGTAAAGCGCCGGCCGGTCATCGGGTGGGCACGCGGTCGGCGCCGGCGAAGCGCTTGACGGTCATCGAGTCGTGCAGGCGGACGCCGTTGCCGTTCAGCCGCGCGATCGCGCGGCTGAACCGGACGGGGAGGGCGGAGACGAGCTGCCCACCGCGGACGAGCGCCCACATAGCCGGGCGGGAGCCCGGGACCAGGCCCTTGGCGGCGCGGCGCGCGAACGCCCGGGTACGCCGCACGGGCTCGGCCAGCTCAGCCTCGTACGCGCGGAACGCGCGCTCGTGGTCGCCGCCGGCCTCCGCCAGCTCGCCGGCGAGCACGTACGCACCGAGCACGGCGAGGCTCGTGCTGCCGCCGACGGCGGGGCCGGGGCAGTACCCCGCGTCGCCGACGAGCGTCACGCGCCCACGGGACCACCTGTCCATGTGCAGCTGGGTGATCGAGTCGAAGTAGAACGCCGACGCGTCACCCATGAGGCCCAGCCACTCGTCGACCTGCGGGTCCATACCCGCGAACGCCTCGCGGAGCGCCTGTTGCTGTCGTGCGACGTCGCGATGGTGCACGTCGAGCGGTCGTTCCCGCCGGAAGAAGAACGCGAGGCGCGCGTCGTCCAGCTGCCTGGACGTGTAGCAGCCGGCCATCCGGCCGACGTCGAGACGCAGCACCATCTCACCGTCGACGGCCACTTCCTTGGGCACCGAGAGCACCGCCAGGTATGCGCCGATGTACGAGGTGTACCTCGACTCGTCGCCGAAGACGAGCCGGCGCACGTTGGAGTGCAGCCCGTCGGCGCCCACGACGACGTCGAACCGCCGCGGCGCGCCGTTCTCGAACGTCACGGTTCCGTCCCCGGAGATCGACGTGACGGAGTCGCCGAAGACGTACTCCACGTCGTCGCGGGTGACGTCGTGGTAGATCTCGCTCAGGTCGTCGCGCATGATCTCGACGTGCCGGTCCGAGGTCGCACCGAAGACCTTGGTCAGGTCGACGGACACCGGACGCGCGTGACCCGGCCGCACGAGGGTCATCCGTTCGGTGCCGGTCGCCATCTCCTCGATCCGCGACACCACACCCATCTGCTCCGAGATCTCCATGGCGGGGCGGAACAGGTCGACGGCGTGCCCGCCGGCCTTCCGCATGCTGGGCGCCCGTTCGACGACGGTGACGTGGTGGCCGTACCGGTTGAGCCAGTACGCGAGTACGGGGCCAGAGACGCTGGCGCCGGAGACGAGGACGTGCACGGCACACCTCCTGACTTAACGGTAGGTAAGCACCGTATCATGCAACTGACCTACCGGTAAGTCAGATATGCTTCTCGCATGCCCAGACCGTCCGACACGAGGGAGCGGATCCAAGCCGTCGCACGCGAGTTGTTCGCCGAGAAGGGCGTGCAGCGCACCAGCCTGCAGGACATCGCCGCTCGCCTCGGCATCACGAAGCCCGCCCTGTACTACCACTTCTCCAGTCGTGAGGAGCTGGTCCGCAGCATCCTCCAGCCGTTCGTCGACGAGGGCGAGGCGTTCATCCGGCGCTACGAGACCACGGCCAGGTTCGACAAGCGCGAGCTGCTCGAGGAGTACTTCGACCTGCAGTACAGGTACCGCGACGACCTGGCCTTCGTGCTCACCGAGGTGGCCGCGTGGACCGACCTCGTCCAGGTCGTCATCGGCTGGCGTGAGCGGCTCACGACGCTGCTCGTCGGACCTCGCCCGTCCCTCGCCCGCGCCGCCCGTGCCGTCATGGTGCTCGGCGGTCTGCAGGACTGCACCGTCCAACTCGCCGACGCACCGCCCGCGAGACTGCGCCGCGCCGCCGTCGACGCCGCCTGCACGACGCTCGGCATCGGCTGACCCGGCTCGGCGTCAGTCCCTGGCCAGCTGGGCGGTCAAGGCGCCGCCGTCGACGGCCGGGCGGTCGGCGCCGAGGGTGATGGTGACCCGGCGGAGCCCGCCCGTGAACGGGAACGGCGACCGGTAGTCGTCCGAGACCGGGGTGAGCCGGTCGCAGCCGACGTCCATGCCCTCGAGCGAGAGCAGGAACGGCATGGTGCGGGGCACCCGGCCCGTCCCCACCGGTTCGCCGTCGACGAGCAGTTCCACGTCGCCGCCCGTGTCGTCGGAGCGGGTGAAGCGCATCTCCGCGGTGGTCCAGCCGGGACCGAGCAGGACGTCCGACGAGACGCGTACGCGGGTGCCCGCGTGGTTGTACTCGTACGTCAGCCGCCCGTCCTTGACGTAGAGGCTGTACCCGCCCGAGTAGCCGCCGAACGCGAGTAACACGCCCTCGACGCCGTGCGCGGCGGGCTCGACCTCGGCGCGGATCGCATGCGAGACGTTGCGGGTGTCCGGCGCCGACTCGGGCCCGATGTGCGGGATGCCGGGGTACAACGTGAAGGTGTCGCGGTCACGCAACGACCCGGGAACCGGAGGTGCGAGCCGCCGCTCCACGACCCGGTCGTCCAGCGGCAGCACGTCGTAGCGTCCCGCCTCCGCCCACCACAGCTCGACCAGCCGGCGCAGCCGCTCGGGTTCCTGGGCCGCGAGGTCAAGCGTCTCCGCGAAGTCGTGTTCCAGGTCGTAGAGCTCCCAGCGGTCGTCGTCGAAGTCCTCGCCCTGTACGTGCCGGGCGACGGCCTTCCAGCCGTCCGACCAGATCGCCCTGTGGCCGAGCATCTCGAAGTACTGCACGTGCTTGCGGCTCCGCGTGCCGGCGTCGGCGAACGTGTACGCCAGGCTGGTGCCGTGGACGGGTAGCTGCGGTACGCCCCGGTACGTGTCCGGCGCGTCGACACCCACCACCTCGAGGATCGTGGGCACGATGTCGTTGACGTGGTGGAACTGCGTCCGCACGCCTCCGGTGTCGCCGATGCCCGCGCGCCAGGAGATGACCAGCGGGTCGCGCACGCCGCCGCCGTGCGTGTACTGCTTGTAGAGCCGGCCCGGCGTGTTGCCGGCCATCGCCCAGCCGGTCGGATAGTTGTTGTAACCACGCGGCCCGCCGATCTCGTCGATGTGCGCGAGGTTGTCGGCCACGTCCTCCGGGATCCGGTTGGAGTAGCGGACACAGTTGAGCGTGCCGAACTCGGTCCCTTCCGAGCTCGCTCCGTTGTCGGAGAGCAGGACGACGAGCGTGTTCTCGAGCCGTCCCACCTCGTCCAGGTACGCCAGGAGCCGCCCGATGTGGTGGTCGGTGTGCTCGAGCATGCCGGCGAACGCCTCCTGGAACCGGGCGTACAACCGCCGCTCGTCCGGGCCGAGCTCCGCCCATGGCCGAACGTCGGGATTGCGCTCGGCCAGCACCGTTCCCGGCGGGACGACGCCCATCGCCTGCTGCCTGGCGAACCACGCCTCACGGCACCGGTCCCAGCCGTCGTCGAAGGCGCCGCGGTACCGGTCGATGAACTCCTGCGGCGCCTGGTGCGGGTCGTGGCAGGCACCGAACGCCGTGTACAGGAAGAACGGCTTGCGTTCCGCGGCCGAGATCTGGTCGCGGACGAACTCGATCGCGTGGTCGACGACGTCCTCGGTGAGGTGGTACCCCGGACGCGTCGGCGTCTCGATCCGGTGGTTGTCGTAGGTGAGTTCGGGGTGCCACTGGCTGGTGGCGGCGCCGAGGAATCCGTAGTAGCGCTCGAATCCGCGCTGCAACGGCCACTGGTCGTACGGCCCCGCCGGCGTCTGGTGGTCGGTCGGCGTGAGGTGCCACTTCCCCACCGCCATCGTGTTGTAGCCCGCGTCGACGAGCATCTCGGCGAGCGTGGCCGCCTCGTGCCGTACGTGGCCGCGGCTGCCGGGGAACCCGGTGTTCCAGTTCGCCAGCGTGCTCATGCCGACGGCGTGATGGTTGCGCCCGGTCAGCAGGCAGGCCCGGGTGGGCGAACACAGCGCGGTGGTGTGGAAGTTCGTGTAGCGAAGCCCGTTCGCGGCGAGCCGGTCCATGTGCGGCGTGGCGATGGTCGAACCGAAGCAGCCGAGCTGGGCGAAGCCCACGTCGTCGAGCACGATCACGAGAACGTCGGGGCTGCCCGGCGGGGCCGTCGGCGGCGTCTCGAAGTGTGGACGGGACTCCGCGACGGTCCTGCCCACCACTCCGGCGAACTCACCCATGGTTCTCCTCGTCGCTCGTCTTCATCAGGTCGCGGATCCTGCGGCGCATCTCCACGAATGCGTCCGCGAACACGAGCTCCGGACCCCGCGGCCGGGCGAAACCCACGTCGATGAGGTCGGTCACCGTGCTCGGCCGTCCGGACAGGATCGCCACCCGGTCCGCGAGCAGCAGTGCCTCCTCCGCGTCGTGGGTGACGAACACGACCGTCCGCCGGTGCCGTTGCCAGACGTCGAGCAACAGCGCCTGCATCTCCTGGCGCGTCTGCGCGTCGAGGGCGGCGAACGGCTCGTCCATGAGCAGCAGCTCCGGGTCGTTCACGAGCGTCCGGGCCAGGGCCACGCGGTGCTGCATGCCGCCGGAGAGCTCGTACGGCCGGTAGTGCTCGAACCCGGCCAGCCCGACCTCGGCGAGCAGCTCCCGTGCCCGGGCGCCGGCTTCCCTGCCGCGGCCGGTCGCCTTCGGGCCGAACATCACGTTGCCCCACACGTCCAGCCACGGATAGAGCTCCGGCTTCTGGAACACCATGCCCCTGTCCCTGCCGGGCGCTCTGATCGGCCGGCCCTGCCAGGTCGCCGTGCCGGCGTCCGGCGCCACGAACCCCGCCGCGATGTTCAGCAGCGTCGACTTGCCGCAGCCCGACGGTCCCATCACGCAGAGGAACTCGCCCGGACGGGCCTCGAGCCGGACGTCGGTGAGGATCTCCCGTCGCCCCGCCTTGCGGTGCACGAACCCGTGCGAGAGGCGGTCGAGCACGAGACCCCGCTCGCCGCGCTCCGACGCTCCGCTCATGTGGAGCACTTCCCCGACACGACGGCCGCCGCGAACCTGGTGTCGATCATCCCGCGGACGTCGGCGGCGGTCGGCGCCTTCTCGGCCTGGTGCAGCGTCACCATCGCCTTGCCGGCACTCACCATCCGGTCGACCACCTCGCCGTCCGGCCCGAGCACGTCGCTGGTCATCTTGGCCGGCTGGTAGACGGCGTCCTTCGGCAGCAGCGTGGGGACGGTCGCGGCGTCGAGGTCGAGCTCCTTGGCCATGGCCTTCCAGATCGGCTTCGGGTCGGACCGGAACTTCGTCTGCACACCGGCCATGTCGCACACGAACGCCTGCACGGCCGCCGGGTTCTCGTCGACGTACTTCTTGGAGAAGATGTCGAAGGACGTGCCGGCGGAGGTGCCGAGCACGTGCGCGCCCTTCGCCTTCAGCGTGCTCGCCTGCGGCTGCCACAGGTACGCGGCGTCGATCGCGCCGGTGCGGTACGAGGAGACGATCGACGCGGCGTCGAGGTCGACGAAGTGGATGTCCCGCATGCTCATGCCGTGCTTCGTGAGGTACTGGGCGAGCTCGATCTGCAGGATCGAGCCTCCGGGGGCGGCTACCTTCTTCCCGCGCAGGTCCTCGGGCCCGTCGATGCCCTTGCGCGCGAGCAGCGCGTGCGGCGACAGGTTCGTCGCCCACACGATCTTGAGGTCGAGCTGCCGCTCCCACGCGGTGACGAGCGGCGGTTCGGAGATCCCGTCGGCGCCGGACAGCGCACCTCTCGCGATGAGCGGCAACGCCGCCGCGCCCGAGTCGATGTCCGTGCCCTTGAGGTTGATGTCGTCGAACGCCTTCATGCTCATCCCGGCCTGGAGGACGAACGGGCCGACGAACCTGCCGAGGACGATGGGTGCCTTCGGATCGGACGTGGCACGGCCACCCGTTCCCCCGCTGCCGCAGCCGGCGAGGACGGTGACCAGTGAGACGATCAGGATGGGCACGAGCCGCTTGCGTGTTGCCATGACGAGTTGCCTCTCATCTCGGGTGAGGGTGTCTCACGCCCTGCCCCGCCAGGGAACGACGATTGCTTCGATGAGGCGCAGCACACGGTCCATCAGGTACGCGAGCGCCGCGATGACGACGATGCCCGCGAAGATCGTGCGGGTGTCGAGGTAGCGGCCGGCCTGGAGGATCATCCAGCCCATCCCGCTCGTGGATGCGATCAGCTCGGCCGCGACCAACGTGCCCCAGGCCATGCCGCTGCCGATGCGGACACCGACGAGGATGCCCGGCAACGACGCCGGGATGGTCACCTTGCGGAGGACGTGCCAGCGCGACGCGCCGAGGGTACGGGCGGCCCGGCGCCAGTTCTCGTTGACCCCGCGGAACGAGGCGACGGTCGCGATCGCGGTGGCGAAGAAGGCGGGAAAGGCGATCAGCAGCACCTTCGGCAGCTCGCCGATCCCGAACCAGATGATGAGCAGCGGCGTGAACGCCAGCGGCGGGACGGGACGGCCCATCTCGATCAACGGGTCGAGCAGGCCGCCGATCACCCGGTTCGACGCCATCGCGCTGCCCACCACGACGCCGGCGCACACGGCGATGCTCCAGCCGATGAGCACCCGCCGGAGGCTCACGGCCGCGTTGGTGACGATCGAGTACCGGGAGTCGCTGCCGAGCAGTTCACCGAGCCGGGCCAGCGACGAGGCCGGGGTCGGCAGGATCGCGGGCGCGTCGTACAGCAGCGCGACCGCCCACCAGATCAGCGCGACGAGCACCAGCGCGACGACCGTCGAGCCGATCGACACGGCGGGTCCGCGGATCCCGCGACGGGTGCCGCGCCGTCGTTCGACTGCTGCCGTTGCCATGTGGATCACCCGTCCCCGGACGGGTCCGGTGCCGCCTTCTGCGGCCGGACCTCGTCGACATAGTTGCGGACGCCGACGACACCGATGACCAACGACGTCACGATCACCACGACGGGCACCGCGAAGAGCAGGAACGCGTACAGGGCAGTCATCGGACCGCTCCCTTCACGGCCAGTGCCGACTCGGTGTGCTGCAGGAGACGCGGGTGTCTCGGCGCGAACACGTACGTCCCGGCGAACACGAGCGCGTTGACGAGGACGCCGACGACGATGCCGCTGAGCCCGTACGGCTCGTCCATGCCCCACTCCCAGAGTGCGGTCGCCGCACCGCCGCAGATCATCGCGGCGAGGCCGGCGGAAGGGCTGCGCAGCCCCCAGACCACCGCGGCGACGAGCGGGATCACCACGGTGGGAGCCCACAGGTTGTACGCGATCACGAAGGCGCCGATGATCGACGGTGCCACCAACGCGAACCCGACCGCCGCGGCTCCCACCACGAACGTCACGACGCGCTGCGCGACGAGCCGGTGACGGTCACTCGCGCCGGGCCGCACGAACGGGATGTAGAGGTCCTTGACGAACACGATGGCCGTCGAGTTGAGGTAGGACGACGCGGTCGACTGGATCACGGCCAGCAGTGCCGCCAGCGTGAATCCCACGACGCCGACGGGTAGCAGGCGCAGCACGACCGTCGGCAGCGCCTGGTCGGGCTGGATGTGCGGATACAGCACGAGCGCGATCAGGCCGATCGTTGCGGTCACGAAGTAGAAGCCCAGTGAGAACACGCCGGTCGTCAGGTACGCCCGCCTCGCCGCCCTCGGGTTGCGCGCCGAGAACGCACGCTGCGTGAACGGCGGTGTCAGCGTCTCGCCGAACAGGAACGTGACGAAGGTGCCGATGAACAGCGCCGGTGTCCAGCTGCCGAGGAAGCCGAGGTGGTCGGGCGCGACGTGCGAGACGTGCGAGACGAGCGCACCCGGCCCGCCGACCCGGAAGAGGCCCACGATCAGCGTCAGCGGGATGAAGACACCGAGCACCACGAACTGCAGCACGTCGGTCTGCACGACCGCCCACATGCCGCCGAACGTCGAGTACAACAGCACGATGCCCATGCCGATGAGGATCCCGACGAGCTCGGGGAACCCGAAGACCGTCTTGAGCAGCGTGCCCACGGCGAGCACCTGACCGCCGAGGATCCCGACGCACAGGCCGAGCGAGAGCAGGCCCGTCACCAGGCGGGCGCCCTTCCCGTAGTGCACCTCCATGACGTCGCCGACGGTGTGCGCACCCTCGTACCGCCTCAGCTTGTGCGCGACGAACCCGCCGACGAGCACCGTCTGCAGACCGAACGCGAAGAACGCGAACATGAAGACGTAGCCGCTGGTGAAGACGTTGCCCGCATTGCCCATCGCGGAGCCGCCGCCCAGGAACGACGCCGCGACCGTCGCGAACAGGATCGGCCACGTGATGCGCGCCCCCGCCACGGCGAAGTCGTCGGACGAACGGATCCGGCGGATCGACTGCACGCCGATGAGGACGAGCAGGGCGAAGTACAGCGCGACGAAGACCCAGTCGACGGCTGTCATCGCTGGCCTCCCTTTTCCGTACTGGTGGACAGTTGTGGGTGATCCACCCCCGTTGACGTCCGCACGATCCGGACGTCGATGTCCGGCACGTCGTGCAGCGTGTTGTGCACCTTGCACCGGCTCGCCGCGCGCACGATCGCCTCCGCGTGCGTGTCGGCGAGGTCGGGCACCACGAGGTCGACGCTGATGTGCCCGAAGCGCGTCGGTCGCCGCGCCGTCTCTCCCGTGACCCGGACACTCATGCCGCCGACGTCGATGCCGTTGACGTGGGCGTGGTGCATCGCGTTGGCGAGCATGCAGCTGGCGAGTCCCCCGAGGAACAGCTCGGTCGGCATCCAGGTGCCCGCCTCCGGATCCCAGGCGCCGGTGACGCTCGCCCGGCCGTTCGACACCTCGAGCGAGCTCTCGCCAGTACGCGACGCTTCGACGACGATCGCGTCAGACACCTTCGGCCTCCTCTTGGTCGGGTGCGACGAAGTCGGGCTGCCGGAACGCGGTCACCGGGGGGACCGGGCCGTCCCAGGCCTCGACCTCGACGAGAGTCGTGTGGGCACTGGGCGCCTGCGCGAGCCGGGAGGTGCCCTTGTCGAGGGTCAGCACGTTCGGGTTGCCGTGCTTGTCCAGCGACCCCGGTTCAGCCGGGTCGACGGGGTCGTACCAGGCGCCGGTGGCGAGCCTGACGACTCCGGGCGACACCGCGTCGCCGACGACCGCGCCGGCGAGCGTCGAACCGCGGTCGTTGAAGACGCGTACGACGCTCCCGTCGGTGATGCCGCGCGTCGCGGCGTCGGCCGGGTGGATCGTGACCGGCTCCCGGCCGTGCACCTTGCTCGCCCTGCTCACGCCGGCGTTGTCGAGCTGCCCGTGCAGCCGCGTCGTCGGCTGGCTGGACACCAGGTGCAGCGGGAACCGTTGCGCCAGCGGTGAACCGAGCCACTCGGCCGGTTCGAGCCAGCACGCGTGCCCGGGACAGTCCGGGTAACCGAAGCCCGCGACGCGCTCGGACCAGAGCTCGATGCGGCCCGACGGCGTCCGCAGCGGGAACCGTTCGGGATCGGCGCGGAACTCCTCGAACGCCACGTAGGGCTGGTCGGGTGCGTCGACCGCCACCCATCCCTTCCGCCAGAACTCCGTGAACGGCGGCAGCGGGCCGACCTGTGGTTCGCTGCGCTCGCGCCACTGCTCGTAGAGGTGCTCGAGCCAGCCGCGCTCGTCACGGTTCTCGGTGAACGTCTCGGCGACGCCCAGCCGGTGGGCCAGCGCGGTGAAGATCCGGTGGTCGTCCCGTGCGCCGGCGACCGGCTCGATCACCTTGTGCATCGCGTACACGTACCGGTCGCGGGCGCTCGCCCCGATGTCGTTGCGTTCCACGGTCGTCGTGGCGGGCAGGACGATGTCGGCCCGGCGTGCCGTGGCGGTCCACCACGGCTCGTGCACGATGACCGTCTCGGGCCTGCGGAACGCGCGGCTCAGCCGGTTGAGGTCCTGGTGGTGGTGGAACGGGTTCCCGCCGCACCAGTAGACGAGCCGGATGTCGGGGTACGTGTGCACCTCGCCGTCGAAGTCGTACGCCTCGCCGGGGTGCAGCAGCATGTCGGCGATGCGAGCGACCGGTATCGCCGAGTCGACCGGGTTGCGGCCCGCCTGCAGTGCCGGCGAACGCAGCCGGCGGCGTGGCGCGCCGAGCCCGCTCATGTCGCCGTAGCCGAAGCCGAAGCCGCCGCCGGGCAGGCCGATCTGCCCCAGCATCGCCGCGAGCGTGACGATCGCCCACAGCGGCTGCTCGCCGTGGTCCGCCCGCTGGAGCGACCACGTCCCGCTGATCAACGTGCGGCCGGCGGCCATGCGCCGGGCGAGGGCCCGCACGGTGTCGGCGGACACGCCGCACACGGACGCGGCCCAGTCGGCGTCCTTGACGACGCCGTCGGTCCCGCCGGTGAGATAGCGCGCGAAGACCGGGAAACCGACGCAGTAGCGGCCCAGGAAGGCCTCGTCGTGACGCCCCTCCGCGTACAGCGTGTGGGCGACGCCGAGGATGAACGCCGTGTCGGTGCCCGGCCGGAGCCCGATCCAGGTCGGCTCGAGGAAGCTGGGCGCGTCGGCACGCACCGGGCTCACGATCGCGAACTCGACGCCGGCCGTCCTGCACCCGCGCAGCCACGAGCCCGCGACGTGCTCGCCCACGCCACCGGCCTCGACCTGGGTGTTGCCGAGCGGCAGGCCGCCGAAGCAGACCATGAGGTCGGTGTGCTCGGCGATGCCGTCCCAGGACGTGAGCGGGCCCGTGACGAGGTCGGTCGTGCCGACG
The DNA here is from genome assembly GCA_036378185.1 of Streptosporangiales bacterium. Lineage (GTDB taxonomy): Bacteria > Actinomycetota > Actinomycetes > Streptosporangiales > WHST01 > WHST01. The sequence continues at coordinate 23,440 of DASUWX010000146.1, read as the reverse complement.
ACGTGCGGGAGGAGAGTGAGCGCAGCGGCGTAGCTGTAGTTGTGGATCTGGCCGGTGTAGCCGCCGATGCACCCGAGGAAACGCTGCAGCTGCGTCTTCGCGTGGTGGAACCGGCCCGCGCTCGCCCAGCCGTAGGAGCCGCCGAAGATCGCCTCGTTGCCGAACTCCGCACGGACGCGGCGCAGCTCTCCCGCGACCAGGTCGAGCGCCTCGTCCCAGGAGACCTCGACGAACGGGTCTGCACCGCGGAGGTGCCGGTCCCCGCCCGGCCCGTTCGCGAGCCAGCCGCGCCGCACGGCCGGCGCGGCGACCCTGCTGGCGTCGTACACCATCTCCGGGATCGACGCGATGATCGGGCTCGGTTCCGGGTCGTGCGCCGGTGGCCGCACGCCGACGAACCGGCCGCCGTCCGTCACCGCCTCGAACGCGCCCCAGTGCGAGGAGTGCGGTATCCCGGTCGTCATGCGCACACCTCGTCCCCCGCCATGAGGCGCCCGGCATCCCACGCGGCAGGGACGGCGGCGTCGTCGAGCAGCGCGCGTGCCACGAGCTGCCCGGTGAGCGGGCCGTACGTGATGCCCTCACCCTCGTGTCCCGCGGCGACTGCGAGCCCGGGTGCGAGCCGCCCGACGTACGGGTGGCCGTCGGGTGTCCACGGCCGGAACCCGATCCACGAGCGGATGACCCGGCAGTGGCGCAGCGCCGGGTAGAGCCCGACCGCTCCCGCGCACATCCGGCGCACCGCACCGACGTCGATCCGCTGCTCGAAGCCGACGCGCTCACGCGTCGCCCCGATGAGCACCGTGCCGCTCCTCGTGCCCGTGACGAGCGGGACGGCGTGGAGTGCGGCGTCCGCGCTGTGCGCGACGTCCGCGTACGCGGCACCCATCGCACCGCAGCGCACGATCGGCGCGGCACGTCGCTCCGCGACGAGCACGTGCCCGCGGCGCGGTTCGACGGGCACGTGGAACCCGCTGCGTGCCATCAGCTCGCCGGTCCACGCCCCAGTCGCGACGACCACCTCGTCCGCGTCCAGCGGCCCGTCGACGGTGTGCACCCGTCGCGGTTCCACCGCCGTCACCTCGGTGTCCGCGTGCACGAGGGCGCCCGCGGACCTGGCCAGCCGCAGCAGCGCTACGGTGGCGAGCATCGGTTGCAGCGCACGGTTCTCCGGCACCTGCATGCCGTAACACACCGACGGGCTCAAGCCCGGGTCGAGCGACCGGCACTCCGCGCCGGTCAGCTCGACGACCTCGACGCCCGCGTCACGCAGAGCGCCGACCCGCCGCGCGAGCGACGCGGCCTGTCTCGCGTCCTGGGCCACCGTGAGCAACCGGTTGGGTTCGTACTCGACGTCCCCGAGCGAGCCGACGAGCGCGTCCCATGCACGCAACGCGGCCCGCGCGAGCGGAACCGCCGACGGCCGCTTGTTGCCGAGCAGCAGTCCTCCGTCGGACCGGACCGAGGCACCGACCGGTGGGGTGCCGGCGTCGACGATCCGCACCTGCGCACCGCGACGTGCCAGCTCGTACGCGCACGCGGCACCGACGATGCCACCACCGACGACGACGGCCTTCATGCGAGCATCCGCTCGAGGCTGGTGGGCCTGGCCGGCACCCGGCACGACAGCCTGCCGGCGGCGGCGACCGCCGTGCCGGCGGTCTCGGCGACCAGCTCGGCGCACAGCTGGCCGCACATCCTCGCCTGGCAGGGCCCCATGCCGCAGCGGGTGCGCATCCGCACGCCCTGCACGTTCGCGCCACCGTCGTGCGCGGCGGCCCTGATCTCCCCGGCGGTGACGGTCTCACACCGGCAGACGAGCGCCTCGCCGGCGACGGCGGCCGCGAGCGGCGGCGGCGCCAGCGCGTGCCGTGCCGACTCCGCGAAACGCCTGCGGCTGCTCACGATCCGGCGCACCGACGAGGGCACGGGAACGCCGCCGACGACGTGCCCGGCGAGCAGTCCGTCTGCGACGGCCTTGCGGTGGCCGCCGATCCCGGTCACCTCGCCGACGGCGTACACACCCGGCACGCTGGTGCGCATGTCGCCCCGGCGCACGTCGACGAACCACGTGCGCTGGACGGCGTCGAACCGCATCCGGCAGCCGGCGAGGTCGGCCACGGCCAGCTGCGGGAGGAAGCCGTACCCCATGGCGACCACGTCGCACGCCACCTGCCGCACGCGGCCTTCGTGCCGGCCGCCCGGCAGGCCGGCGAGCACCGCGCCGGTCACGGTGTCCGCGCCGAGGACCTCGCGCAGGTACCAGCCCGGCCGCACCGGTACGCGCCCGCGAGTGAGGGCGGCCGCGTACGCCGCCGCTTCGGCGACGACGCCGGGCGCGTGCAGCGGCGCACCGCCGAGCCACGGCAACCGGTCGAGGGCCAGCTCGACGATCCCGGCGCGCGTCCGCAGCAGCTCGCGCGCCACGGGCAACAGGAACGGCCCGGAGCCCACCAGCAACACCTGCCGCCCGAGCCGGACACCGTCCTTCGCGAGCGCCTGCGCGGCACCCGCGGTGACGACGCCGCCCAGGCGTGCCCCCGGTACCGCGAGCGGGCGGTCGAACGCCCCCGTCGCCACGACCAGGCGGTCGAACGACACGTCGACCGTGGTGGTCGAGACACGCCGGGCGGCGGCGTCGACGTGCCACACCGTCTCGCCGAGCGCGATGTCCGCGCCGGAAAGGCGGAACCGCCGCACCAGCGGGGTGTCCACCGGGCGCGGCGGGTGCGGCCGCAGGTACTGGCCGCCGAGCACGGCCGACTCGTCGACGACGAGCACCCGGCGCCCCGCCTCGGCTGCGACGGACGCCGCCGCGAGCCCACCGGGGCCGGCGCCGACGACGAGGATGTCGACGTCCGTCATGGCTCGTCCCTGACCAGGCAGCGGCGGACGCCGTCGTCGCTCTCACACTCGAGGCAGACGCCCATGCCGCAGAAGGCGCGCAGGCCGCCCGCCGCCGCGGCCGGCAGCGTGCCCGCGGACCGGACGGCACGCGCCAGGGACGTCTCGCGCACGCTCTCCCCGCCGCGCTCGTCGATCGCTCTCACGGCGATACCTCACGCACCGGACGCGACGGCGGAACGCAGCCCGTACGCCTCGCGCAGCCCGTAGCGGTCGAGCAGGTCCGAGAGCGCGTCGCGCTTCGCGCCGTGCATCGGCTGCAGCGGCAGCCGGGTGGGCCCGACGACGAACCCGAGCAGTTCGAGTCCCGCCTTCACCGCCACCGGGTTGGGCAGCGAGTAGCAGGCACGCATCAGGGGCAGCAGGTCGACGAACCTGCGGGTCCAGTGCCCGAGGTCGGCGGCGGCGTTCTCGCCCCGGGACAGGTACGCCATCTCGCGCGGGTGCAGGTTGCCGGTGATGTTCGCCATCCCGTCACCCATCGCCACCGCCGTCGCGAACAGGCCGTAGCCCGGGTTGTCGCACGCCATCACGGAGATCTCGTGGTTCGTCTGCTCGAGGACGTCGACGAGCTGCGCGGCACTCGGCGCCGCCTCCTTGTCGACGACGAAGTTCGGTGCCTCGCGGTGCAGCGCGGCGACGGTGGCCGGGTCGATGTTGCGGTGCACGCGCGTCGGGTTGTTGTAGATGCCGACGGGCAGCGTGGTCGAGGTCGCCACCGTGACGAGGAAGTCGAGGATGGCGGTCTGCGTCGGCATCGAGTACATCGGCACGGTGAGGATGACGCCCGCCGCGCCCTGGTCCTCGGCGTACTTCGTGAGCTCCAGCGTCGCCCTGGTGGTGGTGCAGCTGACGCCGTAGAACGCGGGCAGCTTGTCGCGCGCGTACGCCGCCGTCCGGTCGATGATCTGCCTGCGTTCCTGGGGCTCGAGCATCGCGACCTCACCGGCGGAGCCCTCGAGCAGGATCGCGTCGGTCCCGTTCTCGGCATGGAAGTCGATGAGCGGGGCGAAGCCGTCGTAGTTCACGGAGCCGTCGGCGTGCATCGGCGTCGGCACCGCCACCCAGGAGCCGCCCATCGCGCGTGTGGTCGTCATCGGTGCACCGCTTCCCATTCGTGGACGAGGACCTCGCGGCGGATCTCGCCGCGCTGCATCCGGCCGTAGGCGTCGTTGATCTCGCCGATCCCCACCGTGCGGCTCACCAGCTCGGTGAGCTTGTACCTGCCGTCCATGAACAGGTCGACGATCATCGGCAGGTCGATCGACTGGCGCACGCTGCCGAACGACGTGCCGGTCAGGATGCGCTCCTGCAGGAGCATCCGGGGGTCCAGGCTGATCCTGCTCCCGTCCGGCGTCACGCCTGCGACGACGGCCGTACCGCCGCGGTGCAGGCAGGCGAACGCGAACTCGACCGTCGCGGTGGTGCCGACCGCCTCGATCGCGTAGTCCGCGCCGCCGCGGCCGCAGATCTCCCTGATCCGCGCGAGCGCCTCGTCGAGGTCGGCGGCGTCCACGGTGTCGGTGGCACCGAACTCGCGTGCCGTCTCCAGCTTGTCCGGGATCCGGTCGACGGCGACGATGCGGGCGGCGCCGACGAGCCGGGCCGCCTGGATCGCGTTGATCCCGACGCCGCCGCACCCGATGACGACGACCGTCGCCCCCGCGTGCACCCGTGCCCTGTTCACCACGGCGCCGAACCCGGTCGCGACGCCACAGCTCACCAGGCACACGACGTCGAGCGGCGCGTCCTTCCTGATCGGGATCAGGCACTCCTCGGGGACGACGGCCGAAGCCGCGTGCGACGAGACCTGGAAGAGGTGCTGCACCTCCTGGCCGTCCCGGCGGAACCGGGTGGTGCCGTCGCGCATCACGGTGCGCGGCAGATCCCGCAGCTCGCACAGGTTCGAACGCCCGTTGGTGCAGTACCAGCACCTGCCGCAGGAGGGCTGGTAGGAGGTGAGGACGTGGTCGCCGACGGAGACCCGGCTCACGCCGGCGCCCACCGCCTCGACCACACCGCCGCCCTCGTGGCCCAACACGGCCGGCGCGGGATGCGCCATCGAGCCGTCCATGATGTGCAGGTCGCTGTGGCAGAGGCCGCTCGCCACGTACCGCACGAGCACCTCGTTCTCGCGCGGCGGCAACACCTCCAGCTCGCACACGTCGAGTGGTTCGCCCACTGCACGGAACACCGCCGCGGTCGTGCTCATCCGCACACCTTTCCGCCGTCGCTCATCGGATGCTGAAGACCGGGTCGCCGAGCAGGTCCGTGTCGAGCTCCCCCAGTCCCAGGCCGGGTTCCGTCGGCACGATCGCGCGGCCGTGGTCGTGCCGCGGCGCGCCGGACGCCAGCCGCTCACGGGCGAACACGTTGGTGAGCGAGCCGGTGAACAGCCACTCCGGCTCGGTGCTGCCGGCCAGGTGCGCGGACGCCGCCGCGAGCACGTCACCGGCCCCGCCGTCCTCGATGATGACCGGCACGTGCGCCTGCTGGCAGAGATCGCGCACCAGGCGCGTCGGCGTGATGCCGCCGAACCGCGACAGCTTGAGCATCGCGGCGTCCAGTCCGTCGAAGAGGATCCGGTCGAGCACCGCTCGGCTCTTCGAGAGGCTCTCGTCGAGGCTGAGCAGGCAGCCGGTACGCCGCCGCACGTCGAGGCACTCGTCGGCCTCGCGGCACGGCTGCTCGACGAACGGCCGGCCGCCGAGCTCCGTGACGAACCTGATCGCGTGGTCCCTGCGCCAGTTGCCGTTGGCGTCGAAGACCACCGCGTCCGCCCCGGCCAGCACGTCCAGGCAGGCCTGGGCGCGTTCGACGTCGACCCGCCAGTCGTCGCCGAGCTTCACCTGCACGTTCGTGTAGCCCGTCTCCGCGAGCGCCTTCGCCCGCTCCCGCATCTCGCCGGGAGCCGCGATGCCGACCGTGCCGATCACAGGGAAGTCCTCGTGCGTCGTGCCGCCGAGCAACGCGGACACGGGCAGCCCGACGGACTTCCCGAAGACGTCCCAGCACGCGACGTCGATCGCGGAGCGGGCGTAATGGTGCCCCTTCAGCGCCCGGCGCATCCGGAGCTGGACGTCGGTGAGGTTGCGCGGGTCCGCGCCGAGTACGGCGTCGCCGAGGACGCGCAGCGCGGCCTTCGCGCCTTCGGCGTGCGCCACCATGTAGGCGGGGAACGGCGTCTGCTCGCCCCAGCCCACGAGCCCGTCGTCGGTGTGGATCGCGACCACCACACCGCTGAGGTCGCCGACCCGCCGGCCGCCGGACATGACGAGCGGTGGCCCGCCGGCCGTGTACGTGACGCCGTGCACGTCGACCCGGTCGATGCGCATGCCTACCCCTTCCGGCCCGCCCCGGCCGGAAGGCCGATGCCGAGCGAGATCGCCTTCGTCTCGGTGAAGGCAAGCACACCGTCGCTGCCGTTCTCGCGACCCAGGCCGGACATCTTCACGCCGCCGAACGGCAGGCAGGGTGCGGACGGCGCCGGGTCGTTGACGCCGACGACGCCGAAGTCCAGCGCCTCGGCGACGTGCATCGCGCGGGAGAGGTCGGTGGTGAAGGCGTACGCGGCGAGGCCGTAGCTCGTTGAGTTCGCGATCCGCAGCGCCTCGTCGTCGGTGTCGAACGTGAGGACCGACAGCACCGGCCCGAACGTCTCCGTCGTGAGGATGTCGGCGCCGTCCGGGATGTCCGTGAGGACGGTCGGCCGGTAGAAGGCGCCCGGCAGCCCGCCGGGATGCACCAGCTCGCCGCCGGTGAGCACGCGCGCGCCCTTCGCGGTCGCGTCCTGCTGCAGCCCGCTCAGCCGCTCCGCGGCGCGGTCGTCGATGAGCGGCCCGATCTGCGTCTCGGGCGACATGCCGTCGCCGACGACCAGGGTGGAGACCCGGTCGACCAGGTCGTCGAGCACCTTCGCCGCGACCGTCGAGTGCATGACGAGTCGGTTGGTGGAGATGCAGGACTGGCCGCCGTTGCGGTACCGCGAGGCGACGACGGCGTTCGCGACGAGGTCGAGGTCGGCGTCCGGGAAGACGAGGAACGGCGCGTGCCCGCCGAGCTCCATGCTGACCCGCTTGAGGCCGGGAGCGGCCTGCTCGCAGAGGGCGGCACCGACCGCGGTGCTGCCGGTGAACGTGATCTTCGCGACGAGCGGGTGCTGCGTGAGCAGCCGGCCGACCGCCGGCGCGTCGCTGTTCGTGACGACCTCGAGGACGTGCTCGGGCAGCCCCGCCTCGGCGAGGATGTCCCGGATCGCCAGCGCGATCAGCGGTGTCGCGTCGGCGGGACGGAGGACGACGGTGCACCCCGCGGCCAGTGCCGCGCCCGCCTTCCTGGTCACCATGCTCGCCGGGAAGTTCCACGGTGTGATCGCTCCGACGACGCCCACCGGTTGGGCGACGGTGAGGTAGCGCCGGTCGGCGAACGGGCTCGGGATGGTCCGGCCGTACGTGCGCCTGCCCTCCTCCGCGTTCCACGCGAGGAACTGCGCGGCGACCTCGATCTCACCGGCACTGTCCGCCAGCGGCTTGCCGCTTTCCAGCGTGAGGGTCCGGGCGAGCTCGTCCCTGCGTTCCCGCATCAGGCCCGCGGCCGCGACGAGCACCGCCGCCCGCTGGTCGGCCGGGGTGGTGCGCCACGAGGGGAACGCCGCATGGGCGCGGCGGACGGCGGCGTCCAGCTCGGGCACCGTCATGTCCCGCACCTCGTCGACGACCTCGCGCGTCGCCGGGTTCACGACGGCCATGCGCTCGGAGGTGTGCTGTGTGGTCTCGGTCAACGTCGGCCCCGTCCTGTCGGGCGCGGTGCGCGTGCTGGTCGGCTTCAGGTGCTCTGGAGTATCACTGGCGGTCTTGTGACATGTCAATAGGCTTCGTAAAGAGGTCACACGTGCCTGGGTGAGATGTCAGCGTGCTACTTTGTCGACATGCCCGCCGCAGCCCTACGACGCCAGGAGGCCGGATCGCTCGCCGAGCGAGCCTACGACGCGATCAAGACCGCGATCCTCCGTTGCACACTCGCTCCGGGCGCCCGCGTGAGCGAGGCGCAGCTCGCCGCCACCTTCGAGTTCGGCAAGGCCGGCATCCGGACGGCACTGCACCGGCTCTCCCAGGAGGGCCTGGTGGTGCCGGTCGCCCGGCAGGGTTACTTCATCAGCTCCGTGACCGCCGCCGACGTGATCGACCTGTTCAACGTCCGGCTGCTGCTCGAGCCGGCGGCGGCGCGCCTGGCGGCGGGCCGCGTCGACAAGAAGCAGCTGCGTGACCTCGACCGCCTCTGCCGGGTGGGTTACGACCTGGACAAACCGAAGAGCGTGGAACGGTTCCAGCAGGTCAACAAGGAGTTCCACCTGCTCATCACCGAGGCCGCCGGCAGTCCCCGGCTCACCCGGGTGCTCGCCGGCATCCTCGACGAGAGCCACCGGCTGCACTACCTCGGGCTCACCCTGCCGAGTGCCGACCACCCCGCCCACGACGTCGGCCACCGGCAGCTCGTCGACGCGATCGAGTCGGGCGACCCCGACCGCGCCGAGGAGGTGGCGAAGCAGGGCATCGTCGAGGCGCAGCGAAACTGCGTCGATCGGCTGCTCAGCCTGCCCAGCGTGCGTTCGGCGGAGATCCCGATCGACGGCGCTCCGGTTCGGTAGCCCCGTCAGGGCCGGTGCCCGCCCGGGTGCATCCACGGGCCGTGCGCGTACTCGCCCGGCATCCGCCAGACATGGCCCGGAGGCCCCGGAGGACCGCCCGATCCGCCCAGAGCCTGGCCGACGCCCACACCGGCGCCGAGGCCCAGGGCGAGCAGACCCGCCGCCGCGAGCGCCCGGACGGGTAGCCGACGACGGCGCCGCGCGGGCGGCGCCGGAGCGAACGGGCGGGGCAGGTCACCGAGGAGGACGTCGAGGTCCGCGTCGGTGCGTGCGCCGTACACCCGGCCCAGCCGGTCGTGGAGCTCGTCCGTGGTGAGACGGCCGACGGCGTAATGCTCACCGAGTTCCCGTGCCGCCTCATCCCGTTCGGCGTCGCCGACTCGCACGGCGTGCGCTCGATCGGCACGGTCCTCGGTCATCCATTGCTCCCCGGTGCTCGACGGCCGCCTCACCCCGGCCCCCTCATCGTGGGCGCGCAACCTGACTCCAGCCTGGAGACGACCTGTGAGTTCCCAGGGACGGGCGGGACGGGTCGGGTCGGACGCAGAAGTGATCACCCGCTGTACACACAAATGCGGACCCGAGTAATCACCCGAACAGGCAAGATCCTAGGTTTGGTTTTGCGAATCACACGTATGCTTGGGTTGCGGCATCTTGGAGGAGCGAGCGATGACCGAAGCCGAACAGGCCACCGGCGTGGAACGCGACACGCCCACCGCCGCCGGCCTCTACGACGCATACCTCGGCGGCAAGAACCACTCGCTCGCGGAGAAGGAGGCCGCCGACAAGCTGCGTGCCGCCATGCCCGAGCTCGAGGCGACGGCGTGGGCCAATCGCGCGTTCCACCAGCGGTCGGCCAAGTGGCTCGCCTCCGAGGCCGGCATCCGCCAGTTCATCGACCTCGGCGCCGGCCTGCCCACGCAGCGGAACACGCACGAGGTCGTGCAGGAGATCGCCCCCGACGCCCACGTCGTCTACGTCGACTTCGACCGGCGGACGGTCGAGCTCGGCAGCCGGCTGGTCGCGGACGACCCCAACACGGCGTACGTGGAGTCCAACCTCGACCAGGTCGACTACGTGCTGGACCACCCCACCCTGCGTGGGCTGATCGACCTGGACAAGCCGGTCGCGATCCTGGCCTCGGCGGTGTTCCACTTCATCGCCGACGAGCAGGACCCGTGGGGCATCGCGAAGCGCTACATGGACCGCGTCGCGTCCGGCAGTTACCTCGCGCTCAACCACGTCACCGCCGACAAGCAGCGCCCGGGTCCGGTGCAGACGATCTACAGCATCTACCGCAGCGCCAACACGATGATCTACTTCCGCAACCGGGAGCAGGTCGAGTGGTTCTTCGAGGGCCTGCAGATGGTGCGGCCCTATGCAGGTGCCGACCCGCAGGTGACCTTCATGGGCCTCTGGTTCTGCGACGACCCGATCGAGGCCGACGACGACACCGGCCGCTGGTTCTACGGCGGGGTCGCCAAGAAACCCTGAGGAGCATCGTGTCCCGCCCCGTCAAACCGACCGTCCGGGAGCTCGGGATCGACGTCGACGCCGTGGCGTGGCAGCGCTCCGGCGACGGTGGCGACCCCGTGGAGATCGCCTTCGTGGGCGAGTGGGTGCTGATGCGCGCCGGCGACCGGCCGGCCGGTCAGGTGCTCGTCTTCGACCACGCGGAGTGGGACGCATTCGTCCGCGGCGTGAAGGACCACGAGTTCGACGCCGCCGGCGAACGCGATACGCGTTGACGCACTCGATGGGTGCACGACTTGCGAATCACAAGTTAGGCAGGTCTAATATGGGTACGTCGCCCTGTGGAGGAGGTGGTCCGAGGTGAGCGATGCCGCCTATGGCGCCACCATCGCCAAGCGGAAGCTCGCCCGCCGCCTGAAGCAGCTGCGCGAGGCCAACGGCTACACCGCCAACCAGGTCTGCGACAAGCTGGACTGGGGCCGCGGCAAGGTCGGCCGCTTCGAGAGCAACTACTGGGTACGGCCGGAGATGTCCGACGTACGCGACCTGCTCCGCCTCTACGAGAAGTCCGACGAGGAGGGCCAGGAGCTCGAGCAGCTCGCCGTGCTGTCCCGGGAGCGCCCCTGGTGGCGCGGCTACGCGGACGTCTTCGACAACGAGTTCCCCGGCTACGAGAACGACGCCTCGCGGATCCGCGTCTTCGTGCCGCTGGTGGTGCCCGGCCTCCTGCAGACGCGGGCGTTCGTCCGGGCCTACATGGGCGACGACGGCAATTCGGAGGAGTGGCGCGAAAAGGTGGTCGAGGCCCGGCTGAAGCGGCAGGAGATCCTCGAGCGCGAGGAGAACACGCCGCAGCTGGTGGCCGTGATCACCGAGGCGTCGCTCGCGTACCAGTGGGGCAGCGCGGCGGAGCGGCGGGAGCAGATCCTGCACCTGGTCGACATGGCGCAGCGGCCCAACGTCGACCTCCGGATGCTCCGCTTCGAGGACGGTGCCCCTGCGGGAACCACCGGCCCCGTCAACATCTTCGACTTCCCTGGAGACGAACCCACCGTCGTGTTCGCCGAGACCGAGTTCACCATCCGCGAGGTGACGGACGAGGCACTGGCGAACGCACACATCGACTCGTTCGAGCTGATCCACGAACGGGCGGCAGCACCGGGCGCCACCATCGCCCAGCTCAGGAAACTCGCCAAACAACTGGAGTAGGAATATGAACGACCTGTCTCAAGCGCAATGGAAGAAGGCCAGCTACTCGAACGGCGCCAACGCGTGCGTCGAGGTGGCCGGCAACCTCGACGGCGTCGCCGCCGTCAGGGACAGCAAGCGACCCGAGGACGGGGCGATCGTCGTCGACCGCGCCGCCTTCACCCGGTTCCTGGACGACGTGAAGGAAGGTCGCTTCGACCTCTGAGTCCGGGGTATCTGCAGAGAGACGAAGAGTCCCCCCGTGGAGCGCACTCTCCTCGGGGGGACTCTTCATCTCTGGCTGCGGTCCCTGTCTCAAGACTCGCCGGACCACTATAACTCCGGCGGTCGCCGCGTCCTGACTCATTGCGACAAATTGACTCCGCCCCGCTCTTGCTCGTCAAACCACCATGCCGTAGAGTCCCGTTTCAAGATCTGTGATTCACAAAAAAGTGGTTCATGGACCTGCGCACTGCGAACCGGGGAAGTGTGGATTGGGATGCGTGACGACAGTCGGCCCGACAGCGATCACGACGACGACCCGGCGTCGTCGGGCAGCGGGCACGGGACGGGGAGGTCACCGGTGGTCGAGGCCGGAGGACTGGCGTGGTACAAGGTCGACAACCTGAGCCCGAAGCAGGTTGCGGCCATGCAGACCATGGACGACGCCCGCCGCGCCGGCGTCCTGTCCGAGGACCAGGCGCAGGAGATCGAGGAACTGATCCGCGCCGGTCACGTGCACGGCGCCCGCAAGCGCGTCACCGAAGCGCGTAAGCAGCTGCATCCCTGACCGGACCTGACGCCGGGCAGCGCGAGCCCCGAGCCGCTGTCCGGCGTCACCCCAAGCCCCTCGCGGGGCAACGTCGTTGGACCCTTCGGAGCCCGCGAGCACGGGGGGTGGCGGAGATAACCCCCGAGATCCCCGCCACCCCCCGATTCCATTCCCGGCCCGCCACGCCGTCCACGACGGCCTCCCGGTGCGGGCGCTCTTGACGTCTGACTCCCCCACTCGTGAAGGTGCCGTTCACAGCGCTGTCACGCGGTGAGGGTGGACGTCACCGGTTCCGGCGCGCAGAGGAGGCGGGATGACGGAGCTGAGCCGGGCGGAGGCCGCGGCGCTGGACGCGATCGACGCCGACGCGCTCGGCCGCGACCTCCTGGACCTCATGACCGTGCCGAGCGTCACCGGCACGGCGGCCGAGTCCGAGCTGCAGCGAGGGCTCGCGTCGCGGCTCGAGTCGCTCGGGCTGGACGTCGACTTCTGGCCGCTCGACCTCGGCGCGCTCCGTGCGGACCCCGGCTTCCCCGGCACGGAGGCGCCGCGCGACGAGGCCTGGGGCCTGGTCGCCGGCACCGCGCCCACCGGAGGCCCGCATCTGATCCTGCAGGGACACGTCGACGTCGTCCCGCCCGGCGACCCGTCGCGTTGGCCCGGCGATCCGTTCCGCCCGCACGTGGACGGCGACGTCGTACGCGGCCGAGGTGCCTGCGACATGAAGGCCGGGCTGGCCGCGAACCTCGCCGCCGTCGAGGCGATCTCCCGCGCCGGCATCCGCCTGGCCGGGCAGCTGTCGGTGCACTGCGTGGCCAGTGAGGAGGACGGCGGCCTCGGCGCGTTCGCCGCCCTGCGCCGCGGCCACACCGGCGACGCGTGCCTCATCACCGAGCCGACGAGCGGCACCCTCACGACGGCCAACGCCGGCGCGCTCACGTTCGCGATCCGCGTGCCCGGCAGCGCGGCGCACGGCAGCACGCGCTACGAGGGCACGAGCGCGCTCGACGCGTACCTGCCCGTCCATGCGGCGCTGGCCGAGCTGGAGCGGGAGCGCAACGCCCACGTCGACCCGCTGCTGGCCGAGTACCCCGTCCCCTACTGCCTGTCGGTCGGCACCGTCCGCGCGGGCGACTGGTCGAGCACGGTGCCGGACGAGCTGGTCGCCGAGGGGCGCCTGGGCGTCGCACTGGACGAGGATCCCGCGGCGGCGAGGCGCGCGCTCGAGGAACGCGTGGCCGACGTGTGCGCCCGCGACCCGTGGCTGCGGGACCATCCGGCGACCGTCAGCTGGCCGGGTGGGCAGTTCGCGAGCGGGCGGCTGCCGGCCGGGCACCCGCTGCGCGAGCTCGTCGCCGCCGCGCACGCCGCCGTCACCGGCGGGCCGGCACCGCGGGAACGCGGCGCGCCGTACGGCAGCGACCTCAGGTTGTACGCCGGCGCGGGCATCCCGACCCTGCACTACGGACCCGGCGACGTGCGCAACGCGCACAGCCCGCGCGAGTGCGTCCCCGTGTCCGACGTCCTGACGGTGACCAGGACCCTGGTGCTGGCCGCGCTCCGCTTCGCCGGCACGAGGTGACCCGACGGCCACCTGCGGCCGGTCCCTCCCCCGCGCGCTCCTCGCTCCTCCTCCCCCGGCGCGCGCTCCTCCAAATGATCACGGTATGTCAGGTTCCAGGGCCTACCGAGACGAGTACCTACTTCCCCCGTCCTGCAACACGGGAGAAGTAGGTACTCGGCTGGGTGAGTTCCCTGGAAACCCACATACCGTGATCATTTGGAGGACGGCGACCAGGAGGCAGGACGGCGACCAGGGGAGACGCAGCCGCCTGCCGCAGGCGGCGGTCAGGCGTCGGCGCCGGCGGCGATCAGGCGGTCCACCTCACGGCCGATGAGACCCAGGCGGGCCTCGACCACGTGCGGGACGGCGTGCCGCAACCGGTTGGCGGCGGACACGTCGACGTCGTGGACGACCAGGGCCGACTCCCACAACGGCGCCTCGGCCACGACCGTGCCCGTGGGATCGACGATCCGGGAGCCGCCCCAGAACTGCGCGCCCGCCTCGGTGCCGACGCGGTTGCACATCACGACCCAGCACTGGTGCATCCGCGCCACGAAGCGGACCAGGTCGGTCCAGTGGGCGATCACGTCCACCGCCTCGGGCCCGAGGTTCGCGGCACTCGCCACGGGGACGACGAGCACCTCGGCGCCGTCCTGGGTCGCGAGCCACGGCAGCGGCGCCTGCCAGAAGTCGTAGCAGACCAGCGTCGCCATCCGTCCGAATCGCGTGTCGTAAGCCCGCAGGGACTGCCCCGGGCTGGAGAACTTGCGTTCCTCCCACACCAGGTAGGTCGGCAGGTAGAGCTTCCTGTGCACGTGCCTGCTGCCGTCGGCGCCCAGGTAGGCGGCCGAGTCGTACCGCCGGATCCCGCCGTCCTCGTGGAAGCCGACCACCACGTCCTGCCCGTACCGGGTCAACGCCTCGAGCCGCGGGTCGTCCGCGCGCACGCTGTTGTCGGTGACGACCTCGCCCAGCGCGTACCCGTGCAGCGACAGCTCGGGGAACACCACGAGCTCGGCGCCCTGCTCGGCGGCGGCGGCGACCTGCCGACGCGCCCGCTCCAGGTTCTTGTCGACGTCCCCCAGCGTGCAGTCGACCTGCGCCAACGCGATCCGGACCATCTCTCACTTCCCTTCCACGGTCAGAACCGACTGAATAGCCGACCGGAAGGGCGCGTGCAATGGCCCGTGCAGTGGCGGCAACTACCCGACCGGTGCACATGCGGCAACACCCGTTGTGTCGCAGGCACGGGTGCCCGATCATGAGCTGGCATGGCAGAACGGTCCACGAGCCTCACCCGGGCGATCGACATCCTGACCGCCCTGGGATCTCCGGACGTCACGAGCGGCGGCGGCGTCGGGGTCGTGGAGATCTCCCGGATCGTGGGACGGGAGAAGAGCCAGGTCTCGCGGACGCTGAAGTCGCTCACGGAGGCGGGCTTCGTCCTGCGTGACCCCGACACCCGTCGCTACCGCCTCGGCTGGCGACTGTTCACCCTCGCCGCGAACGCGTCCGACCAGCGGCTGATCGCGCTAGCCCCGCACGTCCTGCGCCGGCTCGTCGCGCGCGTACGCGAAGGCGTCCACCTGTCGGTGCTGGAGGGCGGCGAGGTGGTCACCCTGATGTCCGAGAGCGCCGGGCGGGCGATCCAGGCCGTGCCGTGGGTCGGCAGGGGCACTCCCTTGTACTGCACGTCCGCTGGCCGGGCGCTGCTGTTCGACCACACCGACGACGAGGTACGCGCACTGCTCGACGGTGTCGAGCTGACCGGTGCCGGCCCCAAGGCGCCACGCGACGTCGACGACGTGCTGACCCGGCTGCACGAGGCCCGGGCACTCGGCTACGCCGGGATCGACGAGGAGTTCGAGGTGGGCCACACCGCGGTGGCAGCGCCCGTACGCGACTTCGGCGGGCGCATCGTCGCCGCGTTGAACATCTCGATTCCGAAGTACCGGCTCGGCCGTTCCCTGCGCCCGGCGGGGCGGGAGGTGAGCAATGCGGCGGACTCGTTGACCCGTGCGCTGAGTCCGACGCCGCACGAACGGAGGCTTCCGTGACCGAATCTCACGATGTGCCAGGGTGTGCCGACGCCATGCCGCCCGGAGGGGCGCATTTGTTGCTGTGCCATACGTTGGTCAGTAGTCTCGCCGGACCCGAGAACAGAGTGATGCACTGAGGCGGTGTGATGAGCTTCACCGAGTATCTGTCGCAGCAGTGGCTCGACATCGGCGTCATGTTCATCCAGCACGCCGAGGTCGTGCTCATCGCGATCGCCATCGCGACCGTCATCGGCATCGGGCTCGGTGTCCTGGTAGAGGGGCACGAACGCCTCTCCCGCGGCGCACTCAGCCTCACCGGCACGATGCTGACGCTGCCCTCGTTCGCGTTGTTCGGCCTGCTCATCCCGATCCTCGGGCTCGGGTTGCCGCCGACCATCGCGACGCTGGTGCTGTACGCCATCTTCCCCATCCTGCGCAACACCATCACCGGGCTCGACTCCGTACCGAACGCGGTGGAGGACGCAGCACGCGGCATGGGCCTGTCCCGCTCGGCGCGGATGCGGCTGGTGCGGCTGCCGATGGCGTGGCCGGTCATCATCACCGGTATCCGGGTGGCCACCGTCATGACGGTGGCGATCGCGGCGATCGCGGCGGCCGTCAGCGGCCCCGGGCTCGGCGAGCTCATCTTCAGCGGTCTCGCCCGCATCGGCGGTGCGAGCGCGTTGAACGAGGTTCTCGCCGGTACCATCGGGGTCGCCGTGCTGGCGCTCGCGTTCGACCTGCTGTTCGTCGTCATCCGCCGACTCACCACATCGCGAGGCCTGACATGAGCACCCCAGACATGAGCACGCCGCCCGACGACGTGATGATCCGGCTCGATCACGCCAGGAAGCACTACCCCGGCCAGGCGACGCCGGCGGTCGAGGACCTGTCGCTCGACATCCGCGCCGGCGAGATCGTCGCGTTGCTCGGCCCGTCCGGTTGCGGCAAGACGACGACGCTGCGCCTCATCAACCGGCTGATCGAGCCGACGTCCGGGCGCATCTTCATCAACGGCCGCGACGCCCTCACCGTCGACCCGGACGAGCTGCGCCGGCACATCGGCTACGTCATCCAGCAGGTGGGCCTGTTCCCGCACATGCGGATCGCCGAGAACGTCGGCATCGTGCCGAGGGCGCTCGGCTGGGACAAGGCGCGGATCAGCGAGCGGGTCGACGAACTGCTCGAGCTCGTCGGCCTCGACCCGAAGGTCTACCGGCGCAGGTACCCGAAGAACCTGTCGGGCGGCCAGCAACAACGGGTCGGCGTCGCCCGCGCGCTCGCGGCCGACCCGCCGGTACTGCTGATGGACGAGCCGTTCGGCGCGCTCGACCCGATCACCAGGGAGCGGCTGCAGGACGAGCTGCTCGTGCTGCAGTCACGGATCGGCAAGACCATCGTGCTCGTCACGCACGACGTCGCCGAGGCGGTCAAGGTCGGCGACCGCATCGCGATGTTCGCGGAGCAGGGCAGGCTCGCGCAGTACGACACGCCCGCGGCGATCCTCGCCGAGCCGGCCGACGAGTACGTGGCCTCGTTCGTCGGTTCCGGCGCGGCGATCCGCCGGCTGCGCCTGGAGACCGTCGGGTCCGTCGAGCTGGAACCCTTGCAGGGCAGCGAGAACGCCGACGACGACTCCCCCGTCGTGCGTCGTGACCAGACCCTGTACGACGCGCTCGACGCCATGCTGACCGCGCGCGCCGACCACGCCGTCGTGCTCGACGCCGACGGCCGGCGCGTCGGAACGCTCACGCTCACCGCGGTAGTGCGCGACGAGGCCGCGCCCGACGTACCGGAGACGGCGCGATGACGGCAACCGCCACCGAGCCGGGGGCCCGCGACGCCACGACGACCGTCCCCACCGAACGCCGGACACCGCGGTCCGTTCTGGGGTTCCTCGCCCGGCCGGTGTTCCTCGCCGCGGTCTGCGTCCTGCTGTATCTCTACATCCACGGCCAGCGGCTGGACGCCATCGAGAAGCGGTCGATCAACCGGCAGGTCATCGTCGAGGCGTTCGTCCAGCACCTCGAGCTGGTCGGCGTGTCCACCCTGCTCGTCATCGTGATCGCCATCCCGCTCGGCGTCCTGCTCACGCGGCACGCGCTCCGTCCGCTCGTCGCCCCGATGCTGGCGTTGTTCAACATCGGCCAGGCAGTGCCGTCCATCGGCATCCTCGTGCTGCTCGCGGTCGCAGTCGGCATCGGCTTCCAGAAGGCGGTCCTGGCGCTCGTGCTCGCGTCCGCGTTGCCCGTGCTGCGCAACACCATGGTCGGGCTCCAGGGCGTCGACCACACGCTCATCGACGCCGCGCGCGGCATGGGCCTGTCGAAGACCACGGTGCTGTTCCGCGTCGAACTGCCGCTCGCCGTGCCCGTCATGCTCGCCGGGCTGCGGGTCGCCGTGATCCTCAACGTCGGCACCGCGACGCTGGCGACGTTCACCAACGCCGGCGGGCTCGGTGACCTGATCGAGTCGGGCATCGTGTTCAGCCGGACACCGATCCTGCTCACCGGCAGCGTCCTGACCGCCGTTCTCGCGCTGGGCTTGGACTGGCTCCTCGGGCTCGTCGAACGCCTGGTGTACCCGCGAGGGCTGTAACGAGAAGGAGAGAAGGAAATCGCAATGAGAATCTCCCGAGGCCGGGCCGCGGCCGTGGCCCTCGCCGTAGGTGTCGCCATGACGCTGGCGGGATGCTCGCTGAGCAACTCGCCGTCGGCCAAGAAGGGCAGCCTCGCCGACAAGGCGAACCTGAAGGGCGCGACGCTCACCGTCGGGTCCAAGGAGTTCACCGAACAGCTGGTGCTGTGCAACATCACGGCGCTGGCGTTGCAGTCGGCCGGTGCCACCGTGAAGACCAAGTGCGGCCTGTCCGGCAGCAACACGACGCGCACGGCGCTGACGTCCGGCAGCATCGACATGTACTGGGAGTACACCGGCACCGCCTGGATCAACTACCTCAAGCACACCACGCCCATCAAGGACTCGGCGAAGCAGTACGACGCGGTGGCGAAGCAGGACCTGTCGGAGAACCAGATCAAGTGGCTGGACGCCTCGAGCGCGAACAACACCTACGCGATCGCGGTGAAGACGACGACCGCGAACCAGCTGCAGGTGAAGTCGATCTCCGACTACGCGAAGCTGGCGAACAGCGACCCGAAGAAGGCGTCGGTGTGCATCGCGAGCGAGTTCGCCGGACGCAGTGACGGCTGGCCCGGGCTCGAGAAGGCCTACGGCTTCAAGGTGCCGAAGGCCGACACGGCCAACCTCGCGGAGGGCGCGATCTACAACGCGATCGCCAAGGGCAAGTCGTGCAGCTTCGGTGAGGCGACGACGACCGACGGCCGGATCCAGGCGCTGAAGCTCACCGTCCTCGACGACGACAAGACGTTCTTCCCGATCTACAACCCGGCACTCACGGTGCGGCAGTCCGTGTACAAGAAGTACCCGGGCATCGCGAAGGTCATCAACCCGATCGCGAAGAACCTCGACACCAAGACGCTGCAGGACCTCAACGGCCGCGTCGACGTCAAGGGCCAGGACCCGAAGAAGGTCGCGGAGGACTGGCTGAAGAGCAAGGGCTACATCGGCAAGTAGGCCTCAGCCCGATCCGTCACGAGGGTGCCCGTCACGCCCCAGCGGGGGCATGAGGGGCACCCTCGTCACGCAGCCGGCCGCTCGAGCGCGGCGCCGGCCACCGGTTCGCCCAGCTGGAGCACCAGCCAGATCCGGTCGCGGTCCGCGAGCAACCGCGGCTCGGCGACCGCGTCGCCGTCGACCACCAGCAGATCCGCGAGCCTGCCCTCCTCGACCGTCCCGACGTACTCCTCGATGCCGAGCGCCTCGGCCGCCGTCCTGGTGGCCGCGACGAGCGCCTCGCGCACCGGCAGACCGTGGTGGATCATCCGGAGCAGCTCGTACGCCGTCGAGTTGACCTCGGCGTACCGGTCGCTGCCCAGCACGACCTTCACTCCCGCATCGCGCGCCGCCCGCAGCGTCTTCGAGCCCTCGTCGAGGTTGAGCCGGCCGAGCTCGCTGATCAGCCGGCCCGCCTCCGGGTCGGTGGGGGCGCCGGTCGGGTCGACGACGTCGGGCGCGTAGCCAGCCCAGTAGTAGTAGCCGGTCAGGGTGGGCACCAGGAACTGGCCGTTCTCTGCCATCCGGTCGAGCAGGTCGGGGCGCTGGTTGAGGAACATGCCGTGCTCGACGGTGTCCATGCCGTGCTCGATGGCCGCCTCCGTGCCGGCGAGTCCCTCGGCATGGGCGCAGACCTTGTAGCCGAGCCGGTGTGCCTCGTCGACCAGCGCCGCGAACTCCTCGTCGGTGAACTGGGTCGGCTCGGGGTCCTCCAGCTCGTTGGAGCGCGCACCGGTCGTCATCACCTTGACGAAGTCGGCGCCCCACCGTATCTGCGTGCGCACGGCTGCACGTACCCCGTCCGGCCCGTCCGCCTCGTGGTACATGTCGCCGTAGAAACGGCCGCCCGGCGCCGTCGCCGAGATGATCTTCGCGCAGGTGAGCAGCCGCGGGCCACGGAACGCGCCGTAGCGCATCGCCTGCCGCGCCTCCTGCGGCTGCAGTCCCTCGGACCCGGTGTTCCGCACGGTCGTGACGCCCATCCGCAGCATGCCGCGCAACGCCGCCTGCAGGAAATGCGTCGGCGTTCCCGGCAGGCTCTCCTCCGACCCGGGCAACGGCTGCACCGGATACCGCGCGACGTGCGAGTGCGCGTTGGTCAGGCCCGGCAGCAGCGTGCGGCCACCGAGGTCGATCCGGCGGTCCGTGCCGGTGTCCGCGGGCACCTCGCCGGTGCCGCAGACCGCGCGGATCACACCGTCCTCCACCAGTACGGCGGCGCCCGCGCGGGACCCGGAGCCGGTGCCGTCGAACAGCAGCGCGTTCGTCAGCCACAGCCGACCGGGTGCGGGCGCCGGCGCCGCGATCAGCGCGGGGAAACGGTGGGTCATGCGGTTCGCCTCTCTCGCCTCCTGCCGGGGACGACGCCACTGTCACACGGCGGCCGTCGCGGGACAACGGCCCTTGCACATGAGGCAACAGTGGTCGGCTCGAGGTAAACCGCCGGCGTCCTCCCGCCGTCCTCCTACCGAACTTCCGGCCACCGGCGACGGTGGTCGGAACCGGCATGATCACGGGATGCTGTGAATGGGTGTCGACCCGCCGCACCGGCCCGTGACGATGCTGGATAATGTGCCGGTCGGTGGTGGGGGTTCTTGATTAGATGGCGTCGGGGATGGGCATGGACAGCAACGCCGTGAGCGTGCGGCGTCTCGTGGCCACTGCTGCGGCACTTTCCGCGGTGATGGTCCTGGCAACCGGTATCGACTACGGCTGGGGCGGTACGGCCGACGCGACCCGCGAAGCGGCCGCGACGCACTCGGCCACGCCGACTCCGCCGGCGCCCAAGGCCACCGTCTCCATCACGCCCGACGACAAGTCCCGAAATGTCCGGCCCGACCGTCATGTGGTGGTGCGGGCCGTCAACGGCCGGCTCACCGACGTCTCCGTCACGTCCAAGAACGGCCGTGACCTCACCGGCACGTACAACTCCGACCACACGGCCTGGACGTCGGACTGGGCGATGACGCCGTCCGCCAGGTACGAGGCGACCGCGTCGGCGCAGAACCGCGACCACGTCACGACGCAGGCGACGTCGACGTTCCGCACGCTGAGCCCCTCGGCGACGTTCAGCGGCTCGATGAGCTGGATCGCGCCGTCCGGGTCAACGGTCGGCGTCGGCTTCCCGCTGGTCGTCGACTTCAGTACGCCGGTGACCGCGAAGGCCGCGGTCGAGCGCTCGCTCGAGGTGCGCATGTCCGAGCCGGTCGAGGGCGCGTGGCACTGGATGAGCGACACCGAGGTCGTGTTCCGCCCCAAGGAGTACTGGCCCGCGCACGAGAAGCTCCACGTGGTCGGGCACTTCACCGGCGTCCGCGCGGCGAAGGGCGTGTACGGCGTCAAGAACCTGTCCGCCAGGTACACGGTCGGGAACCGGGTCATCGTCAAGGCCAGCGCCAAGACGCACCAGCTGTCGGTGTACGAGAACGGCAAGCGGGTCAACCACTGGCCGGTCAGCATGGGCCGCGGCGGGGAGTGGAAGTACTACACGACCAGCGGCATCCACGTGACGATGGGCAAAGCCAGCCCGGAGCGGATGATCTCGCCCGGCATCAAGAAGGGCGAGCCCGGCTACTACGACGAGCTCATCTACTGGGCCGTGCGGATCTCCAACAGCGGCGAGTTCGTCCACTCCATGCCGAGCACCGTCTGGGCCCAGGGCCGCAGCAACGTCAGCCACGGTTGCGTGAACTCCCCGCCGAGCAAGGCCGAGTGGTTCTACCACTACGAGCACCCCGGCGACGTCGTCATCATCACCGGGACGCCGCGCAAGCTCGAGGTCGGCAACGGCTGGGGCTTCTGGCAGGCGTCGTGGAAGTCCTGGCTCTCCGGCAGCGCCACGGGCGAGCCGGTCAACCCCTAGCATCCTGCACGTCGGCCCTCCGTCGTACTCGCGGCCGACCGCTCAGCCGGCGTCGGCGAGGCGCTCGTGCACGGGGACGGCGTCCGGCGTGCCGAGGCGGTCCAGGGTGACCACCGCGCTCGCCCAGCAGGCCTGGGCCCGCCGTTTCTGGCCGAGCGCGTCGAGCAGGTCGCCGAGCTCCACCGTCGTCCGCGCGACGTCGTGCTCCGCGCCGAGGCCGCGGAACGCGGTCAGCGTGCGTTCGTACCGGTCGACGGCCTCGACCGGACGGCCGTCGTCGCGCAGCATCCGCGCGTACGCCAGTGACGCCAGCGACACGACGACGCCGCTGCCGGCGGCGTTCGCCTCCTCGATCGTGCGGCGGATGAGCCGGGCCGCCTCGTTGCACCCGCCCATGTAGTGCAGCGCCTCGGCCACCGTGATCTGGTTGCCGGCGGAGAGGTCCGGCGCGTCCAGTGCGCGGGCTCGTTTCGCGGCCCGCTGCCCCACCTCGACGGCCCGCCGGTACTCGCCCATCCGGAGGTGGTGGTCGGCGATGTTGCCGAGCGCGGTGATCGTGCCGCGTTCGTCGCCGAGGGACTCGTACACGCGCAACGCCCGGCGCAGGCTGTCCCTGCGCTCCTCCGGCTCGTCGGCGCAGTACGCGAGAGTGGTCAACGCCGCCGCCTCCGACCGGGACCCGGTGCCGGAGAGCAGCGCGACCGCGGTCCTGGTGTCGGCCAGGGCGGCGCGCTTCCCGCGCTGCCTGATGCGCACCGACCCCAGGACGATCAACGCGATCCCCTCGGCCGTGCGGTCCCCTTCGGTGCGCGCGTACGCCACCGCGGCCTCGGTCGCGGCCGCCAGGTCGGTGAGGCGGCCGCTCGGCTGGGCGAACCGGGCGAACGCGCCCGTGATACGGCTGACCGACGTGGGCGGCAGGGCGCGCACCTCGCAGGCCGAGCGAACGGCGGCGGCGATGTTGCCGCGCTCGCGTTCCAGCCACGCCGTCGCCTTGGCCGCCGTGTCGAACTCGGCGGCCGCCGGCTCGACCGGCAGCTCGAAGTCGTCGAACACGAGGCCGGGCGCGCGTGCGAGCGTCGCGTTCCGCAGCCCGGCGGCGTAGGCGCACACGAGCCTGCGCACGGCGTCGAGGCGCCATTCCGCCGGCTCGCGCGCGGCCTCGTCCCGCGCGAACGCGCGCACCACCTCGTGCATCCGGACGCGTTCGCCGTCTGCGGAGGCGACGAGGTCGGCGATGCGGAGCGCGTCCAGCCGCCACTGCGCCTGCCGCGGCGGCAGGTCGAGCAGCGCGGCCGCCTCGGTCGGGCCGACGTCGGCGCCGCCGACCACGCCGAGCAGCCGGAACGCGGCCGCG
>DASUWX010000145.1:0-2823 GCA_036378185.1 Streptosporangiales bacterium | reverse complement strand
CGATCGCCCTCGCCGTGCCGATCCGGCCCGCGTCGAGATCGGCGTACGCCGACGAGAACCCGTACCCGGCCAGCGTCACGAGCAGCACGCACGTCGCGACGCCGCCGACGACGGCGGCCGGACGGTTGCCGCTGTCGAGGTCGTCGGACCGGCCCGTGGGCGCGCGGGTGAGCATGATGCCGAACAGCAGCAGCACCACGACCGCGCCGACGTAGATGAGCACCTGCACCCAGGCCACCAGCTCGGCGCTCATCACGAGGTACATCCCGGCGAGCGCGCCGAAGGTGACGACCAGCCAGAGGGCGGCGTGCACCAGCCGGCGGGTGGTGACGACGAGGACGCCGGAGCCGACCGCGAGCACCCCGAGCAGGATCAGGACGACGTCAACCGCCGTCATCGCCGGCCTCCCACGGCGGGTGCGGCGTGGCGGCGTCGCCCGGCTGCTGCGGCTCGGCCTTCGCCGCCGCCTTGGCCGCGGCGTCGACCTCCTTCGGCGCGGGCGCGCCCGGGTCGTTCGCGGGCGGCGGCGGGACGGTCCACATCCACTCCCGCAGCCGGTCGCGCTCGTGGGTCATGTCGCGGATGTCGTACTCGGCGTACTCGAACTCGGGCGACCAGAAGAGCGCGTCGAACGGGCACGCCTCGATGCAGATGCCGCAGTACATGCAGAGCGCGTAGTCGATGGCGAACCGGTCGAGCACGTTGCGACTGCGCTCCCGGCCGCCCGGGCGCGCCGGCGGCACCGCTTCCTTGTGGGAGTCGATGTAGATGCACCAGTCCGGGCATTCCCTGGCACAGAGCATGCAGACGGTGCAGTTCTCCTCGAGCAGGCCGATGACGCCACGGCTGCGCGGCGGCAGCTCGGGGAGCTGGTGCGGGTACTCGGCCGTGTGCGACGGCGTCACCATGGTCCGCAACGTGGTGGCGAGGCCCTTCACCAGGCCGACGCCGGGTCTCGTCTCGCCGTGGCGGTTACTCATGCGATGGCCACCTTCACGATCGCGGTGAGCAGCAACTGCAGCAGAGCCAACGGTACGAGCCCCACCCAGGCGAACCGCTGCAGCTGGTCCTCGCGCAGCCGCGGGAACGACACCCGCAGCCAGATCACGACGAACGCAACGAGTAGCACCTTGATGAAGGTCCAGAGCCAGCCGAGCTGCGCGTCCAGGAACGGCCCCTTCCAGCCGCCGAGGAACAGCACGGTGGTCAGCGCGGAGACGACCACGATGCCGGCGTACTCGGCGAGCAGGAACAGCGCGAACCGCAGGCCGGTGTACTCGGTGTACGGGCCGAAGATGATCTCGGAGTCGGCCACCGGCATGTCGAACGGCGGACGCCGCAGCTCGGCCACGCCGGCGACGAGGAAGACGACGAGTGCGAGCAACTGCCAGGCCAGCCACCACGGCCGCCACGCGTCGACGATGCCGGTGAGCGACAGGGTGCCGGCCGCCATGGCCGCGGAGACCGCGCTGAGCACGAGCGGCAGCTCGTACGCCATCAGCTGCGCGGCGACCCGGATGCCGCCGAGCAGCGAGTACTTGTTCGCGCTCGCGTAGCCCGCCATCACGGCCCCGACGACGCCGATGCTCATCACCGCGAGCGCGTAGAACAGGCCGGCGTCGAGGTCGCGGCCGACCAGCCCTCCGGGCCCGACCGGCACGACCACGAGCACCAGGAGGTACGGCAGCAGCGCGATCCACGGCGCGAGCTTGAACACCGTGCGGTCGGCGTCCGCCGGGACGATGTCCTCCTTCTGCGCGAACTTCACGCCGTCGGCGACCAGCTGCGCCCAGCCGTGGAAGGCGCCGGCGTACATCGGCCCGACCCGGCTCTGCATGTGCGCCATGACCTTGTGCTCGGTCTGCCCGACCAGCAGCGGCAGGGTGAGGAAGGCGCCGACCACGACCACGAGCCGCAGCCCCGTCTCCAGCCAGTCAGCCATCGGCCTCGTCCCTGCCCTGGTCGCTGCCCTGGTCGCTGCCCTGGTCGCTGGCCTGGTCACTGGCCTGCTCGCTGCGCTGGTCCGGCCGAGGGGGACGTTCGCGACCGGCTCGCCGACGTGGCGCGTCCGGGTCGTCACGGTCGGCGGGGGTCCGACGGCGTGGGCGGGCCGCCCCGGGACGGGCGTGCGCCAGCGGGTCGGGCGGGGGCGACCCGGGATCGCGTGGACCCCACGCCTCCGGCTCCGGTACGCCCGGCGGGCGTGTGCGCCGCCGGCTCGGCGGGCCGTGCTCGTCGGACTCCCCCGGCTCCTTCGCTCCCGGCCACGGTTTGGCGACCCGGGAGGCCAGCACGAACTCCTTGCGCAGCGGGAAGCCCTCGAACTCCTCCGGCAGCAGGAGATGCCGCACCTCACGCGGCTGGTCACCCTCTGGACCGTTCGACCCGAACGCCAGGCCGAACATCTCGGTGGTCTCCCGCTCGTGCCACGTCGCGCCGGCGTAGACGTCCACGGCCGAGGCCACCACGGGGCGCTCCCGGGGCACCGTCGTACGCAGCAGCAGGTGCCGCACGTCCCCGGGACGGTGCCGGGCGAGGTGGCAGACCACGGCGAAGCCGGCCTCGAGCTCGTCGACGGCCGACAGCCAGTCGAAGAAGGCGCACCCCAGGGTGTCGCGGGCCGCCGTCAGCGCCTCCACCCAGCGCTCGGCGGGCACGGTGGCCGTGAGCGGGCCGAAGCCCTCGTCGTACGCGACCTCCCCGAGCGGGTCGAGAGCCGCGGCGACCTCCTCAGCCCACGCCATCGGAGTCCTTCGCTCGCGCCGGGAGGAGCGGCCGCAGCAGGGAGCGGGCGGAGCGGCGCGTGGCCGGCTGGGGTGCGGA
>DASUWX010000144.1:0-5282 GCA_036378185.1 Streptosporangiales bacterium | reverse complement strand
GTCGCGGTCAGGACCGCGACCGACTGGGTGCCGACGGCCCAGATGAACCAGGTGCCGTTCGCGCCGGCCACGATCGGCCGGATGGCGCCGCCGAGGATGGCGGTGGAGGGGATGAGGTAACCGAGGACGAGCCAGGAGACCCCGCCGAGGACCAACAGTCCGGTGGCGGCGCCGTGGTGGCCGGCGAGGGCCAGCCGGGTGCCGAGCACCTCGGTGCCGGCGACGAAGGTGAAGAAGCCGAACCCGCGCTGCGGGTCGGACCCGTCGCGTCGGACCTCGCCGGCGAAGGCGAGCAGGCGCCAGCCGAGCAGCACGACCAGGAACAGGTAGCAGGCGGCGGTCAGCCACATCAGGGCCGTGGAGAGCGCAGGCACGCCGTGGTCCCGCAGACCGGCCGAGACGATGCCGGTCGCCATCACCAGGGCGAAGTAGCTCGGGTGCAGCGTGCGGACCGACTCGCGCAGCAGCGGCTGCGGTGCTCGGTCGGATGCGGCCTCCCGCGGTGCCATCGCCGGCTCAGTACCGGACGCCGATCCTGCGCCACCGGCGTCCGCTGGTGCCGGGCTCGGCGGGCCGGCCGGCCCGGCGGCTGCGGTAGACCACGTAGGGACGCCACAGGTACCAGACCGGGTAGCTCCAGGCGTGCACGAGCCGGCTGAACGGCCAGACGGCGAAGATCATCCAGGCGGCCGTGGCGTGCACCTGGTACATCAACGGCGCGCTGCTGATCGCGGTGACGTCCGGGGCGCCGGTGAACAGGCTGCGGAACCAGACGGAGACGGTCGTGCGGTAGTCGTAGCCGCCGCCCACCTCCTGTATGCCGAGGGTCAGGTAGATGCCGAGCACGGTGATGATGCCGAGCAGGATGAGCGCGAGGTAGTCGACGCCGCTCGTCGTGGCGCGCACCCGCGGCACCGTCGTGCGGCGGAAGACCAGGACGGCTGCGCCGAACAGGACACCGACCGCGGCGACCGACCCGGCGATGCCGGAGAACAGGGTGTACGCGCGCTCGGTGATGCCGAGCGCCTCGGTGGCCGAGCGGGGGATGAGCATGCCGATCGCGTGTCCGGCGATGGCGGCGAAGGTGGCGTAGTGGAAGAGCGGCCCGCCCCACTTGAGCAGCCGGCGCTCCTGCAGCTGGGTGGAGCGGCTGGTCCAGCCGAACTGGTCGTAGCGCCAGCGCCAGATGTGTCCCACGACGAACACGAGCATGGCCGCGTACGGCAGGATCACCCACCACCACATGTCCCACGCGCTCATCGCGCCGGCTCCGTTCCTGTTCCCGTGAGGTATTCCGGCGGGGCGAAGGGCTCCAGCCCGACCTCCTCGGCCGGTGGACCGGATTCGGCCGCCCGGTGCACGAGCGCGAGGTCGCGGCGGCCGAGCCGCGGCAGGCGCGCGCAGACCGCGTCGACGACGTGTGCGTACGGCGTGCCGGCCTTGCTGAGGGCGCGCCGGACCAGTTCCAGGTCGGCTCGGTGGCTGCGCAGCAGTGCCGCGCCCCTCGGATGGAGTGCGGCGAAGTCCAGGACGACGGGGAGGTGGTCGGGGAGTTCGTCGGTGCGCAGTTCGAAGCCCGCGGCGCGGTACGCGGCGGTGAACGTGAGCATGGCCATGCCGCGCCTGCGGGTGTCGCCGTAGCGGTGGTAGGTGAGGTAGAGCGCGCAGTGGCGGCGCAGGTCGAACGTGTCGACGTAGTGCTGCGCGACCTCGGTCGGCGGCGTCGCCCGCAGCCAGCCGAGGAACCGGGCGAAGGCGTCCCTGCTCGCCCTCGGTGCCGTGCCGGCCGCGACGGCGTCGAGCCGGTCGAGCCCGTCGAACAGCGCCGCGGTCGGGTACTGCAGCAGCACCGACGCGAGCTTGTACGCGCTGACCTCACTCATGCGGGCCGGTCCGGGAACAGGTGCGGGGCGGAGTCGTGGCCGTCCCAGCCGAGCAGGTTGAACCGGGTCCGGCCGTCGTCGCCGCGGAACGTGCCACCGCCCGGCGTCGCGTGGAACGACTCGACCGACGCGGGCGGCCCGGCACCGCCCATGCCGGGACCGCCGTCGGTGTCGAGGCTGCAGAACAGCTGCTCGTGCTGGGCCATCAGCCGCCCGGCGTCCTCGGCGTGCGCCTTCGGGACGACGTACCGCTCGTCGTACTTGGCGATGGCCAGCAGCCGGTACAGGTCGTCCAGCTCCGCCGCGGTCGCGTGCACGGACTCGGGAAGGTTCTCGTCGACGTCGAGGCCGAGCTGACCGGCTCGCATGACCGCCCGGACGACGGCGAGCTTACGCAGGACGCGCCGGACCGGCTCGGGGTCGCCGGCGGTGAACAGGTTGGCGAGGTACTCGACGGGAATGCGCAGGGCGTCGATCGTGGCGAAGACACGGTCCGGGTCGGTGTCGTCGTAGCCGGCGGCGTGCACGATGTCGGCGACCGGGGAGAGCGGCGGGATGTACCAGACCATCGGCATGGTGCGGTACTCCGGGTGCAGCGGCAGCGCGACGCGGTGCCGGGCGGCGAGCGCGTGGACGGGCGAGCGGCGGGCGGCGTCGATCCAGTCCGACGGGATGCCCGCGTGGGCCGCCTCGGCCTGGACGGCCGGGTCCTCGGGGTCGAGGAAGACCGACAGCTGCGCCTCGTAGAGGTCACGCGGGTCCTCGGTCGCCGCCGCCGGTAGAACCCGGTCGGCGTCGTAGAGCACGAGGCCGAGATAACGCAGCCGGCCGACGCAGGTCTCCGAGCAGATGGTGGGCTGCCCGGCCTCGATCCGCGGGTAGCAGAGCGTGCACTTCTCGGCCTTGCCGGTGCGGTGGTTGAAGTAGACCTTCTTGTACGGGCAGCCGGAGACGCAGAACCGCCAGCCGCGGCAGCGGTCCTGGTCGACGAGGACGATGCCGTCCTCCTCCCGCTTGTACATCGCGCCGGACGGGCAGGACGCGACGCACGACGGGTTGAGGCAGTGCTCGCAGATGCGCGGCAGGTAGAACATGAACACCTGCTCGAACTCCATCCGCACCTGCTCCTCGAGCCCGGCGAGGTCGGGGTCGTCCACCGCGTGCTCGGGCCCGCCGGCGAGGTCGTCGTCGAAGTTGCTGCCCCAGTCGACCTTCATGTCGCGCCCGGTGAGCGCGGAGATCGAGTGCGCGCTGGGGGTGACGGTGCCGGCCGGCGCGTCGAGGAGCGTCTGGTAGTCGTACGTCCAGGGGTCGCCGTAGTCGTCGATGGACGGCAGGTCCGGGTTGTAGAAGATGGACAGCAACCGGCGCAGCCGGCTACCGGACCTGAGCTGCAGTCGGCCCCTGCGGTCCAGCGCCCAGCCGCCCTTCCACTTCTCCTGGTCCTCGTACCGCTTCGGGTAGCCGACGCCCGGCTTGGTCTCGACGTTGTTGAAGTAGACGTACTCCATGCCGGGCCGGTTGGTCCAGGTCTGCTTGCACGTCACCGTGCAGGTGTGGCAGCCGATGCACTTGTCGAGGTTCATCACCATCGCCATCTGTGCCATCGGTCGCATCGAAGTCGTCCTCCCGCCGTCTCACCACTGCACGTGCTGGCTGCGCCGGCGCACGACCGCGATCTCGTCGCGCTGGTTGCCGGTGGGGCCGTGGTAGTTGAACGCGAACGTCTGTTGCGCGTAACCGCCGATGAGGTGCGTCGGCTTGATGACCAGCCGGGTCAGCGAGTTGTCGGACCCGCCGTGCCAGCCCGAGATCTCCGACCGCGGCGTCATCAGGTGCCGGTCCTTCGCGTGGTACATGAAGACGGTGCCCTTCGGCATCCGGTGGGTGACCACGGCCCGGCAGGCGACCACGCCGTTGCGGTTGTACGCCTCGATCCAGTCGTTGTCGCCGACGCCGATCGCCGCCGCGTCGTCCGGGCTCATCCAGATCACCGGGCCGCCGCGGAACAGCCGCAGCATGTGCAGGTTGTCCTGGTACTCGGAGTGGATCGACCACTTCGAGTGCGGGGTCAGGTAGCGGACGGTGATCTCGGGACGGTCCGGCTCGCCGGCGCCCTGGTCGCCGAAGTGGCGGGCGTAGTTCAGCGGCGGCCGGTACACCGGCAGCCATTCGCCGTACTCGGCCATCCAGTCGTGGTCGAGGAAGAAGTGCATCCGCCCGGTCAGCGTGTGCCACGGCTTCTTCCGCTCCACGTTCACGACGAAGGGCGAGTACCTGCGGCCGCCGGTCTCACTGCCGGACCACTCCGGGGACGTGATCACGGCTCTCGGCTGGATCTGCGTGTCGGCGAACGAGATCCGCTCGCCGGCTCGTTCCTCGGCGAGGTCGGCGAGCGGCGTCCCCGTCCGCCGTTCCAGCTCCCGCCAGCCCTGCAGCGCGATCTGCCCGTTCGTGGTGCCGGACAGCGCGAGGATCGCCTCGGCCAGGTGCACGTCGCGGCGGAGCGACGGCCGGCCGTCCGCCACGCCGCCGCGGACGAGACCGTTCGCGTGCGCGAGGTGGTCGACGGCACCCGTCGGCTTCCAGGTGACGCCCTTCGTCGTGGTGCCGAGCCGGTCGACGAGCGGGCCGAGCGCGGCCATCTTCGCGGCGACGGCGGGATAGTCGCGTTCCACGGTGACCAGCCGCGGCATGTTCACGCCGGGCACCGGCTCGCCCGCCCCACCCGCCTCCCCGTCCCCGTGCGCCTGCCAGTCGAGCGCCCGACCGCCGGGCTGGGCGGTCTCGTCCGCGGTGTCGTGCATCAGCGGCGTCGCGAGCACGTCGGTGCGGGTGCCCAGGTGGCGTTCGGCGAGCCGGGAGAACTCCGCTCCGATCGACGCGAACGCGTCGAAGTCCGTGCGCGACTCCCATGGCGGCGGGATCGCCGGGTTGAAGGAGTGCACGAACGGGTGCATGTCCGTGCTCGACAGGTCGTGCTTCTCGTACCAGGTGGCCGCCGGCAGCACGACGTCGGCGAACGTGCAGGTGCTGGTCATCCGGAAGTCGACCGCCGTGAGCAGGTCCAGCTTGCCGGGAGGTGCGGGGTCGCGCCAGGTGACCTCGACCGGGCGTCGTCCGGGCGGCGTCTCGTCGGCCCGCACCGCGTGGTGCGTGCCGAGCAGGTGCCGCATGAAGTACTCCATGCCCTTGCCCGACGAGCCGAGCACGTTCGCCCGCCACACCGTCATCACGCGCGGCCAGGTCTCCGGGGCGTCCGGGTCCTCGGCGGCGAAGCGCAGCCGCCCGGCGCGCAGCTCGTCCACCACGTGGTCGGCGACCGGCCGGCCCGCGCGCGCCGCGTCGTCGGCGACGTCCAACGGGTTGCGGTCGAACGCCGGGTGCGACGGCGTCCAG
>DASUWX010000143.1:0-38869 GCA_036378185.1 Streptosporangiales bacterium | reverse complement strand
TCGCCGCGCAACTGCGCGGGCTCGGCGTCGCCGACGTGCGCCGGGTGCCGGTCTGCACGATGGAGTCGCCGCGGCACTACTCCTACCGCCGCGACGGCACCACGGGACGGTTCGCGGGCTACGTCTGGCTGGACGGCAGCGATGGATGAGCGCAGGGCCGAGCTCGCCGCGAACCTCGCCGCCGTCGAGAAGCGGCTGACCGACGCGTGCGAAGCCGCGGGACGCCGCCGCGAGGACGTGACCCTGATCGCGGTCACCAAGACCTTCCCGGCATCCGACGTCCGCCTCCTCGCCGACCTCGGTGTCCGGCACGTGGGGGAGAACCGCGACCAGGACGCCGCGCCGAAGGCGGAGGCGTGCGCCGACCTCGACCTCACCTGGCACTTCGTCGGGGCGCTGCAGACGAACAAGGCGCGTTCGGTCGCCAGGTACGCCGACTGGGTGCACTCGGTCGACAGGGACCGGCTGGTCACCGCGCTCGGGAAGGCGGCGCACGCCGCCGGGCGCACCCTCCGCTGCCTGGTCGAGGTTCGCCTCGGTGCGGGCGAGGAGCGCGCCGGTGCCGAGCCGGCGGACGTCCCGCGGCTCGCCGAGCTCGTCGCGTCGACCGACGGGCTCACTCTCGGTGGTGTGATGGGGATCGCGCCGCTGGACGCGCCGCCCGAGCCGGCGTTCGTGTCCCTGGCCGAGGTGGCAGAACAGGTGCGGCGGGTCGACGGCGGCGCCACCGCGATCTCCGCGGGCATGAGCGCCGACCTCGAGGCGGCCGTGTGCCATGGCGCGACACACGTCCGCATCGGCACGGCGTTACTCGGGATCAGGCCCGCCAATAGGTAATGTCGCCTGAAGAGCAGCGGAGCGCGTCGATCGGGCACGGGAGGGACCACCAGCATGCCGGGACTCATGCGCAGGACGATGAGCTACCTCGGCCTGGTCGAGGACTACGACGAGGACGAGTACGAGTACGAGGAGTACGACACCCGGCAGCGGGACCGTACGCCTGCCCGCGACCGTGCGGCCGACCGCGACCGCGTGCCGGACCGCGTGCCGGTGCGGGAGCGCACCGAGCCGCGGGTCGAGCGCGCGCCGCTGGTTCCCGTCGACGAGGACCGCCCGGCCACGCCCCGAGTGGTCGAGCCGGTCGCGGCGGACCTGAGCCAGATCACCACGGTGCGGCCCCGCTCGTACAACGACGCCCGCACCATCGGCGAGCGGTTCCGCGACGGCACGCCGGTCATCATGAACCTCACCGAGATGGACGACGCCGACGCCAAGCGGCTGGTCGACTTCTCCGCCGGCCTGATCTTCGGCCAGCGCGGCAGCATCGACCGGATCACCAGCCGGGTCTTCCTCCTCTCGCCGCCCGACGTCCGGGTGACGGCCGAGGACCGGGCACGGATCGTAGAGGGCGGGTTCTACAACCAGAGTTGAGACCGACACATGACGATGACCGATTTGACGGAATCGTGTGTCGCCTGGAGAGAATCGAACCGTGATCTACGCCCTCGTGCCCGCCATCTACGTACTGCGTCTGTTCCTGTACGCACTGCTTGGCCGGCTGGTGCTGGATTACGTGCAGATGTTCGCCCGGTCCTGGGTGCCGCACGGCTTCTGGCTGGTCGTCTGTGAGGGCGTCTACACGGTGACCGATCCGCCGATACGACTGCTCAGAAGGGTGATCCCGCCCCTCCGCTTCGGAGGGGTCAGCCTGGACCTCAGCTTCATCGTGTTGTTCTTCGCCGTCATCATCGTGACCCGCCTACTGATGGGTCTGGTGTGACGCGAGCGCCGGTATCGAGTACCGTCACCTGGACACATCTCCGACCACCCGCAGGAGAGGACATGCCGCTGACACCCGCGGACGTGCGTAACAAGCAGTTCAATACCACGCGCCTCCGCCCCGGATACGACGAGGAAGAGGTGGACTCCTTCCTCGACGAGGTCGAGGCGGAACTCGATCGACTCCTCGCCGAGAACGACGAGCTGCGCCGTCGGCTGGCCGAGGTCACCGGCGACCAGTCCTACCTGTCGGGTCCGCTCACCCAGCAGCAGGGAGCGGCATTCCAGGGTCAGCGTCAGGGGGGACACCACAGCCAGGGCAACGGAGCCAACCCAGGCCCCGAGCACCACGCTTCCCAGAACGGTGCGCCCGGCCACGCCCCTGAACCGACCCAGGCGATGCCGCGGGCGGACCAGCAGGGCCAGCAGCCGCACGGCCAGCAGGGCAACGGCCCCGCGCCGGCCGGGCCGGAGGGCGGCCCGTACCCGGGCAGCATCGGCGAGGCGATGAAGCCGCGGCAGGAGGAGCCGGCCCCGGCCGTCGCGAAGAACGACGCCTTCCCGGCACCCGCCCAGCACGGCACGCACGCCGCCGCGGCGGCAGGTCCCGCCGGTCTCGCCGGTGGCCTGATGGCCGCCGCGGGCGGGGGACAGGTGCCCGACTCCGCGGCACGGCTGCTCGCACTCGCCCAGCAGGTCCACGACGAGCACGTCGCAACCGCCCAGCAGAAGGCCGACGAGGTGCTCCGCAAGGCGCGCACCGAGGCGGACAAGCTGGTGTCGGACGCCCGGCGCCGCGCCGAGGACCTCGACCGGGACGCGCAGGAGAAGCACCGTCAGGCCATGGGCTCGCTCATCACCGAGCGGGAGAAGCTCGAGCAGCAGATCGAGGTGCTCCGCACCTTCGAACGCGAGTACCGCAGCAGGCTGAAGTCCTACCTGCAGGGTCAGCTCGAGCAGCTCGACAAGACCGCCTCGCACGCGCCGCCCCGGATGGGCGACTGACAGGGACGCCGCTGAGCCGGGTATGAGCGGGACCGCTCGCCGACCCGGCATCGGTCCGTCGTGAGTTCGTCCGGTCCCGGGGAGCGGTGATGATCGCGATCAGTGCGCTGCTGGTGCTGCTCGCCATCGTCGCGCTCGCCGTGGGCTTCACGGGGTCGACCCTGAACCCCGGGCTCGCGACGACCGGGATGGTCCTCGTCTACGTCTCCATCGGGCTGTGTGTCGTGGCCGGCGTCCTGCTCATCGCCGGCTACGCCCGCGGGCGCAAGGCGACGAAGCGCCTGCCGGGCGGATCCGGCCGGAAGTCCGGCAGGAAGGCGAGCGGCGCGGCCCCCCGATCGGGTGGCGGGGGCGGCGCACGCAAGCCGGAGAGCCGGCGCAAGGCACCGACGCGGAAGGCCGCCAAGGCGGGTGGCCGTGCGGCCGCCGCGTCGGGTGCCGTCGGCGTGCTGGACGAGGGCGAGGTCCCCGGCGGGGCCGGCGTCGTCGTGGCCCCGGGCCGGCTGCGCTACCACCTGCCGAGCTGCCGGCAGGTCACCGGCCGGGAGACCGAGGAGCTGACCGTCGCCGAGGCGCGGGAGCAGGGCTACGTCGCATGCACCGCCTGCCGGCCGGACGCCGTGCTCGCCGCCCGCGCCGAGGCGGCGGAGACGGCGGAGACGGCGGAGGCGGCCGAGGCGGAGACCGAACCCGAGTCCGTGGCCGGCTCGGGGGAGGACGAGAACGCCGGCGCCGCGGCGAAGGAGTCGGGCGCGGACGACGAGGCGGACACCGACGAGAGCGACGAGCCGGCCCAGGTGCTGGTCGTGACCGGCCAGCGCCGGTATCACGTCGACGGCTGCCAGGTCGTCGCGGACGCCCGTGAGGACGGCACCGAGGTCACGCAGGCCACCGTCGCCGACGCGAAGGAGCGGGGCCTCACGCCCTGCCGCGTCTGCGCCGCCGACGCGGAAGACGCCGCCGGCCCGACCACCTGAGCCCCGGCCCGCTCCCGGCGACCAACCGGTCCGTCCCGGTCCCGTCGATCACGTCAACGTGATCGACGGTGGCTGCACACGGTGCAGGACTCGTGTGCAGCCGCCGTTCGTCGTGTGCAGCCGGCGCCCCTCACGGGTCCACCTGCGGGCGCCGCGGTCAGGACGCGCGGCGGAGCCAGTAGGTCAGGCCCAGCGTGCCGTCGTGGAACTCGCGGGCGCCGTCGAGGGCGTCGCCCTCGGTGACGCCGGTCGCGAGCACCTCGGTGGCGACGGTGTCCGTGGCCGCGCGGAGGGCGTCGGCCAGCTCCGGCGAGCCGGCCCGCCAGGACAGCTCGACGCGGTCCGAGACCTCCAGGCCGGCCGCCTTGCGCGCCTCCTGGATCGCCCGGATCGTCTCCCGCACCAGGCCCGCCGCGACCAGCTCCGGCGTCAGCTCCAGATCGAGCGCCACCGTCAGCCCGTGCTCGCTGGCCACCGCCCAGCCCGCGCGCGGCGTCTCGGTGACGAGGACGTCGTCGGCGAGGACGGCGACGTCCTCGCCGTCGACGCTCACCCGGGCGTCGCCGCGGCGCACGGCTGCGGCGAGCTCGCCGCCCGGTGCGGACGTGATCGCGGCCGCGACCGCGGGCGTCCGCTTGCCGAACCGCCGGCCGAGGCTGCGGAAGTTCGGCTTGACCGTGTACTCGACGAGGTCACCGGCCGCCGCGTGCTCGCCGAGACTCGCGACGTCCTGCACGTTCAGCTCGGAGGCGATCTGCGCACGCAGCTCCTCCGCCAGCTCGGCCCAGCCGGGCGCGGCGACCAGCGCCCGGCGCAGCGGCTGCCGCGTGCGCACGCCCGAACCGGAGCGGGTCGACCGGCCGAGCTCGACCAGGCGGCGCACCAGCGCCATCTGCCCGGACAGCCGCGCGTCGACGAGCTCGTCCCTGCGTTCCGGCCAGGACGCGAGGTGCACCGACTCCGGCATGCCGGCGGGGGTGGCGGAGTTCGGCACCGGCGAGTCGCCGCGAAGCGCCTCCCACACAGCGTCGGTCACGAACGGCACGAACGGCGCGAGCAGCCGGGTGAGCGTCTCGACGCACTCGTACAGTGTGGCGAACGCCGACGCGCCCTCGGGCGAGCCGAAGCCCTGCCAGAACCGGCGCCGGGACCGGCGGACGTACCAGTTGGACAGGTCGTCCACGAACTCGGTGAGCCGCCGGCCCGCCGTGACGGTGTCGAACGCCTCCAGCGCGTCGGTGACGCCGGCGACCGTGGCGTAGAGCTCGGACAACGCCCACCGGTCGAGCAGCGGCCGCTCCGCGTGCGGCGGCGCCTGCGCCGCGAGCTCGGGCGTCCACGGCCGCCCGTCCGGGCCGTCCGCCGCGGCGTTCGCGTACAGGACGAGGAACGACGCGGTGTTCCAGTAGGTGAGCAGCACCCGGCGGACCACGTCCTCGATCAGCTCGTGGCCGATCCGCCGCGTCGACCACGGGTTGCCTACGCACGCCTGCAGCCAGCGGACGCCGTCGGCGCCGTGCCGCTCCAGCAGCGGCATCGGCTCGAGCACGTTGCCCAGGTGCTTGCTCATCTTGCGGCCCTCGGCGTCCACGATGTGGCCGAGGCACAGCACCGTGCGGTACGACGACTTGTCGAACACCAGCGTGCCGATGGTCATCAGGGTGTAGAACCAGCCGCGGGTCTGGTCGATCGCCTCGCAGATGAAGTCGGCCGGGTAGCAGCCCTCGAACTCCGCCTTGCTGCCCTCCGCGTGCGGGTAGCCCCACTGCGCGAACGGCATCGAGCCCGAGTCGTACCAGGCGTCGATGACCTGCGGGACGCGCCGGGCCTGCTCGCCGCACTCCGGGCAGGCGAACGTGACCTCGTCGATGTACGGGCGGTGCGGGTCCAGGCCGCTGAGGTCGCGGCCGGCCAGCTCGCCCAGCTCGGCGAGCGAGCCGACACAGGTCAGGTGCTCGTCCGGGCAGGTCCAGATCGGCAGCGGCGTACCCCAGTACCGGTCCCGCGACAGCGCCCAGTCGACGTTGTTGCGCAGCCAGTCGCCGTAGCGCCCGGTCTTGATCGTCTCCGGGTGCCAGTCGGTGCGGTCGTTCTCGCGCAGCAGGGCGTCCTTGGCCGCCGTCGTGCGGACGTACCAGGACGGCAGCGCGTAGTAGAGCAGCGCCGTGTCGCACCGCCAGCAGTGCGGGTAGGCGTGCACGTAGCGCTGCAGGCGGAACAGCAGCCCACGCTCGCGCAGGTCGTCGACCAGGGGCTCGTCGGCGTCCTTGAAGTAGGTGCCGCCGACGAGCGGGACGTCGGTGGCGAACCGGCCGTCCGGCTCGATCGGGTTGACCACGGGCAGGCCGTACGCCTTGATCGTGGCCATGTCGTCGGCGCCGAACGCCGGCGCCTGGTGGACCAGCCCGGTGCCGTCCTCGGTGGTGACGTAGTCGGCGAGCACGACGACGTGGGCGCCGTCGATCCGCACCAGGTCGAACGGCGGCTGGTACGCGGTGCCCTCGAGCTCGCGGCCGGTGAGCCGCTGCTCGACCGTCCAGCCATTGCCTCCTCCGCCTCCGGGACTCCCGCCGGCTTCGCCGAGAACGGACTCGACCAGCGGCGCGGCGACGACCAGCGCGCGCCCGTCACCGGTCTGCGGCCGCGCGACGACGTACTCGACGTCGGGGTGGACGGCGACCGCGGTGTTGGACACCAGCGTCCACGGCGTCGTGGTCCAGATCAGCAGGTCGGCGTGGTCGGCGAGCGGACCGGACGTGATCGGCAGCCGGACGTAGACCGAGGGGTCGGAGACCTCCTGGTAGACGCCGGGCTGGCCGAGCTCGTGGTCGGACAGGCCGGTGCCGCAGCGCGGGCAGTACGGCGTGATCCGGAAGTCGCGGAACAGCATGCCGGCGTCGAAGATCTGCTTGAGCGACCACCACACGCTCTGCACGTACGGGGCGTCCATGGTGCGGTACGGGTCGGACAGGTCCGTCCAGTACGCCATCCGCCGGGTGAGCTGTTCGAACGCGTCGACGTGGCGCAGCACCGACTCGCGGCACTTGGCGTTGAACTCGGCGATGCCGTACCGCTCGATGTCCGGCTTGCCGGAGAAGCCGAGCTCCTTCTCGACGGCGATCTCCACCGGCAGCCCGTGGCAGTCCCAGCCGGCCTTGCGGGGGACGTGGTAGCCCTGCATGGTCTTGAACCGGGGGTAGACGTCCTTGAAGACGCGCGCCTCGAGGTGGTGGGCGCCGGGCAGGCCGTTGGCCGTGGGCGGGCCCTCGTAGAAGACCCAGAGCGGCCCGTCGGCGGTCTGTTCCAGGGACCGCTCGAAGATCCGGCCCTTCTCCCAGCGGTCGAGCACGTCGTGGTCGAGCGCGGGCAGGTCGACCTGCGCGGGCAGGGGACGGAAACGCGACGGTGCCATCGGAAGCGGCCTCCAGCGAACGGTGGTCGGTGCGGGGCCGGCGTCCCGCGTTCCGAGTGAGGGACGAGCCATCCGGTCCGGCCCGGGGCCCGCGGTACCACCCTCCTTGGCGCGCGTCCCGTGGGGTCGCGCGTCCGCTCGTTCGAGGTCCGGTTCTAGTCCGGTTGACGCACTTTGCGTGCGATGGCCGTTTCTTCCGGTAGCTCCGGGGTGATGACCGCGTCGCGCTCGCCCCCGGGCTCGCACCGTCCCCGGGTCGCTGTGGGCTGCCTACGACGAGCCGTGTCCCCATCGTCGCCGGGTCGAGTCTACCCGGCGCCGGAACGTGACACCGACCCCATTTCCCCGGCGTGCCCCCGACCTGCACGAGTTCGCTCCACCTCGCCCCTCGGCGCGGTACGTTGCCGGTGGCACGGACGGCACCTACCATGCCGCCAGCACCGATCGTTCCGGGGGTCGGCCCGGACGAGGGAGGACACGCGATGGCGCGAGAGAGCACGCCGGTGGCGGCGAGGACCGGTACGGGTGGTCGCGCGGGAGCGCGGAAGGCGTCGGCCGCGAAGTCCTCGGCGAAGAAGGCCACGGCGAAGAAGACCACCACGGCCAAGAAGACCACGGCCAAGAACGCGAACAAGGCCGCGCCGGCCGGCAAGACGGCGACGAAGAAGGCGGCCGTGAAGAAGGCGGCCGTGAAGAAGGCGGTCGTGAAGAAGGCCGCCGTGAAGAAGACCGCGACCAAGAAGGCCACGGTGAACAAGGCCACGGCGAACAAGGCCACGCCGAAGAAGGCGCCGGCCACCAAGAAGGCGGCCACGGTCAAGAAGGTCGCGACCAAGGCGGCGGCGAAGAAGGCGACGGCGAAGAAGGCCGCACCGGTGAAGCAGGCCACGCCGGCGAAGCGGACGCCGACCCGCAGCCCGGCGAAGAAGGCGGCGACGACCGGGAAGGCCCACGCCAGGAAGGCGCCGGCCGAGGCGGGCGCGCCGGCGGCGTCGGCCATCACGGAGGCGAAGTCGAGCACACCGCAGCCCAAGCCGGACCGCGTGTCGGGCTTCTCCGCGGCGGAGCTGGCCGACATCCGGGCGACGCTGGCCGCGGAGATCGACGCGCTGCTCGGCGAGGTCAACCGCGCCGAGTCGGACATGGCCGACCGGTTGCGCGACGGCGTCGACGGAGCGGGTGACGACCAGGCCGACCAGGGCAGCCGCGCGTCGGAGCGGGAGCACGAGGTCTCGCTCGCCAACAACGCCCGTGACCTGATCGCGCAGAACCAGCGTGCCATCGAGCGCATCGACGAGGGCAGCTACGGTGTGTGCGAGAGTTGTGGCGGCCCGATCGGCAAGGAACGGCTCCGGGCCTTCCCCCGTGCGACGCTGTGCGTCATGTGCAAGCAGCGCGAGGAGCGCCGGTAGGCCGGCGCGGGACCGGCGAGACGGAACGAGAGCGGTGCATGGACAAGGCGGTGGCCGACCAGGGCGATGAGGTCGAGCCCGTGGCACCGCCGGCACCCAGGCGGGTGCTGCCGCTCGTCGTCGTCGCGGTGCTCGCGCTCGCGGTCGACGCGACCACCAAGGCGCTGGTCGTGGCCAGGATCGAGGGCCGCCCGCCGGTCCGGTTGCTCGGCGGCCTGCTGACCCTCGACGTGATCCGCAACTCGGGCGCCGCGTTCAGCCTCGCCACCGGCTTCACCATCGTGCTGACGCTGATCGCGCTCGGCGTCGTCGTCGCGATCGTCCGCACCGCCCGCAGGCTGCGCAGCCGCGGCTGGGCGGTGGCGCTCGGCCTCATCCTCGGCGGCGCGCTCGGCAACCTCACCGACCGCGTCTTCCGCGGCCCGGGCGTCTTCGTCGGCCACGTCGTCGACTGGATCGAGCTGCCGCACTGGCCGATCTTCAACGTCGCGGACTCGTGCATCGTCTGCGGCGGCGTGCTGGCCGTCCTGCTCGCGCTGCGCGGCGTCGGCGTGGACGGCGTCCGGGCGGCCGACCGGACCGAGGCCGCCGGACGGGAACCCGGCGACGACGGCCGTGGCTGACCGGCGCACCCTGCCCGTACCCGAGGGCCTCGCCGGTGAGCGCCTGGACGCGGCACTGGCGCGGCTGCTCGGCCTGTCCCGCACGGCCGCGGCCGAGCTGGTCGCCGACGGGCACGTGCTGCTCGACGGCGCGGCGACGCAGAAGTCGGCGCGCGTGGACGCCGGCCAGTGGCTGGACGTGGAGCTGCCGCCGCCTCCGGTGCCCGTCCGCGTCGACCCCGAGCCGGTGCCCGGGATGCGCATCATCTACGACGACGAGGACATCCTCGTGCTCGACAAGCCGATCGGCGTCGCCGTCCATCCGGCGCCGAGCTGGACGGGGCCGACCGTGGTGGCCGGGCTCGCCGCAGCCGGGTACCAGCTGAGCCTCGCGGGCGCCGCCGAGCGGCAGGGCATCGTGCACCGGCTGGACGCCGGGACAAGCGGTGTGATGGTGGTGGCCAGGTCCGAGCGGGCCTACGCCAGGCTGAAGCGGGCGTTCCGTGACCGCACCGTCGACAAGACGTACCACGCACTGGTGCAGGGCCATCCCGACCCGCTGCGCGGCACCATCGACGCGCCGCTGGACCGGCACCCCAGGGAGGAGCACAAGTGGGCGGTCGTCGCCGGCGGCAAGCCCAGCGTCACGCACTACGACACGATCGAGGCGTTCCGGTACGCGACCCTGCTCGAGGTGAAGCTGGAGACCGGGCGTACCCACCAGATCCGGGTGCACATGGCGGCGGTCAAGCACCCGTGCGTGGGGGACCTGATGTACGGGGCCGACCCGGTGCTCGCCCAGCGGCTCGGCCTGCACCGCCAGTGGCTGCACGCGGTGCGGCTGGCGTTCGACCATCCGGCCAGCGGCCGGCGGGTGGAGTTCGAGAGCGGCTACCCGGACGACCGCGAGCGCGCGCTCGAGGTCGTGGCCGCCGAGTCCTGAACGCGGAGTCGCCGTCTCGTCTCGGCGAGTGAGACGCGGGTTTCCCACATGTGGGACGGTCGGCTACAGTACGAGCGTGGCCAGGGTCTATTACGCGTTTACCGAGCCGGTTCGGACCGGTGCGGCGGCGTGAGCACACCCTGACCAGCGACATTCCGAACCGGCAGAAGCCAGAGGCGCCGCCTCTGGCTTTCGTTGTGAGTGAGCCGGTTTCGTGAACCGTCGCGGAACGAGCCGGCCCGACGATGGAGGAGGGACCGTGGTCCGCGAGGTTCGTATCGGGGACGTACGCATCGGAGCCGGCGCCGTGCCGGTACTTGCGGGCATCGGCAGCGGCGCCGCCGTCGCCGGGCCCAGCCGGCGCCGGCTGCACGGCAGCCGGCCCGCGGGGGAGGAGCTGCGCCGGACGCGCGAGTGCGTCACGGGACCGCTGCTGGTGGAGCCGTTCTCGGCCGCCGACCTGCCGGCGATCGCCGCCCTCGCCGACGGCGTCCTGGTCGGCGGGGCCTGGATGCAGGACTTCCAGCTGCTCCGCTCGGTGGGCAGGCTGCGCATGCCCGTGCTGCTGCAGCGCGGGCTCGGCGCGACGCCGGACGAGTGGCACGCCGCCGCCGACTACGTGACCTCCGAGGGCAACACCGAGCTGATGCTGTGCGAGGGCGGCACCCGCAGCAGCTCCGTCGACCACATGGTCGTCGACCTGCGGCTGGTCCGCGAGACCCGGGCCAGGACCGGCATCCCCGTCGTCGTCGACCTGAGCAGCGACCCCGATCTCGCCCCGGCCGCCGTCGCCGCGGGTGCGGACGGGCTGTTCCTCGGCGAGCTCGCCGACGTCGCGACCGCCGCCCGGCTGACCGAGCAGGCCACCGTCCTCGCACCGCTGCTGCGCGAGGAGGAGCCCGCCAACCTCGCCGACGGCCGCGCCGCGATCGACCGCGCGGACGCCGCGCTGGCGACGTTGCTCGAGCAGCGTGCCCGGGTGGCCGCGGTGATCCAGCAGATCAAGCCGGTCGGCGGCCGCGCCGGCCGCGACCTCGCCCGCGAGCGCGCCATCGTGGAGGCGATGGCCGCCCGCGCGCCGAGGCTCGGTGCCGACCGGCTGGCGCCGGTCGTCGAGGCGATGATCCTCGCCGGCCTGGACGCCGCCGAGGAGGAGCAGCAGCAGGCCGCCCAGGCCGACGCCGAGCAGACCGAGCACGCCTAGCCAGGACCACGCCCGAGGGCCCGGGGTCAAGGGAGCGGCGAGCGCCGCCGCACGGCGAGGCTGGCTCCAAATGATCACGGTATGTCAGGTTCCAGGGCCTACCGAGACGAGTACCCACTTACCGCGTCCTGCAGCACGCGGTAAGTGGGTACTCGGCTGGGTCAGTTCCCTGGAAACCCACATACCGTGATCATTCGGAGGAGCGTACGCGCCCGTCCGGAGGAGCGCACGCCTCCACCCGGAGGAGCCACCCGGCGGGTGCTCACGGTCGGCGGGTCTGCGGGTGGCTGTCGGTGGCGCGGACTAAGCTCGACGCAGGCGAGCAGAACCCGCTACCGGCGCGGCCGCGAGGCGTTGCGCCACCTTCCCCCGAGGGTCTCGCCAGTGGTGTTCGGCGTCGTGTTTGACGGAGGAGGTCAGGCTTGAGCGGGTCGGCCTCAGCCGGTGGATCGTTCGTCCATCTGCACGTCCACACCGAGTACTCGATGCTCGACGGTGCGGCACGGCTGCCGGACCTGTTCGCGGAGGCCGCGCGGATGGGCATGCCGGCGCTGGCCATGACCGACCACGGCAACGTGTACGGCGCCTACGACTTCTTCCACCAGGCGAAGAAGGCGGGCATCAACCCGATCGTCGGCACGGAGGCGTACCTCGCCCCGGGCAGCCGGTTCGAACGCACCCGGGTCCGGTGGGCCGAGGGCGGCGAGGACGACATCTCCGGCGGCGGTGCGTACACGCACATGACGATCCTCGCCGAGTCGCTCGAGGGACTGCACAACCTCTACCGGCTCTCGTCCCTGGCGAGCCTCGAGGGCTACTACTACAAGGCCCGCATGGACAAGGAGATCCTCGCCAAGTACGGCCAGGGCCTCATCGCCACCACCGGCTGCCCGAGCAGCGAGATCCAGACGCTGCTGCGGCAGGGCAACTACGAGGGCGCGAAGCGCAGCGCCGGCGAGTTCCAGGAGATCTTCGGCAAGGAGAACTTCTTCTGCGAGCTGATGGACCACGGGCTGCAGATCGAGCAGCGCGCGCAGAAGGACCTCATCCGGCTCGCCCGCGACCTCGATATCCCGTTCGTCGCCACGAACGACCTGCACTACACCCACGAGGAGGACGCCAGGGCACACGAGGTGCTGCTGTGCGTCCAGTCCGGCAAGACCCTCGCCGACCCCAACCGGTTCAAGTTCGACGCCCGCGACTTCTACCTCAAGTCGCCGGAGGAGATGCGCCGGCTCTGGCAGGAGATCCCTGAGGCGTGCGACAACACGCTGCTGATCGCGGAACGCTGCGGCGGCTACGACCCCGCGTTCGCCAACCGCGACCTGCAGCCGCGCTCGCCCGTGCCCGAGGGTGAGACCGAGCGCTCCTGGCTGCGCAAGGAGGTCGACCGCGGCCTGCGCGCGCGCTTCCCCGACGGCATCCCGGACAAGTACGCGAAGCAGGCCGAGTACGAGCTCGGCGTCATCGAGCAGATGGGCTACCCGGGCTACTTCCTGGTGGTCGCCGACCTGATCAGGTACGCCAAGGAGAACGGCATCCGGGTCGGCCCCGGCCGTGGGTCGGCCGCGGGCGCGGTCATCTCCTGGGCGCTGGGCATCACCGAGCTCGACCCGATGGCGCACGGGCTGCTGTTCGAGCGGTTCCTCAACCCCGAGCGCGTGTCGATGCCCGACATCGA
The DNA here is from genome assembly GCA_036378185.1 of Streptosporangiales bacterium. GTDB lineage: Bacteria > Actinomycetota > Actinomycetes > Streptosporangiales > WHST01 > WHST01. The sequence goes on along the minus strand of DASUWX010000143.1, from coordinate 25,854 downwards.
CCTGGACTTCGACGAGCGCAGGCGCGGCGACATGATCCGCTACGCCACCGAGAAGTACGGCGAGGACCGCGTCTCGCAGATCATCACCTACGGCACCATCAAGGCGAAGCAGGCGATCAAGGACTCCTCCCGCGTCCTCGGCTTCCCGTTCTCGATGGGCGACCGCATCACCAAGGCGATGCCGCCCGCGGTGATGGGCAAGGACATCCCGCTGTCTGGCATCTTCGACGAGAAGCACCCGCGGTTCGCCGAGGCGCAGGAGTTCCGGCAGCTGTACGAGGCCGAGGCCGAGGTGCGCCAGGTAGTCGACACCGCGCGCGGCCTCGAGGGGCTGAAGCGGCAGTGGGGCGTGCACGCCGCCGGCGTCATCCTGTCCGGCGAGCCGCTGATCGACGTCATCCCCATCCAGCGCCGCGAGCAGGACGGCGCGATCATCACGCAGTTCGACATGGGCGCGTGCGAGTCGCTGGGCCTGCTGAAGATGGACTTCCTCGGCCTGCGCAACCTCACCGTCCTGGACGACTGCCTCAAACACATCGAGGCCAACCGCGGCGAGAAGCTCGCGCTCGAGGACCTCGCGCTCGACGACAAGAACACCTTCGAGCTGCTGAGCCGCGGCGACACGCTGGGCGTGTTCCAGCTGGACGGCGGGCCCATGCGTGCCCTGCTCAGGTCCATGCAGCCGACGAGCTTCGAGGACATCTCCGCGGTCGGCGCGCTGTACCGGCCGGGCCCGATGGGCGCCAACTCGCACAACGAGTACGCCGACCGCAAGAACGGCCGCAAGCCGATCGTGCCGATCCACAAGGAGCTCGAGGAACCCCTCGCCGAGATCCTCGACGAGACCTACGGCCTGATCGTCTACCAGGAGCAGGTCATCGCGATCGCGCAGAAGGTCGCCGGCTACTCGCTCGGCAAGGCCGACCTGCTGCGCCGGGCGATGGGCAAGAAGAAGAAGGAGATCCTCGACAAGGAGTTCGAGCCGTTCGCGCAGGGCATGCGCGACAACGGCTACAGCGCCGACGCCATCAAGACGCTGTGGGACATCCTCGTCCCGTTCTCCGACTATGCGTTCAACAAGGCGCACTCGGCCGCGTACGGCCTGGTCTCCTACTGGACGGCGTTCCTCAAGGCCAACTACCCGGCCGAGTACATGTCCGGCCTGCTCACCAGCGTCAAGGACGACAAGGACAAGGCCGCCGTCTACCTGCACGAGTGCCGCCGCATGGGCGTCAAGGTGCTGCCGCCGGACGTCAACGAGTCCGAGGCCGACTTCACCCCGCGCGGCACCGACATCCGGTTCGGCCTCGCCGCGATCCGCAACGTCGGGCGCAACGTCGTCGCCGAGATCGTCAGGGCGCGGCAGGAGAAGGGCGCGTTCGAGAGCTTCCAGGACTTCCTCAGCAAGGTGCCCGTCCAGGTCTGCAACAAGCGGGTCATCGAGTCGCTGACCAAGGCCGGCGCGTTCGACTCGCTCGGGCACACCCGCCGCGGGCTGCTTGAGGTGCACGAGCGCGCCGTCGACGCCGTCGTCGAGGTCAAGCGCAACGAGGCCATCGGCCAGGACTCCCTGTTCGGGTTCGGCGGCGACGGCGAGGACGGCGTCGCCGACTTCACGCTCCAGCTCGCCATCTCGCCCGAGGAGTGGGACAAGACCGCGCTGCTCGCGTACGAGCGGGAGATGCTCGGCCTGTACGTGTCCGACCATCCGCTGCTCGGGCTGGAGAACGTGCTCGCCCAGCTCGCCGACTGCTCGCTCGCGAGCCTGGCCGAAGGCGACCACCAGAACGGCGCGATGGTCACCTGCGCCGGCCTGGTCACCGGGCTCACCCGCCGGATCACCAAGCAGGGCGCGCCGTGGGCCGTGGCGCAGCTGGAGGACCTCGAGGGCTCCGTCGAGGTGCTGTTCTTCCCGCAGACCTACCAGCAGTACGGCACGCTGCTCGCCGAGGACGCGGTCATCGCGGTGAAGGGCCGGCTCGACAAGCGCGAGGACGTGCCGCGGCTGCGGGCCCAGGACGTCACCGTCCCCGACCTCGGCGAGCCGACCTCAGGCCCCGTGGTGCTCACCCTCCCGGTCGCCCGCTGTACGCCGCCGGTCGTCGACCGGCTCAAGGACGTGCTCGGCACCCACCCGGGGGTCACCGAGGTGCGGCTGCACCTGTCCAGCGGCAACGGCCACCGGGTCGTCCGGCTCGACGACCGGTTCCGGGTCACGCCGTCGCCGGCGCTGATGGGTGACCTGAAGCAGTTGCTCGGTGCCGGCGCGGTCAGCTCGTCCGGCTAGATGGAGGCGCCGAGCACGACGCGCGGGTCCGCGCCCTAAGCTGGCGGCACGATGTCAGCCTCCGGACCCGACGCCAGTGCCACGCTGCGACCCCGCGGACTCGCCGTACGTGCGCGCCTCTGGCCGGGCGGGGGCGAGCCCGCCGTCCCCGACGCCACCGTCGTGGTCGGTGTCGACGGCCTGGTCAGCGCCTACGGGCCCGCCGCCGCGGTGCACCTGCCGGACGGCGTGCCGGTCGTCACCGGCGGCTGGGTCGGCCCCGGCGTCGCCGACGCGCACGCCCACCTGGCGTTCGGCCCGCCCGGGGCGATGCTGGCCGGGGGAGTGCTCGCCGTCCGCGACCTGGGCGCGCCGCTCGACGACGCCCGCGCGGTGCGTGACCCTAACGGCACGCCCGCCGTGGCCGTGTCCGGGCCGATCCTCACCGCACCCGGTGGCTACCCGTCCCGGTCGTGGGGCGCCCGAGGCTTCGCCCGCTTCCTCGGCTCGCCGGCCGAGGCGGCGCGGGCCGTGCACACGCTCGCCGGCGCGGGCGTGGACGTCGTCAAGCTCGCGCTGGAGCCCGCCGGCGGGCTGCCCGTGCCGACGCTCGAGGTGGCACGCGCGGTGGTCGACACGGCCCACGACGAGGGCCTCGCGGTCGTCTGCCACGCGCTCACCGTCGAGATGGTGGCGCGAGCGCTCGAGGCCGGCGTCGACGAGCTCGCGCACCTGCCCACCGAGCGGCTGCCGACCCACCTGGTGGCGCAGCTCGCCCTCGACGAGGTGCAGGTCGTGTCGACCATGCACGCGCTGATCGCGGACGGCGACGAGCAGGCCGCGATGGCCGTGCGGGCGAACGCGCGCGCGTTGGTCGGCAGCGGCGTGCGCGTCGTCTACGGCACCGACCTCGGCAACACCGACACCGCGCCCGGCGTCGACCCGGACGAGCTCGCGCTGCTCGCCGAGGCCGGGCTCGACGCCGAGGGCGCGCTGCGGGCCGCCACCGAGGGCGCGGCGGCGGTCGCGGGCCTCGCCGGGCGGCACCAGAGCCGGGTCCAGGTCGGCGAGCCCGCGCGGATGGTCGTCCTCGCCGGCGACCCGCTGGCCGAGCCGAAGCACTGGTCGGCGCCGGTCGCGGTCGTGCACGGAGCGGAGGTCAGCTACCTGTGACGGTGTCCTCGCTGCCCACCTACGACCGGCACGCACCGACGCCACGCGGGCGGACCGTCGCCGTCCAGGTGCTCACCGCGGTGGTCATGGTGGTCGCGCTGGCGGTGATCGGCGGCGTCGGCGGCGTCCTCTGGCACCTGATCGCCCCCCGCACGGAGCTGGTCTTCAGCGACGGCGTGGCGAACTTCGTCGGCCCCGCACCTTCGCAGCCGGTCGCCGCGGACGGCTGGTTCGCGGTGATCGCGCTGGTCGCCGGGATCGTCACCGGCAGCCTCACGCAGGCGTTCCTGCACCACCGGATGCCCGGCGCGGTGGTCGGCCTCGCCGTCGGCGCGACCGTCGCGTCGCTGGCCATGTGGAAGGTCGGGCACTGGTTCGGCGCGGCGGCGTACGCCGCGGCCGTGCACCACGTCGCGAACGGAGAACACCTGTACGCGCCGCTCTCCGTGCGGGCGACCGGCGTGCTGCTGCTCTGGCCGCTCGCCGCCACGCTGACCATCTTCATCGCGGCCGTCACCGAGTCGTTCCAGAACCGCTCCTCCCGGACCCGGGCCGAGACCGCGCCGCCGGCGCCGCGGCCCGAGCTGCCACCGATCCGCGAGGACGGCGACCACACCTCGTCCTATCCGTACGCAGGTCCGGGGGAGCACGGTGGCGACCGCGAGGCCGAGGGCGGCACCGCGTGACGACCACCTCGCAGTTCGGCGACATCGCGCTCGTCGCCGCTCAGCTCGGTGCGGACGCGATCCGCACCGTCATCCGGTCCGGTGAGCTTGCCGTGGCCACGAAGAGCTCGGACAGCGACTTCGTCACCGCCGCCGATCTCGCGGCCGACGACGCGATCACCCGCGCGCTGAGCGCCGCCCGGCCCGAGGACGCGATCAAGTCCGAGGAGTCCGGGCGCCGTACCGGCACGTCCGGCGTCACCTGGGTGGTCGACCCGCTCGACGGCACGATGAACTTCGTGCACCGCAGGGACGACTACGCGGTGTCCGTCGGCGTCGAGCAGGACGGCGACTACGTGGCCGGGGCGATCGTCCGGCCGACGAGCGGCGCCTGGATCGCGGCGGGCGACGGCGTCGTCCGCGCGAGGGACGGGCGGCCCGGTGTCACCGGGACCACCGACCCGGCCGCGGTGATGTTCTCCATCGGCCTCGCCGGCGACGGCGAGCTCCGCGCCCGGATGCTGGACGTCATCGGCGACCTGCTGCCGGTCGCCAGGGACTTCCGCCGCACCGGGTCCTCGGCGTGCGAGTTGCAGGCGCTCGCCATGGGCCAGCTCGACGTGTACCTGGGCTTCGGCGTCAACGACTGGGACGTCGCCGCCGGCGTCGCCGTCGTGCGGGCCGCCGGCGGCCGCGCCGAATGGGTCGAGACGGAGAGCGGGCTGCCGCTGCTCGCCGCCGCCACGCCGGCCGTCTTCGACCAGTTCGCCGAGCGCGCCGCGAAGGTCTGACACCCGCTAGTGTTCGTTCCCGCCTGACGACGCCTCGACCGGAACGGGTAGCCACGTGACGGCAGTGCAGGACCGCACCACGGGGTTCCGCCGGTGGCTGCTGGACGGCAGCGAACGGCGGGCCACCCAGGAGCCCGGGCCGCACCGCCAGGGCGCCGAGGAGCACCGCACGCACTCGTGGTGGCGGGTCATGTGCCTGACCGGCGTCGACTACTTCTCCACCCTCGGCTACCAGCCCGGCATCGCCGTCCTCGCCGCCGGTGTGCTCTCGCCGCTCGCCACCCTCGTGCTGGTGCTGCTGACCCTCGTCGGCGCGCTGCCCGTCTACCGGCGGGTCGCACGGGAGAGCCCGCACGGCGAGGGCTCGATCGCGATGCTGGAACGGCTGCTGTCCTGGTGGACGGGCAAGATCTTCGTGCTCGTCCTGCTCGGCTTCGTCGCGACCGACTTCATGATCACGATCACCCTGTCCGCGGCGGACGCGTCCGCGCACCTGGTCGAGAACCCGTTCGCGACACACCTCCTGCACGGGCACAACGTGATCGTGACCCTGGTGCTCATCGCGGCACTCGGCGTCGTGTTCCTCCGGGGCTTCAGCGAGGCCATCGGCGTCGCGGTGACGCTCGTCGGCGCGTACCTCGCGCTGAACGTCGTGGTGATAGCCGTGGGCCTGGTCAGGGTGCTGAGCCATCCGGTCGCGGTCGGGGACTGGACCCACGCCGTCTCGATCTCGCACGGCAACCCGGTGCTGACCGTCGCCGTGGTCCTGCTCGTCTTCCCGAAGCTCGCGCTCGGCCTGTCCGGGTTCGAGACGGGCGTCGCCGTGATGCCGCAGATCACCGGTGCGAAGGGCGACACCCGGGATCGCCCCGCCGGCCGGGTCCGCGGCGCGAGGAAGCTGCTCACCACCGCCGCCGTCACGATGAGCGTCCTGCTCGTCACCAGCAGCTTCGCGACCACCGTGCTCATCCCGGAGAGGGCGTTCCAGCCCGGCGGGCCGGCGAGCGGCCGTGCGCTCGCGTACCTCGCGCACACGACGATGGGCGACGCGTTCGGCACCGTCTACGACGTCAGCACGATCGCGATCCTCTGGTTCGCGGGTGCGTCGGCGATGGCCGGACTGCTCAACATCGTGCCGCGCTACCTGCCGCGATACGGCATGGCCCCGGGCTGGGCGCGCGCGGTGCGCCCGCTCGTGCTCATCTTCGTCGCGGTCGCGTTCGTGATCACGTTGATCTTCAAGGCGGACGTCGACGCCCAGGGCGGCGCGTACGCCACCGGTGTGCTCGTGCTCATCACCTCGGCGACCGTGGCGGTCACGCTGTCGGCGTACCGGGCGCGGCAGCGCGGCCTGGCCGTCGGGTTCGGCGTGGTGACGCTGGTGTTCGCGTACACGACGGTGACCAACGTCGTGGAGCGGCCCGAGGGCGTGCAGATCGCGTCGATCTTCATCGCCGCCATCCTGGTCGTGTCGTTCGCGTCGCGGGTGAGCCGGTCGTTCGAGCTGCGCGCGACGGACGTGCGGTTCGACCCCGCCGCCGAACGCGTCGTCGACCACGAGGGCAACGGCGTGATCCGCGTGATCGCGAACGAGCCGGACGCCAGGGACGCGCGCGAGTACGCCGAGAAGGAGGCCGAGCAGCGGGACAAGCACAACATCCCGCCCGGTGACCCGGTGATCTTCCTCGAGGTCACCGTCTCGGACCCGTCCGAGTTCGAGCACGACCTCGAGGTGACGGGGGAGGTGCGGCACGGCTACTACATCCTCACCGTGCGCAGCGCCGCCATCCCCAGCGCGATCGCCGCGATCCTGCTGCACCTGCGCGACGCGGAGGGCAAGGTGCCGCACGCGTACTTCGCCTGGACCGAGGGCAACCCGATCGCGCACCTGCTGCGCTACATCGTGTTCGGCGAGGGCGAGGTGGCGCCGGTCACCCGCGAGATCCTCCGCCGCGCCGAGCCCGACCTCGACCGCCGCCCCGTCGTCCACGTCGGCTGACCGGTGCCCGCTGGGGACCCCCACTGTGGTGTCCACCACTCACGGGGACCCACCTGGGGCCATGACCACAATGGGGTCCCCAGCGATGCCGGTCAGCGGGCCAGGGGCGCGAGCGTGCCGGACGTGAGGCGGAGCAGGTCCGACGGCGCGAGCTCGATCTCGAGCCCGCGCCGGCCGGCCGACACGTGGATCGTCTCGAACGTCTCGGCCGAGGCGTCCAGGTACGTGGGCAGCCGGCGCTTCTGGCCCAGCGGGCTGATCCCGCCGGCGACGTAACCGGTCGCGCGCTCGGCGTCCCGCTGGTCGGCCATCGCTGCGCGCTTGCCGCCCGCCGTCGCGGCCAGCGCCTTGAGGTCGAGCGAGGACGCCACCGGTACGACCGCGACGGCCAGCGTCCCGGCGGGGATTCCGGGTGTGGCGGAATGGATTCCGTCGACCGACGCCACCAGCGTCTTGAACACCCGCTCGGGCGGCAGGCCCAGCGCGGTGGCCGCCTCGAGGCCGTACGACGCCGCCGCGGGGTCGTGGTCGTACGAGTGCAGGGTGAACGCGATCTTCGCCCGCTTGGCCGCGACGGTGGCGGGCGTGCCAGCACCACTCACGCCTCGGAGCGTAGCGGCCAATAGACTTGACCCGTGATCAGGCGTATCGACCTCCGCGGCGAGGGCGTCACCGACGGCCGCGAGCTGCTGCCCCGTGCGGAGCTCGACGTCGAGGCCGCGCTGGACGCCGTCCGCGGCGTCTGCGACGACGTCCGCGAGCGCGGACTCGCCGCCGTCCGCGACGCGACGCGCAGGTTCGACCACGTCGAGCTCAGCACCACCCGCGTGCCCACGGAGGCGATGGACAAGGCGCTGGTCGACCTCGACGACCGCGTCCGCGCGGCGCTGGAGGAGGCGATCCGGCGCACCCGGATCGTGCACGAGGCGCAGCTGCGCGAGGACGTCACCACCGAGGTCGACACCGGCGCGCGGGTCACCGAGCGGTGGCTGCCGGTCGGCCGGGTCGGCCTGTACGTGCCCGGCGGCGTGGCGCCGCTGCCGTCCAGCGTGGTGATGAACGTGGTGCCGGCCCAGGTCGCCGGCGTCGCCTCGATCGCGGTGAGCTCGCCGCCCGAGGCACACACCGGCGTCCCGCACCCGCTGATCCTCGCCACCTGTGCCCTGCTGGGCGTCGAGGAGGTGTACGCCGTCGGCGGTGCGCAGGCGGTCGCGATGTTCGCCTACGGCACCGAGGAGTGCCCGCGGGTCGACATGGTCGCCGGTCCCGGCAACGTCTACGTCGCGGCGGCGAAGCGGCACCTGCGCGGTCTCGTGGGCATCGACGCCGAGGCCGGTCCGAGCGAGGTGTGCGTGCTCGCCGACGACTCCGCCGACCCCTGCTGCGTCGCCGCCGACCTCATGGCGCAGGCCGAGCACGACAACAACGCCGCGTGCATGCTGGTCACCGACTCGCCCGAGCTGGTCGACGCGGTCGCGGCCGAGCTCGACCGCAGGGTGCCGGAGACGCCGAACCGCGAGCGGGTCGAGTCCGCGCTCGGCAACCAGTCGGCCCTCGTCCTCGTCCGCGACCTCGACCAGGGCGTCGCCGTCGCCGACGCGTGGGCCGCGGAGCACGTCGAGGTCATCACCCGCGACCCGCGTGCGGTGGCGATGCGGATCGGCAACGCCGGCGCGGTCTTCGTCGGCGAGTACTCCCCGGTGCCGATCGGCGACTACGTCGCCGGCTCGAACCACGTGCTGCCCACCGGCGGCACGGCGCGGCACACCGGCGGGCTCTCGGTCCAGTCCTTCCTGCGCGGGGTGCACGTCGTCGAGTACACGCGGGACGCGCTCGCCGCCGTCGCCGACCACGTCGACGCGCTCGGCACGGCGGAGCATCTGCATGCGCACGTCGCCGCAGTACGCGAACGCCGCTGACCGTCGCCCTTTCCTGGAGACCCTGTGACCTCTGACGCGAGGCTCGAAGACCTGCCGTTGCGTGACGACCTGCGCGGCCTGTCCCCGTACGGGGCGCCGCAGCTCGACGTGCCGGTGCGGCTGAACACCAACGAGAACCCGTACCCGCCGCCGGCCGCGCTCGTCGACGAGGTCGCGCTCGTCGTCGCGGACGCGGCGCGCGGGTTGAACCGGTACCCGGACCGCGACGCGACCAGGCTCCGCGCGGACCTCGCGCGCTACCTCGGGCACGGCCTCGACGGGACGCAGGTGTGGGCGGCCAACGGCTCCAACGAGGTGATCCAGCAGCTGCTGCTCGCGTTCGCCGGGCCGGGCCGCAAGGCGCTGGGCTTCGAGCCGTCGTACACGATGCACCGGCTGATCTCCCGCGCCACCGGCACGGAGTGGCACAACGCGTGGCGCGAGGACGACTTCGGCATCGACGCCGACCACGCGGTGTCCGTCGTCACCGATGAGCGGCCCGACGTCGTCTTCCTCACCTCGCCGAACAACCCCACCGGGACGGCGTTGCCGTTGCCGGTCATCGAGCGCGTGCTCGACGTCGCACCCGGGATCGTCGTCGTCGACGAGGCGTACGCGGAGTTCGCCCGGCCGGGCACCCCGAGCGCGCTGACGCTGCTGCCGGACCACCCACGGCTCGTCGTCACCCGCACGATGTCCAAGGCGTTCGCGCTGGCCGGCGCCCGGGTCGGCTACCTGGCCGCGGCACCGGCGGTCGTCGACGCGCTGCAGCTGGTGCGGCTGCCGTACCACCTGTCGGCGGTGACCCAGGGCGTCGCGCGGGTCGCGCTCGGGCACGCGCCGGCGTTGCTCGGCACGGTGTCCGCCGTGATGGAGCAGCGGGACCGGATGGTCGACGCGCTGCGGGGCATGGGTCTCACCGTCGTCGACTCGGACGCGAACTTCGCGCTGTTCGGCACGTTCCCGGACCAGCACGCGGTGTGGCAGCAACTGCTCGACCGCGGCGTGCTCGTCCGCGACGTCGGGCTCACCGGCTGGCTGCGCGTCACCGCCGGCCTCCCCGAGGAGGTCGACGCCTTCCTCTCCGCGTTGAAGGAGATCGCCTGATGACCGAGCGCATGCACCGTACGGCCGTCGTCGACCGCAAGACCAAGGAGTCCGACGTCCACGTCGAGCTCGACGTCGACGGCACCGGCGTCGTCGACGTGCACACGGGCGTGCCCTTCTACGACCACATGCTCAGCCAGCTCGGCAAGCACGGCGGCCTCGACCTCACCGTGCGCACCGAGGGCGACATCGAGATCGACGCGCACCACACCGTCGAGGACACCGCGATCGCGCTCGGGCAGGCGCTGCGCGAGGCGCTCGGGGACAAGGCCGGGATCCGGAGGTTCGGCGACGCGCTCGTGCCGCTCGACGAGGCGCTGGTGCAGAGCGCCGTCGACCTGTCCGGCCGCCCGTACCTCGTGCACGACGAGCCCGACACCCGTGCCGCGCTGATCGGCAGTTACGACGTCACGCTCACCCGGCACGTCTGGGAGTCGCTGGTCGCGAACGCGGACATCTGCCTGCACGTCCGGGTGCTGTACGGGCGCAACGCGCACCACGTGCACGAGGCGCAGTTCAAGTCGGTGGCCCGCGCGCTGCGCGACGCCGTCCGCCACGACGACCGCGTCGTCGGCGTGCCCAGCACCAAGGGCGTGCTGTGAAGTGAGCGAGACCTACGCCAACCTCGCCGTCCGCGCTCCGATCGAGGAGGTCGTCGCCGTGCTGGACGTCGCCGGCGTACCCGGCGTCGTCGGGCCGCAGGCGGGCGAGTGGTGCGGTGTGCTGGTGGACGCCGACGGGTACGGGCTGGTCGGCGACGACCGGCGCAGCATCAACACGGTCGCGCTGCGGCTGTCCGACCGCACCGACTCAACCGTGTTGTTGGTCAGCGTGTTCGAGAACGCCGTACTGGGCTACGACCTGTTCCACCGCGGCAAGGCGGTGGGGTACTACGTGTCCCGCCCGGGGCACTGGACCGACGAGGACCTGCCGGCCGAGGGCGGCGACGTCGGCGTGCTGACGCAGACGTGCGGCGTGCCGGACGCCGACGGCCTGCTCGCCGAGGCGCTGGGTCGGGACGCCTTCGACACCGAGCTGGACCGGCACCGGCGTCTTTCCGAGCTGCTCGGCCTGCCGCCGTACCTCGTCGGCACGGGGCGGGCGGACGTCGCCGCGGACGCCGCCGGCTACGTCGCGCTCGAGCCCCAGGCCGCCGGGAAGCCCGACACCAGTCGCACGCTGCGGATCCTCACCCTCGGGCTCGCCTGCTTCGCGCTGTTCGTCTGGCTGCAGGCGTTCCGCGAGGGGTCGTGGGGCACCGGCGTGTTCGCCGTCGTCGCGTCCGCCATCACCGTGCTCTGCGGCTGGCTGTCGTTCGACAAGCCCAAGCTGAAGGGGCGCACGTGAGTGCAGGACAGGGCGAGCGAGCGAGGGGGCGCGCATGTCCGTGAGCAAGGTCGTCGTGCTCGACTACGGGTCGGGCAACATCAGGTCGGCGGAACGCGCGCTCGCGCGGGCGGGTGCCGACGTCGAGGTCACGGCCGACTTCGCCACCGCGCTCGACGCCGACGGCCTCGTGGTCCCCGGCGTGGGCGCGTTCGCGGCGTGCATGCGCGGGTTGCAGGCGGTGCGAGGTGACCAGATCGTGGGCCGGCGGCTCGCGGGCGGCCGTCCGGTGCTCGGCATCTGCGTCGGCATGCAGATCATGTTCGAGTACGGCGTCGAACACGGTCAGACGACCGAGGGATGCGGCGAGTGGCCGGGCGTCGTCGAGCGGCTGGACGCGGACGTGCTGCCGCACATGGGCTGGAACACCGTCGACGCACCAGAGGAGTCGCGCCTGTTCGCGGGCATCGACCCGGCGGAGCGGTTCTACTTCGTGCACTCGTACGCCGCGCGGTCGTTCGACCTCGCCGGGGCCCGGGCGAACGTCCCGGTCGTCACCTGGGCGACGCACGGCGTGCCGTTCGTCGCGGCCGTGGAGAACGGCCCGCTCAGCGCGGTGCAGTTCCACCCGGAGAAGTCCGGCGACGCCGGCGCCCAGCTGCTGGCCAACTGGCTGAAGGCCGTCTCGTGACCCGCCGTGCCCCGAGCCGGCCTGCTCGGAATGATCACGTTATGTATGTCGATCCCGTTATCTTGGAACTTCCCACGACGAGTCTGACCTTCACGTGGTCTACCCGCCGTGTGGAGTCCGGACCGGCCAAGTGTAGTCGTCGACAACATCACAGGAATGACCACCATAACGTGATCATTCGGAGCAGGCCCGGCAATGGGGAGAGGTCGTTCGATGCTTGAGCTGCTGCCCGCCGTCGACGTCGCGGGCGGACAGGCCGTCCGGCTCGTGCAGGGGGAGGCGGGCACCGAGACGTCCTACGGCGACCCGCTTGACGCCGCCCGCGCCTGGCAGGACCAGGGCGCCGAGTGGATCCACCTGGTCGACCTCGACGCGGCGTTCGGCCGCGGCTCGAACCGGGAGCTGCTCGCCCGCGTCGTCGGCAGCGTCGACGTCCGGGTAGAGCTGTCCGGCGGCATCCGCGACGACGAGTCGCTCGCCGCCGCGCTGGCCACCGGTTGCACCCGCGTCAACATCGGCACCGCCGCCCTGGAGCACCCGGACTGGTGCGCCAGGGCGATCGCCGAGTACGGCGACCGCATCGCCGTCGGGCTGGACGTGCGCGGGCACACGCTCGCCGCGCGCGGCTGGACGCGCGAGGGCGGCGATCTGTTCGAGGTGCTGGACCGGCTGGACCGCGACGGCTGCGCCCGTTACGTCGTCACCGACGTCACCAAGGACGGCACGCTGCGCGGGCCGAACCTCGACCTGCTGCGCGAGGTGTGCGCCGCCACCGACCGGCCGGTCGTGGCCAGCGGCGGCATCTCGTCGCTCGCCGACCTCGTCGCGCTGCGCGACCTCACGAGCCTCGGCGTCGAGGGCGCGATCGTCGGCAAGGCGCTGTACGCGGGAGCGTTCACGCTGCCCGAGGCGCTGAAGGCGGTCGCCTGATGCGCAAGTACGTCATCATGGGCGTGCAGGGCAGCGGCAAGGGCACGCAGAGCATCATGCTCGCCGCCGACTTCGACCTCGTGCACATCAGCGTCGGCGACATCTTCCGCTGGCACGTGCAGAGCCACACCAAGCTTGGCGCGCAGGTACGCCGCATCATGGCCGCCGGCGAGCTGGTGAACGACGACATGGTCGAGTCGGTCGTCCGCGACCGGCTGCAGCAGCACGACTGGAACTACGGGTTCATCATCGACGGCTTCCCGCGCAACCCGCGTCAGGCCGAGTTCTTCCTGGAGAGCTACGACATCGACGGCGTGATCCACCTCGACCTGCCGGACGAGGACGTGCGCCGCCGGGTGCTCGCGCGGCGGCTGTGCCGCAACTGCGGGATGGACTACAACCTGATCGCACACCGACCGCAGGAGGAGAACCGATGCGACGTCTGCGGCGGCGAGCTCGTGACGCGCGAGGACGACACCGAGGAGGCGCTCGCCGCGCGGCTGCGCGACTACCACAGCAAGACCAACCCGGTGCTGGACATCTTCCAGCGCAAGGAGTTCGTCGTCACGGTCGACGCGCGGGCCGACAAGGTCACCGTGCAGAACGCCATCCGCAAGGCGCTCGGCCTGCCCGCATACGAGGCGGCGGCAGTATGAGCGTCGCCGTGCGCGTGATCCCGTGCCTGGACGTCGACGCGGGCCGGGTGGTGAAGGGCATCCGGTTCACGGACCTGCGCGACGCCGGCGACCCGGTCGAGCTCGCGCGCGTCTACGACCGTGAGGGCGCCGACGAGCTGGTCTTCTTCGACATCACCGCGAGCGCGCAGGGACGCGAGACGACCTACGACGTGGTCCGGCGGACCGCGGAGCAGGTCTTCAGCCCGCTCACCGTCGGCGGCGGCGTCCGCGCGGTCGAGGACGTCGACCTGCTGCTGCGGGCCGGTGCCGACAAGGTCACCGTCAACACCGGCGCCGTCGCGCGTCCCGAGCTGGTCGGCGAGGCGGCCGAACGGTTCGGCTCGCAGTGCATCGTGCTGTCCATGGACGTCCGCCGCGCCCCGGGCACGCCGTCCGGCTTCGAGGTGACCACCCACGGCGGGCGCCGCGGCACCGGCATCGACGCGGTCGAGTGGGCCGAGCGCGGCGCGAGGCTCGGCGCGGGCGAGATCACGCTGAACTCGATGGACGCCGACGGCACCGGCGACGGCTACGACCTCGAGCTGATCCGCGCGGTGCGCGACGTCGTCACCGTCCCGATCGTCGCGAGCGGCGGCGCGGGTGCGCTCCCAGACTTCCCGCCCGCGGTCGAGGCGGGCGCGGACGCCGTGCTCGCGGCCACGGTCTTCCATTTCGGCCGGCTGCGCATCGGCGACGTCAAGCGGACGCTGAGCACCGCGGGTCACCCCGTCCGGTCGAGCTAGCGCGGCCAGCCCGTCGGCCGGACGGTGATCTCGTTGACGTCGACGCCGTCACGGCGGGTCAGCGCCCACACGATGGCATCGGCCAGGTCGTCGGCGCTGAGGTAGTCCTCGGAGCCCTCCGGTAACCCGCCGGCCGGGTCGAAGAACGCGGTACGCGTCGCGCTGGGCGAGACCAGGGTGACGCCCACGCCGTCGCCGGTCACGGCGAGCCGGGCGTTGGCAGCGAGCCCGGTGACCGCCCACTTGGTGGCGCCGTACAGGTTGTCCGGCGTCTGGATGAGTCCGGCCAGGCTGCCGACGAGGACGATGCGGCCCCGCGTCCGCTTCAGCGCGGGGAACGCGAACCGGATCAGCAGCGCGGGCCCGAGCACGTTCGTCAGGATCATGTCGGCCCAGCCGTACGGGTCACCGCCGGTGACGCCGTCGTGGGTGGCGTACCCCGCGTTGGCGACGGCCGCGTCGAGCCGTCCGAACGCCGCCACGGTCGCGTCGACGGCCGCACGCACCGCGTCGACGTCGGCGGCATGGCCGGGGAGGGTCAGCAGCCGCGGCAGTGCGCCGGAGTCGTTCGCGAACCGTTCCAGGCGGTCGGCGTCTCGGCCCGTGACGGCGACGCGGTACCCGCGGTCGAGCAGTTGCCGTGCGACGGCCGCGCCTATGCCGCTGGAACCGCCGGTGACGAGGGCGACAGGAGAGTCGGGCATGCACCGGACCGTAGGGCCTGGAGTCGACTCGAAGTCAAGTCGTCGCGCTGTGGACTGGCCGCCCGTACGACGTCCCGGAATGAGCGCTCACCGCGGAGGGGCGGTCGAGGAGCGGACGATCAGCGACGGCGTGACGGTGACCGCCGCGCTCGAACCCGTGCCTCCGGCGTCGTGCAGTTGCTGCCAGGCGAGCCGGCCGAGCAGCGGCTTGCGCACCGTCACCGTGGTGAGGCACGGGTTGAGCACGCCCGCGAGCGGGATGTCGTCGAAACCCGTGACGGAGACGTCGTCCGGCACGCTCACGCCGAGTTCGGTGAGCCGGGACAGCACGCCGAGCGCGACGTAGTCGCTGAACGCGATGAGCGCGGACGGCTCGCCGCGGAGTGCGTCGTCGGTGGCGCGGTGCCCGTCGACGGTGGTCGAGCCGCACGGCACCTGCACGACCTCGAGGCCGCGGCGGGCCGCGGCGCGCAGCGAGCGTTGCCGCTCCCGTTCGGACCACGCGTGCCGTGGCCCCTGCAGGTATGCGACGCGCCGGTGGCCCAGCTCCAGCAGGTGGTTGCAGATCGCCCGCATGCCGGCGCGGAAGTCGACGACGACCGCGGCGACGGGCGGGTCGCGCAGTACCCGGTTGATGCAGACCAGGTTCGGCACGGCCGCCGCTATCTCGCGCAGCGCGGCGTCGCCCATCCGCGGAGAGCAGAGCACGATGCCGTCCACCCAGCGCGCCAGCTCGAGCGTGACCCGGCGCTCCTCGCGCTCGTGCTCGTCGGTGTCGGCGACGAGCGTGCGCCGGTCGTACTCCTCGGCCGCGGCCGTCACCCCCTTCAGCACCTCGGCGAAGTACGGGTTGCTGAGGTCCGGGACGACGACACCGACGACGTGCGAGCGGCCGCGCAGCAGGCCCTGGGCGGCCGGGTTCGGCCGGTAGCCGAGGCGGTCGACGGCGCTGCGGACGCGGTCGGTCAGCGAGCCGGACACCGGCTTCGCACCGTTGAGCACGCGCGAGACCGTGGCGGGGGAGACGCTCGCCTCCCGTGCCACGTCGATGATCGTGACGCGCCCCCCTCGGGTGGTCGTCACTTCGCCTCGCTTCCCGCCCGCCCGCCCCGGGCGACGGCGACGTTGCGTCGGTGTCGTTGACGCACGAACATACCTGGCCTAGCTTGAGGAAAACCTTTGCCCGATTCTTCCACAGCGGAGGCCCGGATGGCCCGCAGGCACTCACGTCGCGATCTCCTCAAGGCGGCCGGGCTGGTGCTCGGCGGAGCCGCCGCCGTCGACGCCGGTGTCCTCGGCGCACCGGGCCTCGCGACCGCCGCCACCGGCCCGGACGCGTCCGCCTGGCGTCGTGCGGGGCGGATCCTCGCGCGGGTGCGACCGCCGCGGTTCCCGAACCGGAGCTTCCCGATCACCGACTTCGGCGCGGTGGCGGACGGCACGACCGACTGCACGGGCGCGCTGCGCGACGCGATCGAGCGCTGCCACGACTCCGGCGGCGGGCACGTCGTCGTCCCGGCCGGGACGTTCCTCACCGGCGCGATCCACCTGCTGAGCAACGTCGACCTGCACCTGTCCCGCGGCGCCACGCTGAAGTTCAGCAAGGACCCGGCGGCGTACCTGCCCGTCGTGTACACGCGATGGCAGGGCATCGAGCTGATGAACTACTCGGCGTTCATCTACGCGTTCGAGCAGGAGAACATCGGCATCACCGGCGAGGGCACGCTCGACGGCCAGGCCGGCGACGACGCGTGGTGGCCGTGGTCCGGCAGCACCCGGTACGGCTGGAGCCAGGGGCAGCCGAACCAGGACGCCGACTGGACGCTGCTGCAGCAGCTGGCCGACGACGGCGTCCCCGTGGAGCAGCGGGTGTTCGGCCCGGGCCACTACCTCCGGCCGAACTTCATCCAGCCCTACCGCTGCCGCAACGTCGTCGTCGACGGCGTCACGGTGACGAACTCCCCGATGTGGGAGGTCAACCCGGTGCTCTGCACGAACGTCACGGTGCAGAACTACAAGGTCGACAGCCACGGGCCGAACAACGACGGCTGCGACCCCGAGTCGTGCCGCGACGTGGTCATCCAGCGGTGCACGTTCGACACCGGCGACGACTGCATCGCCATCAAGGCGGGCCGCAACGCCGACGGCCGGCGCGTGAACGTGCCGAGCGAGGACATCGTCATCCGCGACTGCGACTTCGCCGACGGGCACGGCGGCGTCACGATGGGCAGTGAGATGACCGGCGGCATCCGCAACGTGTTCGCGGAGGACCTGCGGATGAACAGCCCGAACCTCAACAACTGCCTGCGGCTGAAGACGAACTCGGCGCGCGGCGGCTTCATCGAGGAGGTCTACCTGCGCAACACCAGCGTCGGGCAGGTGGCGCAGGTGGCGTTCCTCGTCGACTTCTTCTACGACGAAGGACCAGGACACGGCTTCAACCCGACGGTCGCGGACATCCACGTCTCGGACCTGACCGTCGACACCGCACAGCAGCCGTGGTACCTGGTCGGTTACCCGGACGACCACATCCGCGACGTGTCGCTGACCGACTGCACGTTCACCACCGTCGCAAAGGACCCCGTGACCCAATACGTCGACGACCTGGTGCTCAGGAACGTCACCGTGAACGGTCAGCCGGTCGGCTGAGCGCGGGAAAAGCATTTCTCGCCGTCGACCGTTCTCGCCTTGGCCACCCTGGTCGGCGGCTCCGGTAACCTGCCGTGTCGAAGGAGGGCCGCATGTACGGACCAGGGCAGCCACGCCCGCCGCAGCCGCCCGGCGGTGCGCCGGGGTACGGCACGGGTACGGGATACCCGCAACACGGCGCCGGCCCGTACGCGCCGCCCGGGCCCCAGGGCAGGCCGGGTCCGTGGCCACAGCAGCCCGGTGGGCCGTTCCCGCGGCAGCAGCCCGCGCCCGCGCCGGCGCGGCGCAGGCGGACCGGCGCGGACAGCCGGCTCCCCGTGTTCGCGGTCGTCGTCGTGCTGGTCGCGACCGGGCTCACCAACGCCGTCTGGGCGCCGTTCACCTATCTGCACGACGGGTTCCTCGGCGTCACCGTGGTCGCGGGCAACGCGCTGTTCCTCGCCGCCGCCCAGCTCGTGTGCGGTGTCGCCCTGGCGGCGTTCGGTGTGCTGATCCTCTTCCGCCGGCCGTTCGCCTGGGGTGGGGCGCTCACCTCGGCGGGCGTGTTCGCGGTGCTCGAGGGATTCGACGTCGCCCGCGGAGCACTCACCCACTTCGTCGGGTTGTTCCTCGTCGTCGTGGTGTGCGCGCTGCTCAACCTCGACGCGGTGCGCCGGTTCTGCCGGGTCGGCCCGCCCTCGCGCTAGGCGCTCGGGGCGTCAGAAACCGAGGCGGGTGGCGGCGAGCCTCGCCACGTCGCGTTCGTCGCCCAGCAGCTCGACGCGCGCGTGCTCGCCCCGCCCGAACGCGTAGAGCACCAGCTCCGCGGGCGGGCCCGCGAGGGTCACGTACGACGTGCCGCCGTGCGCCCGCAGGATCGCGCCGTCGGGCCGCCGCAACGCGATGCCGACCGGAGCGCCGCGGAGCAGCAGCCGCGACATCGACCGCAGCCGCCGCCACAGCAGCTCCTGGGTCTCCTCGGGGAGCGCCCGGGGCTCCCAGCCCGGCTGCGCCCGCCGCACGTCCTCGTGGTGGACGAAGAACTCGACCGTGTTGGCCGCCCTGTCGACCGCGGGGATGCCGAACGGCGCCCAGCACGGCGGGCCGGTGCGGACCAGGTCGACGAGCCGCGCCCACGGGAGGTCCGCGTAGCCCCGCTGGATCCGGTGCAGGCGCGGCGCGAGCGGTTTCAGCAGCGCGCCGACGCCGGCGTCCGGGCGGCGTTCCCGCACGACCAGGTGGGCCGCGAGATCGGCCGCCCGCCAGCCCTCGCACAGCGTCGGGACGTCCGGTCCGACCTCGGTGAACAGGTCACACAGCGCCGACCGTTCCGTACGCGCGAGGCCCGTCATGTCGGGGAGTGTAGATGGCGTGACCGGGGTAAGGAGCGCGCCCGGCAACTGACGGTGACTCCGGCTAGTCTGGCAAGGCCTCCCCAGAGACTCTCCCCGTGCGAAGGAGCCGGCGTGTCCCGTGACGACGTGATGCGGCGCGGTGCGCGACTGCTCGCCACGGCCGTCCGTGAGGAGCCGCGCATCTTCACCGGTGCCCTCGTCGGCAGCGGGCTCTACGGCGGGATGACCGTGGCGAGCGCGTCCGCGCTCGGCTGGGCGACCAACCACGCGGTGATCCCGGCGTTCCGCACCGGTCACCCCGCCACCGGGGCACTCGTCGTGGGCGCCTGCCTCGTCGTCGGCGTCGCGCTGCTGAAGGTGCTCGGCATCATCGGCCGCAAGATCCTCGCCGGCATCATGCAGTACCGGCTGATGGCGACGTACCGGCGCCGGGTCACCCGCCAGTACCTCAGGCTGCCGTTCGAGTGGCACAAGCAGCACCCGACGGGCCAGCTCCTGTCCAACGCCAACTCCGACGTCGAGACGCTGTGGGCGGTCATCGCGCCGCTGCCGATGGCCCTCGGCGTGGTCGTCATGATCCTCGTCGCGGTGGTGTCGATGTGGCTCACCGACGCCGTCCTCGCCGTCGTCGGCATGTGCGTGTTCCCGCTGCTCGCCGTCATCAACTACGCGTACCAGCGTCGGATGCGGCCGGTCGCGATGCAGTCCCAGCACCTGCGCGGCAGCGTCAGCTCGGCGGCGCACGAGAGCTTCGAGGGCGCCCTCGTGGTCAAGTCGCTCGGCCTCGAGGACGCCGAGACCGAACGCTTCCGCCGGGTCTCCGACGAGCTGCGCGACACCAACATCAGGCTGGGCCGGATCGCGGGCGTCTTCGACCCGGTCATGGTCGCGTTGCCCAACCTCGGCGTGCTCGCCGTCCTGCTCGCCGGCAGCATCCGCGTCCAGGCGGGCGTGCTGGACGCCGGGTCCGTGGTCTCGGTCGCGTACCTGTTCACGCTGCTCGCGTTCCCGATCCGCGCCTTCGGCTGGGTGCTCGGCGGCCTGCCACGCTCGGTGGTGGGCTGGGACCGCGTGCGCTACGTCCTCGACGCCAGCGGCGAGCTGCCGTTCGGCGACGAGGACGGCGGCCACGGGGGAGAGGACCACGCCCGGCTGCGGCTCGACGCGGTGTCGTTCGCGTACCCCGACGCCGACGACGACGTGCTGCGCGACATCCACCTGCACGTGCCCTCCGGGCGCACGGTGGCGCTGGTGGGACCCACCGGCGCCGGCAAGTCGACGCTGGTCGGGTTGCTCACCCGGCTGGTCGACCCGCGGCAGGGGAGCATCCGCCTCGACGGCGTCGACCTCCGCGCGTACCGTCCCGGTGCGCTCGCCGAGCGGGTGGCCGTCGTGCCGCAGCAGACGTTCCTGTTCGAGGACACGATCAGGGAGAACGTGACGCTCGGCGCCGAGTTCGGCGACGACGAGGTGTGGCGGGCGCTGCGGCTGGCGCAGGCGGAGGGCTTCGTCCGGGCGTTGCCCGCCGGGCTCGACACCGTGGTCGGCGAGCGCGGTGCCACGCTCTCCGGGGGCCAGCGCCAGCGCATCGCGCTCGCCCGCGCACTGGTCCGCCGGCCGCGGCTGCTCATCCTCGACGACGCGACGTCCAGCGTCGACCCGCAGGTCGAGGCACGCATCCTCGACGGCCTCCGCGCCGGCCTCGACGACGCCGAGGCCACGGTGCTCGTGGTCGCGTACCGGCAGTCGACCATCGGGCTCGCGGACGAGGTCGTCTACGTCGAGCGGGGCCGCGTCGTCGACCGCGGCACGCACCAGCAGCTGCTCGCCCGGTCGGCCGGGTACCGCGCGCTCGTCACGGCGTACCAGCGCGAACAGGACGAGTGGGCCGAGCGCGAGACGCGGGAGGCCGAGCGCGAGGGCGTCGCATGAGCGGGCGTGCCGGCACCATCGAGGCCACCAAGGAGCTGAACGGGCTGAAGGTGCTGCGCCGCGGGCTGCGGGAGTCGCCGGAGTTCCTGCGCGGCATGTGGCTGACCCTGGTGCTCGCGCTCGTCTCGACCACCGGTCGCGTCGTCGTCCCGATCGCGGTGCAGCGCACCATCGACGACGGCCTCACCGGCCCGCACGGTCCCGACCTGCAGCTGGTACGGCTCTCGGTGATCGCCTCGGCGATCGGCATCCTGCTCACGGGCGTGGCGGGCTACCTGGTGAACGTGCGCATGTTCACCTCGACGGAGTCCGGGTTGTCCTCGCTGCGGGTGCGGGCGTTCCGACACGTCCACGACCTGTCGGTGCTCACGCAGAACGCCGAGCGCCGCGGGTCGCTGGTCTCGCGGGTCACCAGCGACGTCGACCAGATCAGCCTGTTCATGCAGTCCGGCGGGCTGATGATCATCATCTCGCTCGGTCAGCTGTTCATCGCCACCGTGCTGATGGCGTACTACTCGTGGCAGCTCACCCTCTGGGTGTGGGCCTGCTTCCTGCCGCTGATGCTGCTGCTGCGCACGTTCCAGCGCTGGCTGTCGAGTGCGTACGCGCTCGTGCGCTCGCGCGTCGGCGACATGCTTGGCGCGATCAGCGAGGCCGTGGTGGGAGCGTCGGTCATCCGGGCGTACGGCATCCAGCGGCGCACCCAGCGCCGGGTCGACGCTGCGATCGACCGCCAGTACCGCGCACAGAACCGGGCACAGATCCTGT
Organism: Streptosporangiales bacterium; assembly: GCA_036378185.1. Lineage (GTDB taxonomy): Bacteria > Actinomycetota > Actinomycetes > Streptosporangiales > WHST01 > WHST01. Next base: position 4,180 of record DASUWX010000143.1, on the reverse strand, counting down.
CCTCGCTGACCTTCAGCTCCACCGAGGTCGTCGCGGGCATCGCGACCGCCGGTGTCGTCGTCATCGGCGTGCTGCTCGGGATCGGCGGGCACGTCTCGCTCGGCGCCCTCGTCGCGTTCCTGTTCCTGGTCTCGCTGTTCGTGGCCCCGGTGCAGACGGGTGCGGAGATCCTCAACCAGGCGCAGAACGCCATCGCCGGCTGGCGCCGCGTGATCGCCGTGCTCGACACGGAGCCGGACGTCCGCGACCCGGGCGAGGACGGCGTCGTGCTGCCGCGCGGTCCGGTCGACGTGCGGTTCGAGCACGTGTCGTACGCCTATCCCGGCGGCCCGCGCGTGCTGGCCGACGTCGACGTGCGCATCCCGCCCGGCCGGCGGATCGCGATCGTCGGCGAGACGGGCTCGGGCAAGACGACGTTCGCCAAGCTGCTCACCCGGATGATGGATCCCAGCGAGGGGCGCGTCCTGCTCGACGGCGTGACGCTGCGCGACGTGCGGTTCTCGTCGCTGCGCGAGCGGGTCGTGATGGTGCCTCAGGACGGGCACTTGTTCGACCTGACCATCGGCGACAACATCCGGTACGGCCGCCCGGCCGCCACCGACGACGAGCTGCGCGAGGCGATGGCCGCGCTCGGCCTGGACGACTGGATCGCGTCGCTGCCGAAGGGCCTCGAGACCAGGGTCGGCGAGCGTGGCGAGTCGCTCTCGGCGGGGGAGCGGCAGCTGGTCGCGATCGCCCGTGCGTACCTCGCCGACCCGGACCTGCTGGTGCTCGACGAGGCGACGTCGGCCGTCGACCCGGCCGCGGAGGTGCGCATCCAGCGTGCGCTCGAGCGCCTCACCGCCGGGCGTACCGCGGTGTCGATCGCGCACCGGCTGTCCACGGCCGAGGCGGCCGACGAGGTGCTCGTGTTCGACCAGGGGCGGATCGTCGAGCGTGGACCGCACGCCGACCTGGCCACCGCGGGCGGCGTGTATGCCGCGCTGCACGCGTCGTGGCGCCGCTCGTCGTCGTCGTAACCGGCCTCCCCTGTGGTGACGTGGGTACGTTGCAGAGGCTATAGCCCCGGCAACGTACCCACGTGAGGTCAAAGCGGAGCCGACCGCCGCCACCCTGGTCGGATCAGGGTTGTCTGCCCAGCGTGATCGTCGCCGTCGCGGACCGGCCGCTCCTGCTGTAGCCGATGCGCACGGTGTCACCGGCCTTCTTGGTCAGGCTCAGCTCCTCCAGCTGGACGTTGCTGGTGGCCGGCTTGCCGTCGATCTCGGTGATCACGTCCTCGGCGCGCAGCCCGGCCGTGGCGGCAGGTCCGGCCGGCGTCACGGTCCGGACGAACAGCCCGTGCGGCAGCCCCGCCTGCTCCGCCGCGCCGGGCGGCAGCGGCACCGCCTGCAGCCCGAAGTAGGCGTGGCTCACCTTGCCGGTGGCGATGATCTCGTCGGCTATCGACCTGGCCAGGTCGACCGGTATCGCGAAGCCCAGGCCGATGCTGCCGCCACCCGAGTCGGGCACCGTCGCGCCGGCCGTCGGGACCCCGACCAACCGGCCCTCGCAGTTCACCAGGGCGCCGCCGCTGTTGCCGGGGTTGATGGACGCGTCCGTCTGCACCGCGGACACCAGCAACGCGGACCTGTCGTCCTCGCCCGGCACCTGCACGGTCCGGTCCCGGGCGCTGACGATGCCGGCCGTGACCGTGCCGGAAAGGCCGAGCGGCGCCCCGATCGCCACCACCGGCTGGCCGACCTTCACCGACGAGGACGACCCGAGTGAGATCACCTTGAGGTTGCGGGTCTCCTGCACCTTGAGGACGGCCAGGTCGGTCTGCGGGTCGCGGCCGGTGATCGTCGCAGGGGCCGAGTGCCCGTCGGCGAACAGCACGTGCACCGAGCCGCCGTTGGCGGCGATCGAGATGACGTGGTTGTTGGTCAGGATGTAGCCACCCGACCGGATCACCTCGCCCGACCCGGTGCCGCTGCCGTTCGCGCCGTTCGCGGCGATCGTCACCACGGAGGGCACGACGTGGTCGGCCACCGAGGTGACCGGGCAGGCACTGAGTGTGGACGAGGACGCGGACGTACCCGAGTTGGAACCGCCGCCCGACGTCGCACGGGCGATGACTCCGCCCGCGACGCCGCCGACGACCAGCGCGACCACGAGCGCTGTCCCCAGCAACCACCAGCGGGTGGCTCGCGGCCGCTTCGATTCAGCCACAACGGCTCCCTGTCCGAGCCCCCGTACCCCCAGCGGCCCTCGGAAAGGACATCTCTGCGCACGTCATTGTCGCACAGCCCGGCAACGGCGGGGCGATGTTCCAGCAGGTCCGGCGGTGTGTGGGCGGCGGCCGGCGGGCGCACCCGGAGTAGTCGTCGATGGTCGGCACCGGCCGCCGGAGTTAAGCTCCCCGGGTAGCGGGGCGCCGGCGCCGGGGATGGTCCAGCCACACGGCCGGCCGCGCCGAGGGGGTGTGACGGGCGATGACCGAACTCGCCACCGGGACTCACACGGCCCGGGCGACACTGGGCGGCAGCCCGTTTCCTCCGATCGCCGACTACGGCTTCCTGTCCGACTGCGAGGCGGCGGCGCTGGTCGCGGCCAGCGGCAACGTCGAGTGGATGTGCCTGCCCCGGATGGACAGCCCGAGCGTGTTCGCCGCGATGCTGGACCGCGGCGCCGGCCGGTTCCGGCTCGGGCCTGCCGACATCACGGTCCCGTCCGGACGCCGGTACCTGCCCGGGACGATGGTGCTGGAGACGACGTGGGGCAGCCCGACGGGCTGGGCCGTGGTCCGCGACGTCCTGCTGGTCGGCCCCTGGCGTCACGACTCCGACAGGTCCGGCACACACCAGCGGGCACCGGTGGACCACAGCGCCGAGAAGGTGCTGCTGCGGACCGCCCGGTGCGTACAGGGGGCCGTCGACATCGTGCTCGAATGCGAGCCCGCGTTCGACTACGGCCGCCGGCGCGGCACGTGGCGGCACACCGGGAGCGGCTACGGACAGGCGGAGGTCAGCGCGGGCGGGGACGTCCCGCCGCTGCGGCTGACGACCGACCTGAACGTCGGGTTCGAGGGACCGCGGGCGATCGCGCGCCGCCGGCTGCGAGCCGGCGAGCGGGTCTTCTGCGCGCTGTCGTGGGAGGACGGGTCCCCGCCCGGGGACTTCGACGACGCCAACCGGCGGCTGACGCGCACGGCGGACTTCTGGCACGAGTGGCTCGGCCGGGGGAGGTTCCCCGACCACCCGTGGCGGGAGTACCTGGAGCGGTCGGCGCTGACGCTGAAGGGACTGATCTACGCGCCCACCGGCGCCCTGCTGGCGGCGGCCACGTCGTCACTGCCGGAGACCCCGGGGGGAGAGCGCAACTACGACTACCGCTACACGTGGCTGCGCGACTCGACGTTCATGCTCTGGGGCCTGTACACGCTGGGCCTGGACCGCGAGGCGAACGACTTCTTCTACTTCATCACCGACCTGGCCGAGCAGGACGCCGACCTGCAGATCATGTACGGCATCGGCGGCGAGCGGGAACTGACCGAGCGGACCCTCGACCATCTGTCCGGCTACGACGGAGCCCGCCCGGTCCGCATCGGCAACGGCGCCTGGGACCAGCGCCAGCACGACGTGTGGGGGGTGCTGCTGGATTCGGTCTACCTGCACACCCGGTCCCGCGACCGGCTGGACGAGCGCCGGTGGCCGATGCTGGTGCGGCAGGTCGAGGCGGCGATCACGCACTGGCGCGACCCGGACCAGGGGCTGTGGGAGGTCCGCGGCCCCGCGCAGCACTTCACCGCCTCCAAGGTGCTGTGCTGGGTGGCCGCGGACCGCGGCGCGAAGCTGGCCGAGCTGCGCGGCGACGACGAGCAGGCCGCGGCCTGGCGCAAGGCCGCGGACGAGATCCACGCCGACGTGTGCGAGCACGGCACCGACGACCGCGGGGTGTTCTGCCAGCACTACGACACCACCGCGCTGGACGCCTCGACCCTGCTCGTCCCGCTCGTGCGCTTCCTCCCCGCCGAGGACGAGCGGGTCCGCGCCACGGTGCTGGCCATCGCCGACGAGCTCGAGGTCGACGGCCTCATCCTGCGCTATCGCACCGACGAGACCGACGACGGCATGGACGGCGAGGAGGGCACGTTCACCATCTGCTCGTTCTGGCTCGTCTCCGCGCTGGTGGAGATCGG
>DASUWX010000142.1:0-3061 GCA_036378185.1 Streptosporangiales bacterium | reverse complement strand
CGAGGAGAGAACCGAATGACCCAGTGCCCCCGACCAGGCTGCGGCGGCACCCTCGACGAGGACCGCTTCTGCGAGACCTGCGGCCTGGAAGCACCGGCCGCGGCGGCAACCCCCGCCCCCGAAAAGGCAGAGACACCACCGTCGGCCGGCGGCGGCCGGTGCCCGCGTCCCGGCTGCGGCGGCACGCTCGACGAGGACCGGTTCTGCGACACGTGCGGCCTGGAGGCACCGGCGGGCGTCGCCGCCACGAGCGCCCCGGATCACGACCCCGGCAGCGCCCGCACGGTCAGCACCCGCACGGGCTCGGTGTCGACCGGGTGGACGGCGTCGACCGGCGCCGTCACGACCAGCTCGCGCCGCGGTTCCAGCCGCTCGTCCAGCCGCGGCCTGCTCGGCGCGGGACTGGTCGAGGTCCCCCGCGTCCCCTACAGAGACCCGAAGTCGGCGGTTCTCTCCGACCCGAAGGTGCCGGAGAACAAGCGGTTCTGCAGCAACTGCGGCGCCAAGGTGGGCCGAGGTCGCGACGGCAAGCCGGGCCGCACGGAGGGTTTCTGCACCTCCTGCCGCAACCGGTTCTCCTTCTCCCCCAAACTGTCCCCCGGCGAGGTGCTGCACGACCAGTACGAGGTGCTGGGCTGCCTCGCCCACGGCGGCCTCGGCTGGATCTACCTCGCGCTCGACCGTGCGGTCGCCGACCGCTGGGTGGTGCTGAAGGGCCTGCTCGACAGCGGGGACGCGGACGCGATGGCCGCCGCGGTGGCCGAGCGGCGGTTCCTCGCCGAGGTCGAGCACCCCAACATCGTCAAGATCCACAACTTCGTGCAGCACCCCGACGCGGAGACCGGCGCGCTCGTCGGCTACATCGTGATGGAGTACGTCGGCGGTCAGTCCATCAAAGAGATGCTCAAGGACGTCCGGGCCGTCCAGGGGCCGGAGGCGTGCCTTCCGCTGTCCCGCGCGATCGCGTACACGCTGGAGATGCTGCCGCCCATCGGGTACCTGCACTCGCTGAACCTGCTGTTCTGCGACTTCAAGCCGGACAACGTGATCCAGACCGAGGAGCAGCTCAAGCTGATCGACCTCGGCGCGGTCCGGCACATGGACGACGAGGACAGCGCGGTCTACGGCACGGTCGGCTACCAGGCGCCCGAGATCGCGACGGCAGGCCCGTCCATCGCCTCCGACCTCTACACCGTCGGCCGCACGCTCGCGGTGATGACGTTCCCGTTCGACTTCCAGCGCGCCTACGTCGACCGGCTGCCGAACCCGGCCGAGGAGCCGCTGCTCGCCGAACACGACTCCTACCACCGGTTCCTGCTGCGGGCGACCGCGCCCGACCCGGCGGCGCGGTTCACCTCCGCCGAGGAGATGAAGGCCCAGCTCACCGGCGTGCTGCGGGAGGTGCTCGCCACCGAGGACGGCATGCCGAGGCCCGGCACGTCGGCCGAGTTCACCCCGGAGCGCCGCTCCTTCGGCATCGACATGGTCTTCCCCGCCGCGCGGTCGCTGCCGTCGCTGGTGCACGCGCTGCCGATACCGAAGGTCGACGGCACCGACGAGGCGGCTGCGTTCCTCGCGACCGTCACCGCGACCGAGCCCGCCGCGCTGATCGACGAGCTGCGCCACGCGCCGAAGGCCACCGCCGAGGTCCGCCTGCGGATCGCACGCGCGTACCTGGAGGCAGGCGACGTCGCGACCGCGCACCGCAGGCTCGAGGAGCTGGCGCTGGACGCGCGTGACCTGGAACGGCTGTGGCTCCTCGACTGGTACCGCGGCATGGCCGCGCTCGCGTCGGGCGACCCGAAGAACGCCGCCGGGTACTTCGACAAGGTGTACTCGGCGGTGCCCGGCGAGGCCGCGCCGAAGCTCGCGCTGGCCATCTGCGCGGAGGCGCAGGGCGACCCCGTGACCGCCGACCGGTACTACCGGGTCGTCTGGCGCACCGACCGTGCCTACGTGAGCGCCGCGTTCGGCCTGGCCAGGGCGCTACTGGCACGTGGGGAGCGGCTGGAGGCGTTCGACGTGCTGTGCTCGGTGCCCGAGACGTCGAACCACCACACCGCCGCCCGGCTCGCCGCCGCCGACGTGCGGGTGCGGAACGTTCCCGCTGCACAGCTGACGGACGAGGACCTGACCTCGGCGAGTGCGCTGCTGTCCGCGCTGGAGCTGCCCGCCGAGCCGAGGGCGAAGGCGAGCGAGCGGCTGCTGACCGCCGCGTTCGAGTGGGTCACCCAGGGAGGACGGTCCGGCGGGACTGTGCTTGGCTTCCCCATGAGGGAGAACGACCTGCGCGTCGCGCTGGAGGGCTGCTACCGGACGCTCGCGCGGCACGCGGACACTATGAGGGAGCGCATCGCATTGGTGGACAGCGCCAACCAGATCCGGCCGACGACGTGGGTGTGACTGTGACGAGCTGCCCGGGGTGCGGCGAGGCCGTCGGTGAGAAGGACCGGTTCTGCGAGAGCTGCGGGCAGAGCCTGCTCGTGCGCAGGACTCCGGTCGGTGGACCGGTGAGCACACCGGAGGGTGCCGCCTGCGTGGCGTGCGGTGGGGAGAACATCGACGGCGAGGGGTTCTGCGCCGACTGCGGACGTGCGCAGCCCAGTGGCCGTGACCGCATGGAGTGCGACCTCGGCATGGTCGTCGGCGTCAGCGACAAGGGACGCAGGCGGGCACGCAACGAGGACTCGATGGCGTACGGCACCGTGCTCGGCGCGGACGGCCCGCCGACCGTCGTCGCCGTGGTCTGCGACGGCGTCGCGACCTCCGACCGCGCGGACAGCGCGTCGCAGCGCGCGGTGGACGAGGCGGTGGGCGTGCTGCTGGACGCCGTGCTGGAGAACGCCGACCCCGAGGACGCGACGCGCGCGGCGGTGGCGCGGGCGATCCATGTGGTGTCGGAGCTGGCCGACCCGTCGGTGCCGGGCACGGCGCCGTCGTGCACGTTCGTGTCCGCGGTCGTGACACCGGAGAGGGTGACGGTCGGGTCGGTCGGCGACAGCCGCGTCTACTGGATCACCGCGCCGGATTCGGGCGCCATGCCCTCGCAGGTCCTCACGGC
>DASUWX010000141.1:0-17052 GCA_036378185.1 Streptosporangiales bacterium | reverse complement strand
GTTGACCGGTCCGCACGGCACGCCCACCGCCGCGAGCCGCTCGGCCCAGTACGCCGCCGGCCGGGCCGTCAGCCGCTCGGCGAGCGCGGCGGTCACCTCCTCGCGGTGCGCGACCCGGTCCTTGTTCGTCGCGAACCGCGGGTCGCCCGCCAGCTCCGGGATGCCGAGCTCGGTGCAGAGGGCCGCGAAGTGCGCGTCATTGCCCGCGGCGATCACCAGCGGCTTGTCGGCCGTCGGGAACGGCTCGTACGGGCAGATGCTCGGGTGCCGGTTGCCCATCCGCGTCGGCGGCTCGCCGGTCTCCGCATACGCGCTGGACGCGTTGACGAGCGCCGACAGCATCGAGGACAGCAGGTTCACCTCGACGCGCTGCCCGCGGCCGGTGCGCTGCCGGCCGTGCAGCGCCGAGACGATCGCGAGTGCGGCGTGCAGGCCGGTCACGACGTCGGCGATCGCCACCCCGACCTTGCTCGGCTCGCCGTCCGGGTCGCCGGTCACCGACATCAGCCCGGACGCGGCCTGCACGACGACGTCGTACCCGGGCAGCCGCGACTCGCCGCCGAAGCCGGTGATCGAGCAGTACACGAGCCCGGGATTCCGCGCGCTCACCTCGGCGTAGCCGAGGCCGAACCGGTCCAGGCTGCCAGAACGGAAGTTCTCGATGAGCACGTCGGCGCGGGACGCCAGCGCGACGGCGTCCGCGCGCCCGGCCTCGGTCGCGAGGTCGAGCGCGACGCCGTACTTGTTGCGGTTCACGCCGAGGTAGTACGTGCTCGTGCCGTCGCCCGCCCAGGGCGGCCCCCAGCGCCTCGTCTCGTCGCCGGCGGGTGGCTCGACCTTCACGACCGTCGCGCCGAGGTCGCCGAGCAGCATCGTCGCGTACGGCCCGGCGAGCACCCGGGAGAAGTCCGCGACGACGACCCCGTCGAGCGGGCCAGGCACAGCCTCCACGCACACCCTCCTTCAGCCGGATCCGCGGGCCAGCCTACGGCCGCCTCGTAGGATGGCCGCGGCGGCGAGGCGGAGGTCGACGGCGGGCATGACGGCGTACGGAGATCGCAGCACCCCCACAGGGCGGCTGGCCCGTCTCGGCTTCGCCGATCCGCAGCGTGCGCAGGCACTCGTCGACGACGTCGGCGGCGACCTGCTCGACGCCGCCGCCACCGCCGCCGAGCCTGACCTCGCGCTCGACGCGCTCGCCCGGCTGCGCGCCGCCGCGGCCGACACCGGCGCGCTGGACGCCGCGCTGCGCGACGACGGCCGGTTCGCCGCCCGCCTCGTCGCGGTGCTCGGCTTCAGCTCGACCCTGGGCGACCACCTCGCCCGCCATCCCGAGCACTGGCACGCGCTCCGTGCGGACGACATGCCGGACGCCCGCGCCGAGCTGCTCGCCGCCGTCGGCGCGGCGGCCGACGACGCCGCGCCCTGCGCGACCCTCCCGGCCGCGCGGACCCACGACGCGCTGCGCGTCGCGTACCGCCGGCTGCTGCTGGCGGTCGCCGCGCGCGACCTGGCCGGCGAGCTCGCGATGGAGGAGGTCGCGGGCCGGCTCTCCGAGCTAGCTTGCGGGGCGCTGGACGCGGCGCTCGCCATCGCGCGGGCCGAGCTCGGGCCGGCCGCCGCGTCGTGCCGCCTCGCCGTGCTCGGCATGGGCAAGTGCGGTGGCGGCGAGCTCAACTACGTGAGCGACGTCGACGTCGTCTTCGTCGCAGAACCGGTGGACGGCGGGGATTCCGGGGGCGGCGGAACGAATCACGGCGGGGATCCCGGGGGTGGCGGAACGAATCACGCCACGGAGGACGTCGCGCTCGCCGCCGCGACGAAGCTCGCCTCGGCGATGATGCGCGCCTGCTCGGCGACCACCGTCGAGGGCGCGCTGTGGCCGGTGGACGCCGCGCTGCGGCCCGAGGGCAGGGCGGGACCGCTCGTCCGCACCCTGGCGAGCCACCTCGCCTACCTCGACAGGTGGGCGAAGACGTGGGAGTTCCAGGCGCTGCTGAAGGCGCGCCCCGTGGCCGGTGACCGCGAGCTGGGGGAGCGGTACGTCGAGGCGGTCCGGCCGCTGGTGTGGCGGGCCGCCGACCGGGACGGCTTCGTCGAGGACGTGCAGGCGATGCGGCGCCGGGTCGAGGAGCACGTCGCGCCGCGCGACGCCGCCCGGCAGGTGAAGCTCGGCCGCGGCGGCCTGCGCGACGTCGAGTTCGCCGTACAGCTGCTGCAGCTCGTGCACGGCCGTACCGACGAGACGCTGCGCAGCGGCAACACGCTGGAGGCGTTGGCCGCGCTCACGTCCGGCGGCTACGTCGGACGCGACGACGGCCCACTGCTCGCCGACGCGTACCGGTTCCTGCGGACGCTCGAACACCGGCTGCAGCTGCGCCGGTTGCGGCGCACGCACGTGCTGCCGGAGGACGAGGGGGAGCTGCGGGTGCTCGGCCGCGCGTTCGGCTTCCGCCGGCAGCCTGTGGACGAGCTCACCTCCGCCTGGCAGCGCCACGCCCGCGAGGTGCGCCGGCTGCACGAGAAGCTGTTCTACCGGCCGCTGCTCAACGCCGTCGCGCGGCTGCCCGAGGAGGAGGTGCGGCTCACGCCGGACGCCGCGCGCCAGCGGCTCGAGGCGCTCGGCTACGCCGACCCGGCGGGCGCGTTGCGGCACATCGAGGCGTTGACGTCCGGGGTCAGCCGCCGTGCGGCGATCCAGCGGACACTGCTGCCGGTCATGCTCGGCTGGTTCGCCGACGGCGCCGCGCCGGACCTCGGGCTGCTCGCGTTCCGGCAGGCGAGCGACGCGCTCGGCCGGACGCCGTGGTACCTGCGGCTGTTGCGCGACGAGGCCGCCGCCGCGGAACGGCTGGCGCACGTGCTGGCGTCCGGGCGGTACGCCGCCGACCTGCTGCTGCGCGCACCCGAGGCGGTGCGCATCATCGGCAGCGACGAGGAGCTCGCACCCCGCGAACCGGAGGCGCTGTGGCGGGAGGCCGAGTCGATCGCCGGGCGGCAGGACGACCCGGAGCGCGCCGTCGCCGGCATGCGCGGGATGCGGCGCAGGGAGCTGTTCCGCACCGCGGCCGCCGACCTGGTCGGGCTGCTGGACGTGGCCGGCATCGGCTCCGCGCTGACCGCGGTCACGGAGACGACGCTGGCGGGCGCGCTGCTCGTCGCGGAGCGGTCGGTGTCGCCGCGCTTCGGCGCCGCGCCCGGCGTGCTCGCCGTCATCGGCATGGGCCGGTTGGGCGGCGCGGAGACGGCATACGGCAGCGACGCCGACGTGCTGTTCGTCTACCGGCCCGCCGCCGGTCGCGAGGAGGACGCCAACCGCTGGGCCCTGGCCGTCGCCGACGAGCTGCGCCGGCTGCTCGCGGTCCCGTGTGCCGACCCGCCGCTGCCGGTGGACGCGGCGCTGCGTCCCGAGGGAAAGTCGGGGCCGCTGGTGCGCAGCCTCGACTCGTACGCGGCGTACTACCGGCGCTGGTCCTCGCCGTGGGAGAGCCAGGCGCTGCTGCGGGCCCGGCCGGTCGCCGGTGACGCCGACCTCGGCCGGCGGTTCGTCGAGCTCGCGGACGGGCTGCGCTACCCGTCCGGCGGGCTGCCGGACGGCGCCGTGCGCGAGATCCGCCGGCTGAAGGCGCGGATGGAGGCGGAGCGGCTGCCGCGCGGCGCCGAGCGCGCGACACACGTCAAGCTCGGGCCGGGCGGCCTGTCCGACGTCGAGTGGGCCGCGCAGCTGCTGCAGCTGCGGCACGCGGGCGCCGAGCCCGCGCTGCGGACGACCGGCACGCTCGCCGCGCTCGACCGGTCCGTGGACCTCGGCCTGCTCGCCCCGGCCGACCGGGACGTGCTCGCGTCCGCCTGGCGGCTCGCCACGCGGGTGCGCAACGCGCGCACGCTCGTCACCGGGAGATCGGGCGACGCGATCCCCGTGGCGGCCCGCGAACGTGCCGCCGTCGCCCGCGTGCTCGGCTACGCCCCGGGCGAGGTCGGCGACCTGGTGGAGGACTACCGCCGCTCTGCGCGGCACGCCAGGGCCGTCTTCGAGCGCGTCTTCTACGGCGACTGACCGCGGGACCGATGAGTTCTCCCGCCGCGGCCGGTCAAACCCTGCGTACTGCACTGGACGGTCCAGTTCAGTTACTCAGGAGGACAAGATGACCAGCAAGATCGCCGTCGCCGACACGACGGGAGGATGCGACCGGCAGCTGGGGATCACCAGGTCGCTGCTCGGCTGGGGGATCGTCGCAGGGCCCGTCTACCTGGTGGCCGGGCTTACCCAGGCGTTCACGCGGCCCGGCTTCGACATCGGCCGGCACGCGCTGAGCCTGCTGGAGAACGGCCACCTCGGCTGGATCCAGATCGGCAACTTCCTGCTGACCGGCCTGATGGTCGTGGCCGGCGCGATCGGGGTGCGGCGGGTGCTGCACCCGGGCCGTGGCGGGACCGCGGGCCCGCTGCTCGTCGGGGCGTACGGCGCCGGCGTGTTCCTCGCGGGGATCTTCCACGCGGACCCGACCGACGGCTTCCCGCCGGGCACGCCGCCCGGCCCGGGCGAGACCACCTGGCACGGCCTGCTGCACATGGCGAGCTTCGGGGTCGGGTTCCTCTGTCTGATCGCGGCGTGCTTCGTCGTCGCACGAGGCCTGTCCGCCCGCGGGCAGCGGCGTTCGGCGTGGGGGTCGCGGGTCGCCGGCCTCGCCCTCTTCGCCTGCGTCGTGGCGACCTTCGCGGCCGCGGGAACGACGGTCGCGCTGGTCGCCCTGTGGGCCGCGGTCGTGCTCGCCTGGGCCTGGGTCACGGTGGTGTCGGCCCGGCTCATGAAGGAGGCGGGTTCGGCTCGTTGAGCAGTCTCCGGTACCGACGGGCCGGCGGCCGTGCCCTGGGGGCGGCCGCCGGCCTCGTCACGCGCCGATGCTGCCTCCGGTGCTGCCGAGCGGCACCGGCCTGCGGCCAGACCGGGCCGAGATCACCTCGGCGAAGATCGACACCGCGGACTCCGCCGGCGTCCGGGCGCCGAGGTCGAGGCCGACGGGCGCGTGCAGGCGGGCGAGGTCGTCCGCGGACAGCCCCGCGGCGAGCAGCCGCTCGCGCCGGCCCGCCTGGGTGTGCCGCGAGCCGAGTGCGCCGAGGAACCCGCGGCCCTGGCGGACGCCGTCGATCAGCACGGCGTCGAACGCGCCGCCATGGTCGAGCAGCACGAGCACGTCGGCGCTGCTGAACCCCGCGACGGCCGCACGCGCCTCCTCCAGTTCGGTGACCTGGCGGCCGGTCCAGCCGAGCAGCCGGGCCTGGGCGAGCAACGCGTCACCGATCGCGCCCGACCCGACGACGAGCAGCGTCGGCACCGGCACCCAGAGGTCCACGAGCACGTCCAGGCCACCGGCGGTGACCCGCCGGGTGGCCGTGGCGCCGTTGCGCAGCAGCCGCTGGGCAGCCGCGGCGGCCTCGCCGTCCGCGTCGGCCGCGCCGAGGGTGCCGTGCCGTTCCTCGTCGGGCGTCCACGTGACGACGAGCTGCTGCCCGCCGTCGGCCGTGCTCGCCAGCGCCACCGGATGACCCGCCTCCAGCGCCTCGCCGAGCGCCGTCGCGCACACCGCGGGCAGCGGATGCGCGAGCAGGTTCGCCCCGCCGGCGCACGCGAGCCCGGCCGCGACGGCGGGGCCTTCGTCGAGGTGCGTCTCCACCGTCTTCGGCGTCGCGACCGCGGAGGCGACGAGCGGTAGGGCGACGTCGTCGAGACCGCCTCGCAGCAGCCGACCCGCCACCGAACCGTCCACCGTCCCGGCGAGCAGCTGGCCGGGCTCGACCGTGCCGAAGCCGTGCCGCTCGAGCACCCGGACCACGCCGACGCCGTCCGACGCCCACCGCTGGATCGCTTGTCCGACCTCGCGAAGTGCACCCTGTTCGTCCATGCCGTGAGCGTATGCCAGGGTCGACGCATGACTGTCGTGTCCCGCGAGATCCATCTCGCGTCCCGCCCGCACGGCGAGCCCACGCCTGCGAACTTCGCGCAGGTCGAGGTGGAGCTGCCCGACCCGGCGGACGGCGAGGTGCTGGTTCGCAACCGCTTCTTCTCCGTCGACCCGTACATGCGCGGCCGGATGAACGACGCGAAGTCGTACGTGCCGCCGTTCGCCGTCGGCGAGGTCATGTCCGGCGCGGCGATCGGCGAGGTGGTGGCGTCGCGCAGCGACGCCGTCTCGGTCGGCGACGTCGTGCTGCACCAGGGCGGCTGGCGTGAGTCCGCGGTGACCGACGCCGCCCGGGTGCGGCCGGTGGACGTGGACGCCGTGCCGAGCCCGTCGGCGTACCTCGGCGTCCTCGGCAGCACCGGGATGACGGCGTACGTGGGGTTGTCGGACGTCGCCCGGATGGAGCCGGGCGACGTGGTCTTCGTGTCCGGAGCGGCCGGCGCCGTGGGCAGCGTCGCGGGGCAGCTCGCGCGGCTGCGCGGGGCGTCGCGCGTGATCGGCAGCGCGGGCAGCGCAGAGAAGGTCGCCTACCTCGTCGACGAGCTCGGCTTCGACGCCGCCTTCAACTACAAGGACGCACCGGTGGGCAGGCAGCTGCGCGAGGCCGCGCCCGACGGCGTCGACGTCTACTTCGACAACGTCGGCGGCGACCACCTCGAGGCGGCGATCTCCGCCATGAACGACTTCGGCCGGGTCGCCGCGTGCGGCGCGATCTCGCTCTACAACGCCACCGAGCCCGTCCCCGGACCCCGCAACATGGGCATGATCGTGCAGAAGCGGTTGTCGATCCGCGGCTTCATCGTGCTCGACCACGGCGACCGGTTCGCCGACTTCAGCCGCGACGTCGGGCGCTGGGTGGCCGACGGCTCGATCCGGTACCGCGAGACGTTCGTGGACGGGATCGAGAACGCGCCGCAGGCGTTCCTGGACATGCTGCACGGCGGCAACGTCGGCAAGATGGTGGTGCGGCTGTAGTCAGAGCCGGTCGACGGCGGTCACCGTCACGACCGCGGTGCCCTCCTCGTCGGACGCGGCGAGGTCGATCTCCGCGCTGATGCCCCAGTCGTGGTCGCCCGCGGGGTCGTCGAAGATCTGCCGCACCCGCCAGCGGTCCGGCTGCTCGTCCACCATCAGCATCGCCGGGCCGCGTGCGTCCGGGCCGATGCCGATGTCGTCGTGCTCGGCGTAGTAGGCGGCGAGCGCGTCGGCCCAGTCGTGGGCGCGCCAGCCGGCGTCGCGGTCCAGCTCGCCGAGCTCGTCGTAGGCCCGCCGCGCGGCCAGCTCGACGCGGCGGAACATCGCGTTGCGGACGAGGACCCGGAACGCGCGGACGTTGTCGGTCAGTCGCGCGGGCCGCCGTGCGACCGGCTCGGTCTCGTCGTCGACCGGGTTCTGCAGGAGGTCCCACTCGTCGACGAGGCTCGAGTCGACCTGGCGCACCAGCTCGCCCAGCCACTCGATCAGGTCGGTCAGCGCCTCGTCCTTGGCCTCGTCCGGCACGGTCTGGCGCAGCGTCTTGTACGCGTCCGCGAGGTAACGCAGCACCAGGCCCTCGGAACGCGCGATCCCGTAGAACGACACGTACTCGGTGAAGGTGAGCGCGCGCTCGGCCATGTCGCGCACCACCGACTTGGGGGAGAGACGGTGGTCGTCCACCCACGGATGCCCCTGCCGGTAGATGCCGTAGGCGTGCTGGAGCAGGTCCTCGAGCGGCTTCGGGTGGGTGACGTCCTCGAGCAGCTCCATCCGTTCCTCGTACTCGACGCCGTCGGCCTTCATCGCCGCGATCGCCTCGCCGCGCGCCTTGTGCTCCTGCGCGTAGAGCACCGGGCGCGGGTCGTCGAGGATGGACTCGACGACCGACACCACGTCGAGCGCGTACGTCGGCGCCTTCGGGTCGAGCAGCTCGACGGCGGCGAGGGCGAGCGGAGACAGCGGCTGGTTCAGCGCGAAGTCGTACTGCAGGTCGACGGTGAGCCGCACCGTGCGGCCCTCGGCGTCCGGCTCGGGCAGCCGCTCGACGACGCCGCCGGCGAGGAGTGCCCGGTAGATCGCGATGGCGCGGTGGATGTGGCCGCGGCGGTTCTTCGGGTCCTCGTGGTTGTCGGTGAGCAGCTTGCGCATGGCGGCGAACGCGTCGCCGGGCCGGGCGATCACGTTGAGCAGCATGGCGTGGCTCACCTTGAACTGCGAGGTGAGTGGCTCCGGCTGGGACGCGACCAGGCGTTCGAACGTCGGCTCGCCCCAGCCGATCGAGCCCGGTGCCGGCTTCTTGCGGACGACCTTGCGCCGCTTCTTCGGGTCGTCGCCGGCCTTCGCGAGCGCCTTCTCGTTGTCGATGACGTGTTGCGGCGCCTGGACGACGACGCTGCCGACGGTGTCGTAGCCGGCTCGGCCGGCGCGCCCGGCGATCTGGTGGAACTCGCGCGCGTGCAGCAGCCGGGTCCTGGTGCCGTCGTACTTCGACAGGCCGGTGAACAGCACCGTGCGGATCGGCACGTTGATGCCGACGCCGAGCGTGTCGGTGCCGCACACCACCTTGAGCAGGCCGTCCTGGGTGAGCCGTTCGACGAGCCTCCGGTACTTGGGCAGCATGCCGGCGTGGTGGACGCCGATGCCGTGGCGTACCAGTCGCGACAGCGTCTTCCCGAACCCGGCGGTGAACCGGAAGTTGCCGATCTTCGCGGCGATCGCGTCCTTCTCGGCGCGGGTGGCGAGGTTGACGCTCATCAGCGCCTGCGCGCGCTCGATCGCGGCGGCCTGGGTGAAGTGCACGACGTAGACGGGCGCCTGGTGGGTGGTGAGCAGCTCCTCGAGCGTCTCGTGCAGCGGCGTCGTGACGTAGCTGAAACTGAGCGGCACGGGGCGTTCCGCGGACGTGACGACGGCGGTCGGCCGGCCGGTGCGGCGGGTGAGATCGGTCTCGAAGAACGAGACGTCGCCGAGCGTCGCGGACATGAGGACGAACTGCGCCTGCGGCAGTTCGAGCAGCGGCACCTGCCACGCCCAGCCGCGGTCGGGGTCGGCGTAGAAGTGGAACTCGTCCATCACGACCTGCCCGACGTCGGCCTGCTCGCCGCCGCGCAGCGCGAGGTTGGCGAGCACCTCGGCGGTGCAGCAGATCACCGGCGCGTCCGGGTTCACGCTGGCGTCGCCGGTGAGCATGCCGACGTCGGCGGCGCCGAAGACGTCGCACAGGGCGAAGAACTTCTCCGACACGAGCGCCTTGATCGGCGCGGTGTAGAACGTCCGGCGACCGGTCGACAGCGCGGCGAAGTGCGCACCCGTCGCGACCAGGCTCTTCCCGGAGCCGGTCGGCGTGCTCAGGATGACGTTCGAGCCGGAGAGGATCTCGATCAGCGCCTCTTCCTGGTGCTGGTAGAGGCGCAGGCCCAGCCCGTCCGTCCAGCCCGTGAAGGCCTCGAAGAGGCTGTCGGGATCGGCGTCGGCGAGCCGGGGCAGTGTGTCGGTGACCGTCATCTCCCTCCCATGGTCGCAGATAGCGCCGGCGCGCCCGCTCGATAGCATGCGGGCCTATGGCGACGACGCAGGCGCGCACGACACAGCAGAAGGTGTCTCTCACGGGCATCAAGCCGACCGGTGAGCCCCACCTGGGCAACCTGATCGGGGCCATCCAGCCGGGTCTCGCGCTCGCGGACGAGTACCAGACGATGTACTTCATCGCCGACTACCACGCGCTCACGACGATCCGCGACCCGAAGCTGATGAAGCACTACACGCGGTCGGTCGCCGCCACCTGGGTCGCCGCGGGCCTCGACACCGGGCGGACGGTCTTCTACCGGCAGTCGGACGTCCCCGAGGTGTTCGAGCTCACCTGGATCATGGCGTGCATGACGCCCAAGGGCCTGATGAACCGCGCGCACGCGTACAAGGCCGCCGTCGACCGCAACCGCGAGGCCGGCAACGACCTCGACGCCGGCGTGAACATGGGCCTGTACAGCTACCCGGTGCTGATGGCGGTCGACATCCTCATCGCCGACGCCGACGTGGTGCCGGTCGGCAAGGACCAGGCGCAGCACGTCGAGATGGCCGCGGACATCGCGGGCGCGTTCAACCACGTCTACGGCGACAGGTTCCGGTTCAAGATCCCGCAGCTCGTCACGCCGTCCGAGGACGCCGGCCGAACCCTGCCCGGCCTGGACGGGCGGAAGATGAGCAAGTCCTACGACAACACGATCCCGCTGTTCGTGCCGGAGAAGCAGCTGCGCAAGCTGGTGCGCCGCATCGCCACCGACAGCACGCCCGTCGAGGCCCCGAAGGACCCCGACAGCGCGGCCGTGTTCCAGCTGTTCGAGCAGTTCGCGCCCGCGGACGCCGTCGCCGAGACCCGCAAGCGGCTCGAGGCGGGCGGCATGGGCTGGGGCGAGCTGAAGGACCGGCTGTTCGAGGTCCTCAACGAGCAGCTCACGCCGTTGCGGGAACGCTACGAGCAGCTGATGGCACCCGACAGCGAGCTGGACGACCTCCTCGCGGCCGGCGGCCGGCAGGCCCGTGAGCGTGCCAAGCCGATCCTCGCCGGCGTCCGCAGGGCCATCGGCATGGACTGAGCCGGCTCAGGCGCGGGCGAGCGAGCGCTGGCCGGCCTGGACCATGCTGAAGGCCAGGTCGATGGCCAACGGCGCGGCGACCGCCAGCGCGTGCAGCGGCTGGGCGGGGCGGATGCGCAGCTGGAGGACGTAACAGCCGAGAACCTCCCGGCGCCCGAGGAGCCCCGGTTCGGCGTACCGGCCGAGCTTCGTGATGCGGCCGATCGGGTTCTTGGCCTCGTCGCTGATCGTGAACCCGAGGAGCTGCGTGTTGTCGGACACGATCCTGCCGACACGCCGGCCGCCCGCCGTGAGCCCGAGCCTGACCTTGCCCAGCACGTTCTCCTGCTTGAGCAGGCCGATCTCCTGGCCGCTGGGATCGGTCAGCGTGATCCTGCTCTTCCAGACCTTCTTGTGCGTCAGCTGTGCCAGCGGTGCCCCGGTCGGGTCGGAGAGCGTGAGCCGGTCGGTGTTGGCGTTGTCCACGAGTTCGCCGAAGGAGGCGTGGGCGGGATCGGGCTGCTCGGTGAGCGTCCGGGCGCAGCGTGCGAGGACGGTGCCTGTCGTGCCGAGGATGCTGTACCGGAGGCCGTCCGCGGGTGACCCGGGCCACTGATGGAGCACCAGCACCGATTCGCCGAACAGCGTCCCGTCACCGGGGGCCGCCGGCTCCACGCCCGCGTCGGCGAGGATGGCCCCGACCTGTGTCCCGTCGAGGCGTTCGTCCCAACCAGCTGGCTTCTCGGGCATCCCGGCAGGGTACCGCTCCCATGATCAGGAAAGATCACGTGCCCCGGCATCCGGCAGTCTTCGTGATCATGGGAGAGGGCCTAGGCGCTGCGCTCCTTCTTCTTGAACTTCCTGGTGTCCCGGGGAGCCGCGAACGGTTCCTCGTCGGCCGGGTGGCCGGCGCGGATCGCGCGTGCGCGCTGCAGTTCGGCGTCGAGCTCGACGCCGAGCAGGATCGCGATGTTCGAGATCCACAGCCAGATCAGGAAGATCACGACGCCCGCGAGGGTGCCGTAGGTCTTGTTGTAGTGCGCGAAGTTGGCGATGTAGAAGCCGAACGCGACCGACGCCACGATCCAGGTGACCACGCCGACGGCGCTGCCGGGCGTGACCCAGCGGAAGCCGGGGTGCTTGACGTTCGGCGCGGCCCAGTACAGCAGCGCGAAGATCGCGATGACGATCAACAGCAGCACGGGCCACTTCGCGATGTTCCAGACCAGGACGCCGGTGCTGCCGATGCCGAGTGCCTGCCCGGCCGTC
Organism: Streptosporangiales bacterium; assembly: GCA_036378185.1. Lineage (GTDB taxonomy): Bacteria > Actinomycetota > Actinomycetes > Streptosporangiales > WHST01 > WHST01. The sequence continues at coordinate 5,273 of DASUWX010000141.1, read as the reverse complement.
CGGGCCAGTGAGCCGGTGAACACCACCGCGAGCGCGCTTGCCGCCAGCAGGACCACGACGATCGCCGTGACGCCGATGCGCACGGGCAGCGTCTTCCAGATGGGCCGCCCCTCCGGCATCTCGTACACGGCGTTCGAGGCCCGCATGAACGCCGCGACGTAGCCCGACGCCGACCACAGTGCGACCGCGAGGCCGAGGACGAACGCGAACCCGGCACTGCTCTGGTTGCCCTGGAGGCTCTGGACGACACTCGTCAACACCTGCCTGGCCGGGCCCGGAGCGATGCCCGAGAGGTTGCCCAGCAGCGACTGCGTCGCGCTGCGGCTGACCAGGCCGAGGGTCGACACCAGCGCGAGCAGCGCCGGGAAGATGGACAGCACCGCGTAGTACGTCAACGCCGCCGCCCAGTCGGTGAGATTGTCGGCCTTGAAGGCGACGACCGTCCGCTTGAGCACCTGCCACCAGGACTGCTTGCCCAGGCCGGTAGGAGTCTCCGGTGCGTCCGTCGCAGGCGCCTGCTGTCGTTCCGAGCCGTGGGTCACGCCGCTTCCTTCCCGCTGCCGAGGAAGGGCCGTTCCCCGTCCCCGTCCGGGGAACGGCCCGGTCCCTCATCGGCCGCCGTCGCTCCCGGCATCTCCGGTGCGGGCACGGTCGGCGACGTCGCCGCCGGCCTCCTTGGCGCGCTGCCCCGTCGTGGTCGCGGCTTCCTTCGCCGTGTCTCCCAGTTGGCGCCCTGCATCCCGTGCCGCGTCCTGCGCGTCCTGCTTGACCCGCTGCGCGGACTCGGTCACCGCGTCCTTGACGGGTCCGACGGCCTCGCCGCCCTGCTCCTGGAGCCGCTGTGCGCCCTCCCGTTCCGTGTCCGAACCGGGGAGCAGGGTGGCTGCGAGAGCGCCGACGCCGAACGCGACCAACCCGGCCGCGAGCGGGTTCCCCATCACCTGGCGTCTCGCCTGCTGCGGGGCGGACCTGACGGCTTCGGCCGCCTGTCCGGCCTTGTCCTTCGGGTCGGGCGCACTGCCCATGACCCGGTCCCGGGCCGACCGCGCCGCACCGCGGATCCGCTCGGTGCGCCGGCGCACGATCCGGCGCGGGCTGGTGTGGTCGGCGAGCCGGTCGACGTCGTCGGCCAGGTTCGCACGGGTCTGGTCGATCTCGGTCGCTATCTGGTCGGGTGTCGTGCCCATTGGGCATCCTCCTTCAACGTCTCCACGGTCCGCTCGGGCTTCGGTGACACATCGCGCAATCTGTTGCGACCGGTGAGGTAGAGCACGATGCCGATCACCAGCCACACGCCGGTGACGATCAGGGCGGCCCAGCCGCCCGCCATCACCCTGGCGAGACCGAACACCGCGGCGAGCGAGGCGAACGTCGCCACCATCGCGCCGGCGAACCCGGCACCGCCGAGCATTCCCGCGCCCTTGCCCGCCTTGCCCGCCTCGTCCTTGAGCTCTGCCCTGAGCAGCTCGATCTCCTTGCGGAACAGGGTGGACATGTCGCCACTGATCTCTCGCACCAGCTGGCCCACCGACTCGTCACCGCGCTCGTTCAATGGCGGGCCGGCCGCCGAAGGCTCGTCGTGCGACCACATCGACATCGCGTCACCGTCCCGCGGGGGTGGGCGTCGCGGGGTTCAGTGCGCCGTCGTCCAGGGGAGCCGGTCGGCTCGGTTCCCGATCGGCGGGCTCGAACGCCTGCGGTTGCGATTGCGGCTGCGACGGCTCCTCCCTGGCGGCCTTGGCCAGCCGTGCGACCGCGAAGCCGGCCGCGGCGGCGCCCATCAGGAACAGGCCGGGCCTGCGGCGCGCGAACGACTGGACCTGGTCGACGAGGCCATGCACGCCGTGGTCGTCCACGTAGTCGGCCGCGCTGCGCCCCCGCGCCGCGACCTGGCCGACGATCCGGCCGGTCGACGACGACTGGCCCTCGGCCATCGACTCCAGTTCGTCGGACCAGGTGCGGACGCTCTGCACGGCCCGTCGGGCCAGCGAGTCCGCCTCGTCGCTCATCCGGTCACGGATCGTCCCACCCACGTCGCGGGCGCGGTCCCTGGCCTCCTCTGCGATTCGGCGCGTCTGGTCCTTGGCCGTGCCGGCCACCTCGCCGGCCGCCGTCGTGGCGGTGTCCGCGGTGGCACGGGCAGTGTCGCCCACGCCGCCGCTGTCCTGTTGTGTGCTTGGTTCCAACGCCATCGCCCTTCCCCGTTCCCCGTCCGTTCCGGTGGCAGGGCTCAGGTGGTACCCGGGGTTCGGGGCGCCAACCCCCTCGATGCCCTTGAATCTGGGCAAAATCGGGCGAACTGGTAGGAGCGCTCAGGTGAGCGGAGCGGTCTGGGTGCAGGTTCGCGAGTCTCCCGATCGGCCCGATAGATCTACTCGCCTGTCACACGCAGCAGGACCGGCCACGGCGGGCCGGTCCTGCTGGCGAACTGCTGGTGAACCAGCGGCTAGATGTCGTAGTAGAGCTCGAACTCGTGCGGGTGGGGACGCTGGCGGATCTCGTCGATCTCGTTGGCGCGCTTGAACTCGATGTAGGTCTCCACCAGGTCGCTGGTGAACACCTCGCCCTCGACCAGGTAGTCGTGGTCGGCCTCGAGTGCCTCGAGGACGGCGTCGAGCGAGGCGGGCACCTGGTCGACCTGCGCGTGCTCCTCGGGCGGCAGCTCGTAGAGGTCCTTGTCGATCGGCTCCGGCGGCTCGATCTTGTTGCGGATTCCGTCGACGCCGGCCATCAGCATCGCGGAGAACGCGAGGTACGGGTTGGCCGACGGGTCGGGCACGCGGAACTCGAGCCGCTTGGCCTTCGGGCTGGTGCCGGTGATCGGGATGCGGATGCACGCGGACCGGTTGCGCTGGCTGTACACCAGGTTCACCGGCGCCTCGAAGCCCGGCACGAGCCGGTGGTACGAGTTCGCCGTCGGGTTGGTGAACGCCAGCAGGCTCGGTGCGTGCCTGAGCAGGCCGCCGATGTACCAGCGGGCGGTGTCGGACAGGCCCGCGTAGCCCAGCTCGTCGTAGAACAGCGGGCTGCCGTCCTTCCACAGGCTCTGGTGGCAGTGCATGCCGGAGCCGTTGTCGCCGAAGATCGGTTTCGGCATGAACGTCGCCGTCTTGCCGTTGCGCCACGCGACGTTCTTCACGATGTACTTGAACGTCTGCAGCCGGTCGGCCTCGTGCAGCAGCGTCTCGTAGCCGAAGTTGATCTCGGCCTGGCCGGCCGTGCCCACCTCGTGGTGCGCCCGCTCGACGAGGATGCCGACCTTCTCGAGCTCGGTGACCATCTCGGCGCGCAGATCCGCGTAGTGGTCGACCGGCGGGACGGGGAAGTAGCCGCCCTTGTACCGCGGCTTGTACCCGCGGTTGCCCGGCTGCTCCTCGCGGCCGGTGTTCCACGCACCCGCGATCGAGTCGATCTTGTAGTACCCGGTGTTCTGCTTGGTCTCGAACCGCACGTCGTCGAAGACGTAGAATTCGGCCTCGGGTGCGAAGAACGCGGTGTCGGCGATGCCGGTGCTCGCGAGGAACGTCTCCGCCTTTCGGGCGACGTTGCGCGGGTCGCGGCTGTACGGCTCGCCGGTGAGCGGGTCGTGCACGTAGAAGTGCAGGTTCAGCGTCGGGGCCTCGCGGAACGGGTCGACGAACGCGGTCGCCGGGTCCGGCTTCAGCGCCATGTCCGACTCGTGGATCGCCTGGAAGCCGCGGATCGACGAGCCGTCGAACATCAGGCCGTCGGTGAACACGCTCTCGTCGAAGTGCGAGACCGGCACGGCGAAGTGCTGCATGACCCCGAACAGGTCGCAGAACCGCACGTCGACGAACTGGACCCCCTCGTCGCGGACGTAGCGCAGCAGGTCGTCTTGGCTCTCGAACATCACCGCTCCTTCTCGGCCCTGATCGGTCGTCCACACGATAGCCGCGCGTCGTTTCCCCGGCATGTCCCGTTTGTTTCGCCGGCGTTACGCGATCGGTGCCGGGTCCTATGCTCACGGCCATGGCGAACCAGAAACCGGACTTCCCGCACGGCACGGCGGACGAACGCGAGCTGTTCCTGCACTGGCTCGACTTCCTGCGTGGGGCCGTGATCCGCAACCTCGAAGGCCTGGACGAGGGCCAGGCGAGGTGGCGTCCCGAAGGGCAGCTCATCTCGGTGCTCGGCGTGATCAACCACCTCACCCACGTCGAGTGGCGGTGGATCGACGGCGGCATGCGCGGCGAGGACGTCAGCCGCAGCGAGTCCGAGTTCACACCCGGCGACGAGCTGACGATCCCCGCCGCGATCGCCGCCTACCGCGAGCGCGCGGCGAAGACCGCCGCCGCGGTGCGCTCACTGTCCATCACCGCACCCTGCCGTTGGGGCGAGGGCACCGACCTGCGCTGGGTGCTGCTGCACCTGGTCAACGAGACCGCACGGCACGCAGGGCACGCGGACGCCACCCGCGAGCTGATCGACGGCAAGGTCGGCGAATAGCGCACATGGCCTCCGAACGAGTGCTCCGGCTCGGCCCGTCCGACGCCGGCGAGGTGCTGACGCTGCAGCGGGCGGCGTACGTCACCGAGGCCCAGCTCCACGGCGACCTCGGGATCCCGCCGCTCCTGCAGACCCACGACGAGCTGCGCGAGGAGCTCGCCGACCCGCGCTGCCTGGCCTGGGGCACAAGGGAGAGCGGGCGGCTCGTCGCGGCCGTGCGCGTCCACCTGGTGGACACGGCAACGGCGGAGCTGCGCCGGCTGGTCGTCGCCCCGGACCGGCAGGGGCAGGGGCTCGGCAGCGCGTTGCTGGCGGCGGCGGAGAACCGGCTGCCGCACTCGGTGACGAACGTGCGCCTGTTCACCGGCGAGCACAGCGCCGCGAACCTGCGGCTCTACGCCCGCAAGGGTTACGCGCAGACGCACCGGACGCCCGCGGGCGCGTACGAGCTCGTGCACCTGGCGAAGTCGCTCACGGGCGAGCGCGTGATCGAGGACGCCGTCGAGGACATCGCCGCCCTGTTCGCGTCGCTGCCGGCGAAGCGGGTGGCGGCGGGCGCCCTGTTCGTCGACGCCGCCGGCCGGGTGCTGCTGGTGGAGCCGACCTACAAGGAGGTCTGGGACATCCCCGGCGGTGTCGTCGAGCGGGACGAGTCGCCGCGGGACGGCTGCCGCCGCGAGGTGCGCGAGGAGCTCGGGCTGGACCGCCCGGTGGGCGGCCTGCTGTGCGTCGACTGGGAGCTGCCCGCCCGGCCGAAGACCGAGGGGGTGGTGCTCGTGTTCGACGGCGGCATCGTGAGCGACGAC
>DASUWX010000140.1:0-2666 GCA_036378185.1 Streptosporangiales bacterium | reverse complement strand
GACGGCGGAGCTCGCGGCCGCCGCCGTGCGCGAGTGCCGTGCGGGCGGCGGGCGGGCCGCCGTCGTGCCATGCCGGTCGATCGTGCAGGCGCTCGCGGCGCTCGCCGTGCACGACCCCGACGCGGCGTGGGAGGACGCGCTCACCGCCATGACCGCGGCCGCCGTCGGCACCCGGTACGCCGAGATCCCGGCACAGGGCACCGACGCCATCGGCGCCGCGGTCGGGGCGGCACGATCGTTGCTGGACGGGACGGAGGGGGCGCTGGTGACCCTGGTGCACGGGCCGGGCACGCCGGTCGGCCTGGTCGAGGCGGTGGTCGACGCCGTCGCCGAGGCCGCGCCCGGCATCGAGACCGCCGTGTACGCCGGCGCCCCGGTCGATCTCGCGCTCGCCGTGGGGGTGGAGTGATGGCAGGGCTCGGCGACTCCCTGAAGTCCGTGATCGGCGACAAGAGCGCGAAGCCGCTGGAGAAGGAGCTGGGCTTCGTCACGGTGGACCACCTGTTGCGGCACTACCCGCGCAGGTACGCGAAGCGCGGCGAGCTCACCGACCTCGCGTCGCTGCGCGAAGGCGAGCACGTCACGGTCTTCGCCCGGGTGGAGAGCGCCAGCGTCAGGGAGGCCAAGGACCGCAGGCGCGGCGGCCTCATGTCGAGGCTCGAGGTGGTCGTCACCGACGGCACAGGCCGGCTGAAGCTCACCTTCTTCCGGCAGCCGTGGCGGAAGAAGTACCTGTACCCGGGTGCGGTGGGCATGTTCTCCGGCACCGTCTCCTCGTTCCGCGGCAACCGGCAGCTCGCCCATCCCGAGTGCTACATGTTCGACGACGGGGGCTCGGTCGAGGAGGTGGAGCGCCGCACCAACGAGCCGATCCCGATCTACCCCGCGACGCAGAAGCTGTCGTCCTGGGACATCCACAAGTGCGTGCGGTTCGTCCTCGGCCAGCTCGACGTCGACGTCGACCCGATGCCCGAGGACGTGCGGCGCAGGCGCGGGCTCGTCGGCCTCGACGTCGCGTTGCGCGGGATCCACCTGCCCGAGGACCAGGCCGAGATCGCCCAGGCCCGCAAGCGGCTGAAGTGGGACGAGGCCTTCGTGCTGCAAGTCGAGCTCGCCAGGCGCCGCAGGGCGCAGGAGGCGATGCCGGCCGTGCCCCGCACCCCCGCCGACGGCGGGCTGCTGGCGGCGTTCGACGACCGGCTGCCGTTCGAGCTCACCGCGGGCCAGCGCGAGGTGGGCGACGCGATCCTCGCCGACATCGGGCGCAGCCACCCGATGCACCGCCTGCTGCAGGGTGAGGTCGGCAGCGGCAAGACGGTCTGCGCCGTACGCGCGATGCTCGCCGTCGTCGACTCCGGCGGTCAGGCCGCGATCCTCGCGCCCACCGAGGTGTTGGCGCAGCAGCATTACCGGTCGATCGTCGAGATGCTCGGGCCGCTCGCGATGGGCGGCCAACTGGGCGGCGACGAGCGCGGCACCCGCGTCGTGCTGCTCACCGGCTCGCTCGGCGCGACCGAACGGCGGCGGGCGCTGCTCGACGCGGCGTCGGGGGAGGCGGGCATCGTCGTCGGCACGCATGCCCTGCTGCAGGAGAAGGTGCAGTTCGCCGACCTCGGGCTCGTGGTCGTCGACGAGCAGCACCGGTTCGGCGTCGAGCAGCGGGACGCGTTGCGCGCCAAGGGAAACGCGCCACCCCACGTGCTCGTCATGACCGCGACCCCGATTCCGCGCACCGTGGCGATGACCGTCTACGGCGACCTCGACGTGTCCAGCCTCACCGAGCTGCCGAGGGGCCGCGCGAGCATCGCCACGCACGTGGTGCCCGCGGCCGAGAAACCGGCGTACCTCGCCCGGGCCTGGCAGCGGATCACGGAGGAGGTGGCCGCCGGTCACCAGGCGTACGTCGTCTGTCCCCGCATCGGCGACGAGGCGGCGGACGACGAGGACACAGGGCCGCCGGCCGAGGACGCCGTGCGCCAGCCGCTCGCCGTCCTGGACGTGGCGGCGCGGCTGGAGGGCGTGTTCGGCGGCCTGCGGACCGAGATCCTGCACGGCCGGCTGCCCGCCGACGAGAAGGACGCGGTGATGCGCGCGTTCGCCGCCGGGGAGATCGACGTGCTCGTCGCCACCACGGTCATCGAGGTCGGCGTCGACGTGCCCAACGCCACCGTCATGGTCATCATGGACGCCGACCGGTTCGGCGTCGCGCAGCTGCACCAGCTGCGCGGCCGGGTCGGGCGGGGGAGCGCGCCGGGCCTGTGCCTGCTGGTGACCGAGGCCGAGCCGGGTACTCCGGCGCGGGAGCGGCTCGACGCCGTCGCGGCCACGCTCGACGGGTTCACGCTCTCTCAGCTCGACCTCGAGCAGCGCAAGGAGGGCACGATCCTCTCCGGCCGCCAGCACGGGCGCACGGACCTGAAGCTGCTCACCCTGCTGCGTGACGAGGACGTCATCAAGGCGGCCAGGGACGAGGCGGGCTCGCTGGTCGCGTCCGACCCGGACCTCGTCGAGCACCCGGCCCTGGCCCGCGAGATCGAGTCGCTGCTGGGCGAGGACGCCGACTATCTCGAGAAGGCCTGACGTACGGCGGACTTCACACGGCGAACGGTGACTTCACACGAGTCCCACATCGTGTGAAGTACCCGTCGATCACGTCAACGTGATCG
>DASUWX010000139.1:0-9597 GCA_036378185.1 Streptosporangiales bacterium | reverse complement strand
CCTCCGGACGGTGGTTGAGCCGCCGGTCGCGCACCACGTCCCACAGTGACCCGACCGCTCCCGCCTTCGGGTCGAAGGCACCGAACACCAGCCGGTCCACCCGGGCGAGGACGAGCGCGCCCGCGCACATCGTGCACGGCTCGAGCGTCACGACGAGCGTGCACCCGCCCAGCCGCCAGCCGCCGACGCTCCTGCTCGCCTCGCGCAGCGCCAGCAGCTCCGCGTGCGCCGTCGGGTCGCCGTCGGCCTCCCTGCGGTTGTGCGCCGTCGCGAGCACGTCGCCCGTGGCGGCGACGACGAGCGCTCCGACGGGCACGTCGCCTGCCTCGGCGGCGCGCTGCGCCTCGGCGAGTGCGCGGCGCATCAGGGGCTCGTACGCGGCGACGCGTGCGGGCGGTGACGGCACCGGTTCACGCGGATCCATCGGCACATTCTCGCGCCCCCGCAACCGGTACGGTGACCGCCATGCGGACCCACGTCGTAGACCACCCGCTCGTCGCCCACAAGCTCACGGCGCTGCGCGACGAGCGGACCGACACCCCGAAGTTCCGGCAGCTGACCGACGAGCTGGTCACGCTGCTCGCGTACGAGGCGACGCGGGACGTCCGCACGGAGACCGTCGAGGTGCGGACGCCGGTCGCGACGGCGAAGGGCCGGCGGCTGTGCCGCCCGGTGCCGCTCGTGGTGCCGGTGCTGCGCGCCGGCGCGGGCATGCTGGACGGGATGATCCGGCTGCTGCCGACGGCGCAGGTCGGCTTCCTCGGCATGATCCGCGACGAGAAGACGCTCGCGGCGTCCACGTACGCGATGCGGCTGCCCGAGCACATCGACGGCCGGCAGTGCTACATCCTCGACCCGATGCTCGCCACCGGCGGGACGCTGGTCGAGGCGTCGCGGGTGCTGCTGGCCAAGGGCGCGAGCCAGATCACCTGCATCTGCCTGCTCGCCGCGCCCGAGGGCCTGTCCAGGATGGAGCACGATCTGGGCGATGCGAACGTCGTCGTCGTCACCGCGGCGCTCGACGAACGGCTGAACGAGAAGGGCTTCATCGTGCCCGGTCTCGGCGACGCGGGCGACCGACTGTACGGTGCCGTCGCGTGATCGGACCCGGTCGCCGTCACGTTCCGCGTGACCGCTTCGGCCCGACCCCGCGGGTAACCCGAGGACGCCGTTAGGCTCGTCACGGCGTTGCGCCGAGATCCGGCGAGAAGTAGCTGGTACACATGAGACTGCTGTAATGTGTCGTTTACCGGGAGTCACACGGTGCGAGGGCGGAGGAGGTGCGTGAACCTTGCCTAAGAAGATCGTGATCTGGGCGCTCGTCGCCTTCCTCGTCTTCTACCTGGTCACGCAACCGGGCAGTAGCGCACACATCGTGCGCGGTATCGCCGGCGGGATCGGCGGGATCGCTCACGGACTAGCACAGTTCTTGGGTGGCTTGGCGTGAACATCCTGACGCCGCGTAACTACGCGCCGGCGTCAGTGAGCCGGTACCTACTCCCCTCCGAGACGCAGGTCATCTCGGTACGCCAGCACCCGGTCGTGCTGGCCAAGCATTTCTTCATCACCCTCGGCGTGCTGATCCTCGAGGTCATCGTCAGCTCGCAGGTCTCGACGCAGTCGGCCGCGCAGATCGCGATCTGGCTGCCCGGCATCGCCGCGCTCGTGTGGCTCGGCGTGGCCGCCGTCCAATGGTGGGTCGACTGGTTCGCGGTCACCGAGAAGCGGTTCATCCTCACCACCGGCATCATCACGAAGAAGGTCGCGATGATGCCGCTCACCCGCGTGACGGACATGAGCTACCAGCGTTCCCCGATGGGCCGGGTGCTCGGCTACGGCGAGTTCATCCTGGAGTCCGCCGGCCAGGACCAGGCGCTGCGCTCCGTGCCGTACCTGCCGTACCCCGAGCAGATGTACCGCCGGGTCTGCCTCTGGATCTTCCCCGAGCGCATCGAGGAAGAGGAAGAGACCGACGAGGCCGAGGACATCGCCACCAGCAGCTGATCCGCGCCTGCCCCGGGTGATCAACAGGCAGCCGGGTGGATCATCTACCCATGACGTACGCGAGTGCGGGCTGGCAGAGCGTCGGCCAGGGCTGGTGGCAGGTCTTCGACATCGCCGTGGCGCTGGTGCTCTCGGCGTGCATCGGGCTGGAACGCGAACTACGCCACCGCGACGCCGGGCTGCGTACGCAGTCGATCGTGGGCGTGGCGTCGGCCCTGTTCGTGCTCGTGTCGAAGTACGGCTTCGGCGACATCATCGGTCCGCACGTCACCCTCGACCCGTCCCGGGTGGCGGCGCAGATCGTCTCGGGGATCGGCTTCCTCGGCGCAGGGCTGATCTTCGTCCGCCGCAACGCCGTCCGCGGCCTCACCACCGCCGCGGTCGTCTGGCTCACCGCCGCGGTGGGCGCCGCGGCCGGCGCGGGGCTCCCGCTGCTCGCCGTCATCGTGACGGCCGCGCACTTCGTCATGGTCTACGGGCTCAGCCCGATCGCCCGGCGGCTGCCCGACACGAAGTACGCGTCGCGCCGGATCCGCATCGACTACGTCGAGGGGCACGGCACGATGCGCAAGGTGCTGCTCCAGTGCACGGAACTCGGGTTCGCCGTCGAGGAGCTCGGCTCGTCGGAGGTGGAGACCGGGAACGGGGACGGCACCGGCCGCCGCGTGTCCGTGGTCCTCGACGTGCGCGGGAAGGGTTCCCTGCAGGAGCTCGCGAGCGCGCTGGACGAGGTCGACGGCGTGCGTGGCGTCTCCACGCGCGCGCCGGTGGAGTAGTGCCGGCTACCCGGATGCGGGCCGGAACTCCGACGAGGGCGAGCTGCTCGGCGGAGGCGTCGGGAGCGGCGGGGTCGCGGGCTTGCCCCTCGGCAGCCGGGTGCCGTTGATCGCCGCGTCGAGCAGCTGGGCGGTGTGCACCAACGGCAGCGGCGTGCCGCGGGCGGCGAGGGCCTTGCCGATCTGCATCAGACAACCGGGGTTCGCGGTGACGAGGATGTCGGCCTGGACGCTCGCGACGGCCGCGGCCTTGCGCGCGCCGAGCTCCTCCGCGGCCTCGGGCTGCAGCAGGTTGTAGACGCCGGCGGAACCACAGCACAGCGCGGCGTCCGGGGGCTCGACGACGGTCACGCCGGGTACGCCCTGCAGCAGCCGCCGCGGCTGGTGGCGGATGCCCTGCGCGTGCGCGAGGTGGCAGGCGTCGTGGTACGCGACCCGGAGCGGCAGTTCGCGGCGCTCCGCCACGGGCACCAGCTCGACGAGGTACTCGGCGAGGTCGCGCACCTTGGCGTCGAACGCCTTCGCGCGCTCGGCGTACTCCGGGTCGTCGGCGAGCAGGTCGACGTATTCCTTCATCGCCGACCCGCAGCCGGCGGCGTTCACCACGACGGCGTCGACGTTGGCGGCGTCGAAGGTGTCGATGACGCCGCGGGCGAACCGCTGCGCCTCGTCCTCCCTGCCGTTGTGCAGCGACAGCGCGCCGCAGCAGCCCTGTCCCTGGGGGACGATCACGTCGCAGCCCTCGGCCGCGAGTACCCGGACGGTGGCGGCGTTGACGTCGGAGAAGAACACGTCCTGGACGCAGCCGGTGAGCACGCCGACCACGGCCCGGCGCCGGCCGCGCGCGGGCGTACGCAGCGGGAGCCTCACGTGCCGGTTGAGCGGCGGGGCGATCGACTCCATCGCGCGCAGCGGTCCGGGCAGGTGCGGGTACAGCTTGGTCGCGCGGACGAGCTTGTCCAGGCGAAGCAGCCGGTACGCACCGAGCAGCCCGCGCATCACCCGCATCCGGCCCGGGTAGGGGAACAGGCCGAAGATCATCCCGCGCAGCAACCGCTCGTGCCATGGCCGCTTGTGCCTGCGTTCGATCTGCGCGCGTGTGGCGGTGACGATCTTGTCGTACTGGACGCCGGACGGGCACGCCGTGACACAGGCCATGCAGCCGAGGCAGCGGTCGATGTGCGTGACGAGCGAGTCGGTCAGCTGGGCACCCTGCAGACCCGAGTTAATCAGGTCGATGCGCCCGCGCGGCGAGTCCGACTCGTGGGCCCAGAGATCGTAGGTGGGGCAGGTCGGCAGGCAGAACCCGCAGTGCACGCAGTCGTCGATAAGGTCCTTGGACGGGGGCCGGTGCTCGTCGAACGCGCTGCCGGGCAGCCGCGCCGTCTCGTTGGTGGTCGGGCCGGGCTCGGTTGTCGTCATCAGATCGCTCCCGCGCAGTGCATGTCAGATCGCTCCCGCGAAGCGGCCCGGCGCGAGCACGCGGTCCGGGTCGAACTCGTGCTTGAGCCGTTCCATCAACGGCAGCGCCGGTATCGGCCCGAACGCGTCCGTGCCGCGCTTGCCGAGCGCACGGTGGACGTCGCGCGCCGCGCTCTCCACCAGGACGGTGCCGTCGTGCCTGGCGGCGGCGACGCGCAACTCCTCGACGAGTGCCGCCACGGGCTCGACGTCGTACTCGCCGGAGAGCCCGGCGTGCAGCACGCCGGCGCCGAGCGAGCCTCGACAGGTGACGGCGAGGCCGGCGCGCGCGGACGCGGCCCGGAGGACGTCGATCATCGGGCCCGCGACCGACGGTGGCACCGCGACGCGCAGCGAGGTGCCGGCCGCGTCGGTGGCCGGTCCCAGCCACCAGGGAGGCAGCTCGGACGGTCCCTCGACGACGGTGATCTCGGCGTCCCGCCCGAGGATGCGCGCAGCCGCCTCGGACCTGGCGACGACGCCGTTGGGCACGCCCTCGACGAGGACGCCGACGGTCGCCGGCCCGTCGCCGGCGGCGTCGACCTCGATCGCGGACGGCACGAGCTGTGCACGCCGCAGCGCCGCCGCGAGCCAGCCGGCGATCTCCCCCTGGTCGACCTGGACGCTGACCAGCCGCGTTGCCGCAGGGGCCGGGTGCAGCCGGAACACCGCCTCGGTGATGACGCCGAGCGTGCCCAGCGAACCCACCAGCAGCTTGCCGAGGTCGTACCCGGCGACGTTCTTCACGACCCCGCCACCCGCGTGCGCGATCGTCCCGTCGGCGAGCACGACGGTGACACCGATGAGCAGGTCGCGGACGGTGCCGAACCCGTACCGGAGATGGCTGGACGGGTTGGCGGCGATCGTGCCGCCGACCGTCCCACCGACGTAGCCGTCCTGCACGGGCAGCCGGGTGGTCAGTGAGAGCCGTTGCCGCTTCGGGAAGAGCGTGCCCGCCAGTCGCGACATCGGCGTACCGGCGCGCACGCGCACGACGAGGTCGCCCGCGGCGTGGTCGACGATGCCGACGAGCCGACTGGTGTCGAGCAGGATGTCGACGCGGTCGGGCGGCTTGCCCCACTCCAGCTTGGTCGCCGTCCCTCTCGGCACCACCTTGAGGCCGCGCTCGGTGGCCATCCGCAGCACGGCCGCAACCTGTTCGGTCGACTCCGGCGCGGCGACGTAGCGCGCCTGGACGTCGGCGACGGTGTCGACGACGGCCGATGCGTCGTTCAGGGGAACAGTGTCACCCACTAGAAGACCTCCGCGCCCTTGGGCGCCGGCTCGTCCGCGGAGTGCACGCGTGGCACCTCACCGCACATCCGCGGAGTGGGGAAGACCTTGCCCGGGTTGGCCAGCCCGTCGGGGTCGAAGGCGCATCGCACCCGTTGCATGGTGTCGAGGTCGTCCTCGGTGAACATCTTCGGCATGTACTTGGCCTTGTCGACGCCGACGCCGTGCTCCCCCGTGATCGAGCCGCCGTGGGTGATGCAGAGGTCGAGGATCGCCCCGGAGACCTCTTCGGCGCGTTCCTCCTCGCCCTCGACGGCGGCGTCGAAGAGCACCAATGGATGCAGATTGCCGTCTCCTGCATGGAAGACGTTCGCGACCCGGACGCCGGCGGTGGACGCCAGCTCCTTCATCGCGTGCAGCACCTCGGGCAGTGTCGTGCGCGGGATGACGCCGTCCTGGATGATGTAGTTGGGGCTGATCCGGCCGACCGCGGCGAACGCCGACTTGCGCCCGCGCCACAGCAGCGCGCGCTCGGTCTCGTCCTTCGCCACCCGCACCTCGAACGCCCCCGCCTCGGCGCAGTGCCGCTGCACCTCGTCGAACGTGTGCTGCACCTCCGACGCCGGGCCGTCGATCTCGACGAGCAGGACCGCGGCCGCGGCCTCCGGGTACCCGCAGCCGACGGCGACCTCCGCCGCCTCGATGGCGAGCGCGTCCATCATCTCGATGGCCGCGGGCACCACGCCGGCGCCGATGATCGCGCTCACCGCCGCCCCGGCCTCGTCGACGCCGTGGAACGCGGCGAGCAGGGTGCGGCAGTCCTCGGGATCCCGGGTGAGCCGGACGGTGACCTCGGTGGTGATGCCGAGGGTGCCCTCGGACCCGACGAAGGCGCCCAGCAGGTCGTAGCCCGGGTACTCAGCGGCCCGGCCGCCGATGCGGACGCGTTCGCCGTCCGGCGTGACGACCTCGCAGCCGGTGACGTGGTTCGTGGTGAAGCCGTACTTCAGGCAGTGCGCGCCACCGGAGTTCTCCGCGACGTTGCCGCCGATCGAGCAGATCTGCTGGCTCGACGGGTCGGGCGCGTAGTGCAGGCCGTGCGGCGCGGCGGCGCGGCTCACGTCGAGGTTGATCACGCCGGGCTCGACGACGGCGCACACGTCGTCCGGGTCGATCTCCTTGATCGCGCGCATCCGGGCGGTGACGATCAGCACACCCTTCGCGTGCGGCAGCGCGCCACCGGAGAGCCCGGTGCCGGATCCCCGCGCCACGTACGGGATCTTGGCCGCGACGCACTCCTGCACGGTGGCCTGCACGTCGTCGGCGTCGGCGGCGAGCACCACGAGGCCCGGCCGCACCCGGTACTGCGCCAGCCCGTCGCACGAGTACGTCTCGAGCTCGGTGGGGTCGTCGACGACCTTCGCCGGCCCGATCCTCGACCGCAGTCGGGTGCACAGCGTCGACAGCGAGACCGCCGTCGTGTTTCGTGTCGTCACCTGCTGATCCTCGCGCCTTCGCGTCCGGAAACTCAATAACCATTCCACCGCGCCCGGAACCCCCGCTCGGGCCGTCCCGACGCTGTTTGCGTCACTCTAGGCGCCGTGGTGTGATCACCTGTTACGAGTACAGGAGACCGGTGGGGATGTGCGCACAGTGAAGGCAGAACAGGTGACCGAGCCCCTCGCCTACCACGGCGAGGGACCGATGTGGGACGTGGCCACGCGACGCCTGTTCTCCGTCGACATGCTCGACGGGGACCTGCTCGCGCTCGACACGGAGAGTGGCGAAACCACCCGCACGCATGTGCACAGCGTCGTCGCGTGCGTCCGGCCCCGTGGGGGCGGCGGCTACGTGCTCGGCGTGGAGCGCGGCTTCGCGCTCATGCCGGCCGACGGTGACACCCCGGAGATCCTGCCCGAGCTGTGGACCGACCGCGGTGTCCGGATGAACGAGGGGGGCTGCGACCCGCAGGGCCGGTTCTACTGCGGCTCGATGGCGTACGACAAGGCGCCCGGCCGGGGCTCGGTGTGGCGGCTCGACCCCGACGGCACGACCAGCATCGTGCTGACCGACGTGACCATCTCCAACGGACTGGTGTGGAGTCTCGACGGCGTGAGCGCCTACTACATCGACACGCCCACCCGCCGGGTGGACGTCTTCGACTTCGACGGCGACACCGGCACCTTCCACGACCGGCGGCCCGTCGTCGAGGTGCCGAAGGGCCAGGGCAGCCCGGACGGCATGACGATCGACACCGAGGGTGGGCTGTGGGTGGCGTTCTACGGCGCCAGCTGCGTCCGCAGGTACCGCCCGGACGGCGAGCTGGACCTGCAGATCGACCTGCCGGTCTCGAACGTCACCGCGTGCACGTTCGGCGGCGCGAACCTCGACGAGCTCTACATCACGACCTCGCGCGAGGGTCTCGACCGGGACGCCGAGCCGCAGGCCGGCGCGATCTTCCGTGCCACGCCGGGCGCCCGCGGCCTGCCCGCGGCGACGTTCGCCGGCTGACGGTCCTAGCCCGCGACGGGCACCTGTTCCGGCTCCGTGGTCTCCTCACGCCGCACGCGCGGCCGGTTGCCGAGCCCGTGCACCGCGAAGGCCACGACGAACGCGACGATGACGCCGAGGTTGGCGAACGTCCACGGCCCGTTGAGCTTGGGGCCGAGGCCGAACGGCTCGAGCAGGAAGCCCTGCCAGGCGAACGCCGCCGAGTAGGTGTTGACGACGAGGCCGAAGCCGATCACGGACGCCCCGACCATCGCGACGAGCGCGACCGGGTTGGCGGCGCCGTAGCGGCCTCCGGGCCGGTACAGGTCGGCGTCGGCGTACGGGCGGCGGCGTAGCGCGAGGTCGGCGAGGAACACGCCGCACCACGCCGTGATCGGGACGCCCAGCGTGATCAGGAAGCCCTGGAACGGGCCGATGAAGCTGGTGGCGAAGAACACCACGTAGATGGTGCCGATGATCATGATGACGCCGTCCAGCCCGGCGGCCTGCCAGCGCTTCACCGGCAGGCCGAGGGTCAGCAGTGTGAGCCCGGACGAGTAGATGTCGAGCACCGCGCCGCCGACCAGCCCGCCGACCGCGACGACGACGAACGGCACCAGGAACCACGTCGGCAGCACCTGGGTCAAGGCGCCGATCGGGTCCAGGCCGATCGCCTTGTTCAGCTTATCGTCCGACGCCGCCAGCAGCACGCCGAAGACGATGAGCACGACCGGGGCGACCGCCGAACCGAACGCCGTCCAGCCGACCACGCCGCGACTGGACGCCGCGCGGGGGAGGTAGCGCGAGTAGTCCGCGCCGCTGTTCGTCCAGCTGAGCCCGAACCCCGCGGCGGAGAAGACGACCGCCCCGATCACGGCGCTGACCCCGCCGGGGTGGTGGGTGACGACGTTGCTCCACCGGATGTCCGGCGCGGCGAGCACGATGTAGCCGACGGTCAGCACGGCGAGCGCGATCGTCAGCCACTTCTGCAGCCGCATGATGAGGTCGTAGCCGAGGATGCCGGACAGCACGATCACGGCCGCGACGATGACGAACGCGACGACCTTCGTGCCCACCCCGGCCGCCAGCCCGAACCGGCCGAGCACCGTCGCGGTCGCGAGGGTGGCGAGCGCGACGAGCACGATCTCCCAGCCGACGAGCAGCAGGTACGAGACCGCCGCGGGCAGGGCGTTGCCGCGGACGCCGAAGGCCGCCCGCGACAGCACCATCGTCGGCGCGCTGCCCCGCTTGCCGGCGAGCGAGACGAACCCGACGAGCAGGAACGAGACGACGCAGCCCACGATGCCGGCGATCGTCGCCTGCCAGAAGCTGACGCCGAAGCCGAGCAGGAAGGAGCCGTAGCTCAGGCCCAGGACGGAGATGTTGGCCGCGCACCACGGCCAGAACAGGTGACGCGGCACGCCCTTGCGTTCGGACTCCGCGATGACGTTGATGCCGTTCTGCTCGACGGCGAGGGGAGCGCTCTCGGTGACCACGACCTCTATTGAACACTGGGGACCCCCATTGTGGTGATAGCAACGAGCAGGGACCCCCATGGTCGTCAGGACCACAATGGGGGTCCCCAGCGGGAGAGAGGCGGCGGCTGATGGCGGGACCCGGCAGGCTGGTGCTC
>DASUWX010000138.1:0-62777 GCA_036378185.1 Streptosporangiales bacterium | reverse complement strand
ACCGAACTGCTGCTGCGTCCCCGTACGGTCGACGCGGCGACGGCGCTGCGGCTCGGGCTGGCGACGGCGGTGGTGCCGGACGACCGGGTGCTCGCCGAGGCGTCCGAACTCGCGACCGAGCTGGCGCAGGGACCGACGATGGCCTATGCCGCGATCCGGCAGGCGCTGGCGTACTCGGCGTCGCACGAGCTCGCCGACTCGCTCGAGCGGGAGGCCGAGTTGCAGGCCCAGTGCGGCGCCACCCAGGACCACAGGAACGCGGTGGCCGCGTTCCTGAAGAAGGAGAAGCCGGCCTTCGAGGGCCGTTGAGCGCCGGCCGCTCGCACCTCTCATGATCGATCAGCGTGCGGACAGCTGAGCGGGAGCGCACGAGGTTGCCTACCGCCGGTGACCGGGCCTACTCTCCCGTACGGGGACAGGAGGCGACCGTGGCTGATCGCCCTACGCTCATCACCTCGGTGCAGCGCGCGCTGCGACTGCTCGACGCCGTCGGCGAGTCGAGCCGGCCGCTCACCGCGAAGGTCCTCGCCCGCAGGACGGGCCAGCCGTTGCCCACGACGTACCACCTCTTGCGCACCCTGGTGCACGAGGGCTACCTGCGCCGGGTCGACGGGTCCGGTTACCTGCTCGGCGACCGCGTCTCCGCGCTCTCCGGCGACAGCCCGGCCGCGCGCACCGCGCGGATCCGGCCGATCCTGCAGAACCTGCACGACGAGCTGAACGCGGCCACGTACCTGTCCCTCTTTGAGGACGGCGAGATCACCCTGGTCGACGTGGTCGACAGCCCCAAGGCACCGAGGGTCGACCTCTGGGTCGGTTTCCACGACGCCGCCCACGCCACCGCGCTCGGCAAGGCCGTCCTCTCCGTTCTGGACGAGCCGCAGCGGATGGACTACCTCGCCTCGCACGACCTCGCCGACCTCACGCCGCGCACGGTCACCGACCGCCGCGTGCTCCTGCGCCAACTGGACGAGGCGAACGCCTACGCGCTCGACCATGAGGAGTACTCGCTCGGCACGGGTTGCGTCGCCGCGGCGATCCCGTCGCCGAACCTGAAGGCGGCGATCGCGGTGTCGGTGCCGGCGCGCCAGGTCGACCGCATCATCGGCCGAGCCGACGTGCTCAACGCGCGGCGCGCCTGGTCGGCCTCGCCACCGCGGCCGCCCACTGAGCTCTATCACCATCTGAACGAAGCAGCGTTGTCGGCCGCTCCGGCAGCGTCTGACAATGCTGGCAAGGGCCGCCGGGCGGCCGTTCGATTCGAGCTTTGTCCCCAGGAACGGCACCGGCGGTCCCCGTCGGTAGCTCCCGAGCGGTGGAGGCGGTCATGACGGCGACGACGACGTCGCCGGCCCTGGACTCGGCGACCAGAGCCGGCCTGTACACCACGATGGTGCTCTCCCGGGCCTTCGAGGATGCGATCCTCCGCGAGTACCACGCCGACAAGGGCCCGGGCTTCGACATCGGCAAGGGCCTGGTGCCCGGCGAGATGCACCTCTCGTCCGGGCAGGAACCGGTGGCCGCCGGCGTGTGCGCGCACCTCACCCGTGCGGACGCCGTGACGGCGACGCACCGGCCGCACCACTTCGCGATCGCGCACGGCATGGACCTGCGCAAGATGGCGGCGGAGATCTTCGGACGGGAGACCGGCCTGGGCCGCGGCCGCGGCGGGCACATGCACCTGTTCGACCCGGACACCCACTTCTCCTGCTCCGGCATCATCGCCGAGGGCTACCCGCCGGCGCTCGGCCAGGCGTTCGCGTTCTCCCGCCGCGGCGACGGCCAGGTCGCGGTCGCGGTCACCGGCGAGGGCGCGGCCAACCAGGGCGCGTTCCACGAGTCGCTCAACCTGGCTGCGCTCTGGAAGCTGCCGGTCGTGTTCGTGGTCGAGGACAACGACTGGGGGATCTCCGTGCCACGCTCGGCGTCGACGGCGATCCCGAACAACGCCGAGCGCGCGGCGGCGTACGGCATGCCGGGCGAACGGATCGAGGACAACGCGGTCGAGGCGGTGTTCGAGGCCGCGGGACGGGCCGTCGCGAGGGCACGCGCCGGCGACGGGCCGACGCTGCTCGAGGTGCACACCGTCCGGCTGCTCGGCCACTTCGAGGGCGACGCCCAGGGCTATCGGCCGGACCTCGAGGACGTGCCGGGCCGCGATCCGATCCCCACGTACGAGGCGACGCTGCGGCAGGCCGGCGTACTGGACGGCGGTGACGTCGAGCGGATCGCCGCCGAGGCGAGGGAGAAGGTCGAGGACGCGATCGAGTTCGCCAAGCAGAGCCCCGTTCCCGACCCCGCGACCGCCACGTCGTACGTGTTCGCCTGAGACGAGGAGGTTCCGATGAAGACTGCAACGCGGAGCGTTTCCGCAGGCGGGTGGGGGCGGGGTTGACGATGGCGACGGTCACAGAAGCTCCGAGCAGCCACCGGCTCACCACCTCCAAGGCGATGGTCGACGCGATCGCCGCCGAGATGGAGCGCGACCCCGGCGTCGTCTACATGGGCGAGGACGTCGGCTCGTACGGCGGCATCTTCGGCTCGACCGGCGGCCTGCTGGACCGGTTCGGGCCGGAGCGGGTGATCGACACGCCCATCTCGGAGACCGCGTTCATCGGCCTCGGGATCGGCGCCGCCGTCGAGGGCATGCGCCCGATCGTCGAGCTGATGTTCGCCGACTTCATGGGCGTCTGCCTGGACCAGATCTACAACCACATGGCGAAGATCCACTTCGAGTCCGGCGGCAACGTCAAGGTGCCGATGGTGCTGACGACCGCGGTCGGCGGCGGCTACTCCGACGGCGCCCAGCACTCGCAGTGCCTCTGGGGGACGTTCGCGCACCTGCCCGGGATGAAGGTCGTCGTGCCGAGCAACCCGCGCGATGCCAAGGGGCTGATGACCTCGGCGATCCGCGACGACAGCCCGGTGGTCTACATGTTCCACAAGGGCGTCATGGGGCTGCCGTGGATGGTGAAGAACCCGCGCGCCACCGCGGAGGTCCCGGACGAGCCGTACGAGGTGCCCATCGGGAAGGCCGACGTCGCCCGCGGGGGCGGCGACGTCACCGTCGTGACCGTGTCGCTGTCGGTCCACCATGCGCTGGACGTGGCGGACAAGCTCGCCGGCGAGGGCATCGACGTCGAGGTGATCGACCTGCGCAGCCTGGTGCCGCTGGACCGGGAGGCGATCCTCACCTCGGTGGGCAAGACCGGCCGGCTCGTCGTCGTCGACGAGGACTACCGGTCCTTCGGCATGTCGGGCGAGGTCGCCGCCACGGTCACCGACGCCGACCCGTCGATGCTCCGGGCACCCGTGCAGCGCGTCGCGGTGCCCGACGTGCCGATCCCGTACGCGCACTCGCTGGAGTACGCCGTGCTCCCCCGGCAGGACCGGATCGAGGTGGCGGTCAGGCGCGCGGTGGCAGCATGACCGAGGTGGAGTTCCCGGCGCTGTCGAGCAAGGAGCCGGGTGCCGAGGGCGTCCTCTCCACCTGGTTCGTGGCCGACGGACAGAGTGTGTCCGAGGACCAACTCCTGGCCGAGGTGCAGGTCGACAAGGTGGCCGCCGAGGTCGTCGCCCCCGCCGCGGGAGTCGTGCGACTGCTCGTGGACGAGGAGGCGGTGGTCACCCAGGGCACGCCCATCGCCCGGATCGAGTGAGCCGCGATGGGCTGCGGTGCCGGTCCTGCCGGGGCGGTCGCCCGGCACCGGCGGCTCACTCGGGATGGAACTCGCAGCCGGCCAGGTGGTCGTCGACGAGGCCGCAGGCCTGCATCATCGCGTACGCCGTCGTCGGCCCGACGAACCGGAAGCCCTCCCTGCGCAGCCGTTTCGCCAGCGCGACGGACTCCGGCGTGGTGGCCGGGACGTCGGCGACCGTGTGGCGCACCGGCGTGGACTCCGGCGCGTACGACCAGACCAGCGCGGCGACGCCGCCGGGCACCTCCAGCGCCGCGCGCGCGTTCGCGACGGCGGCCTCGATCTTGGCACGGTTGCGGATGATGCCCGCATCGCCCAGCAGCCGCTCGACGTCGTCGTCCCCGTATCCGGCGACGACGGCGGGGTCGAACCCGGCGAACGCGGCCCGGAACGCCGGGCGCTTGCGCAGGACGGTGAGCCAGGACAGCCCGGACTGGAACGCCTCCAGCGTCATCCGCTCGTAGATCCCGGTGTCGTCGCGGACCGGCCGGCCCCACTCGTCGTCGTGGTAGGCCACGTAGTCGGGCGCCGACGTGGCCCACGGGCAACGCAGCTTGCCGTCCGGCCCCTCGACCGGCGCTCCCGCCTCCATGATCATTAAGGATCCGACCCCCTATGAGGGGTCAGAACTTTCATGATCATGGGAAGGGGTACGGACCTCGTCCCCCTCCGCACCGTCCTGCCGGGCCTCGTCGACCGCCTGCTCGCGGTCGCGGAACGCGCCGAGCGGCGGCGTTCCGACCCCGAGCAGCTCCTGGCCGAGCGCGTCGATCTGGCGGTCGCGGTCGGCCAGCTCGCCGGCGAGGCGGTCGAGCACGCGGTCGACGTCGGCCATGCGGTAGCCGCGGAACGCGACGGGCAGCCGGAGCCGGTTCAGGTCGACGGGTTCGACCATCCGGTCGTCGGGCAGCCGCACGGGCGGCCGGTCCGGCTCGACCCGGCCCAGCTCACCGCCGCGCCCGGTCGCGACCACCGCGACGGCGCCGAGGATCGCGGCCATGAGGAACACCAGGACGACTACCACACGTGGAATCGTGCCACGACCACCCGCGATCCGGGTCCGCACCCCGCCGTTGCCCGCCCCGGAGGTCCCGCCGGGCGGCGTCGATAGAGTCCAGTGGTGCGCCGATACCGTCTGGGAATACCGGGATGGACGCTGACGGCGCTGGCGCTCGGCTCGCTGCTGAACCCGCTCAACTCGTCGATGATCGCGGTGGCGCTGGTCGCCCTGCAACGGGACTTCCACGTCGGTGTCGCGACGTCCAGCTGGCTGGTGTCCGCGTTCTACGTCGCCGCCGCCATCGGGCAGCCGCTTGCCGGGCGGCTGATCGACCAGTTCGGCGCCCGTCGCCTGTTCCTCGGCGGGCTCGTGCTCGTCTTCGTGGTATCCGTGCTCACCCCGTTCTGTCCGGGTTTCTGGTGGCTGGTCGGGCTGCGGGCCGCACAGGCGCTCGGCACGTCGACGGCGTTCCCCGCCGCGGTCGTCGTGATCCGCCAGTCGATCGACGAGGGCGGCAGTCCAGCGGCCGGGTTCGGCGCGCTCACGATCGCCAACTCCGCCTCGGCCGCGCTCGGGCCGGTGCTGGGCGGGCTGCTGGTCGCGCTGGGCGGCTGGCAGGCGGTCTTCCTGGTCAACATCCCGCTGACCGTCGCCGGCGTGCTGGTGTCCTGGCGGGTGCTGCCGAGGTCCCGGCCACCGGAGGTCCGGCGGCCGGCGCGGGAGACCCTCGCCGTGCTCGACCTGCCCGGTGTCGCGCTGTTCGCGCTCACCATGGCCGCGCTGCTGCTGTTCGTGCTGTCGTTCGGCACCACGCCGCGGTGGTGGTACGCGCCGATCTTCGCGGTGGCGTTCGCGGCGTTCGTGCTGCGCGAGCGGTCGGCGGCGTCCCCGTTCATCGACCTGCGCAGGCTGATCAGCAACCGTGCCCTGTCGTCGGTCATGCTGCAGCAGGGCACCATCAACCTGGCCTTCTACTGCATCTTCTTCGGGCTGCCGATCTGGCTCGAGGGCGTGCGCGGGCTCGGCACCGGGCTCGCGGGCCTGCTCCTGCTGCCGGTGACGGCGGTCAGCACGCTCGCGACGCCGCTGTGCGCACGGCTCATCGCACGCCGCGGCTCCCGGCTCGCGCTGCTGCTCGGCGGCATCGTGCTCGTCGGCGCGTCGCTGCTGCTGCAGCTGCTCGACGACGCCACGCCGCTCGCGGTCGTCGTGGTGTTCGCGCTGCTGCTGGGGGTGCCGAACGGGTTCAACAACCTCGGCCTGCAGACCGCGCTCTACGAGTCCGCGCCGCCCGAGCACACCGGGACGGCGAGCGGGCTGTTCCAGACGTTCCGCTACCTCGGTGCGATCTCGTCCACGGCCGTTATCGGCGTGGTGTTCCAGCAGAACCTCACGTCGGGCGGCCTGCACCGCGTGGGCTACGTGATGACCGTGGCCGCGGTGCTCGTGCTGCTGCTGGCGCTCGTCAGGCCGGGTCGGCGGGGACGAGACGCAGCGACACGGAGTTGATGCACCACCGCTGGTCGGTCGGCGTCGGGTAGCCCTCGCCCTCGAAGACGTGCCCGAGGTGCGAACCGCACCGCTTGCACCTGACCTCGGTACGCCGCATGCCGAGCGAGTCGTCGTCGATCAGCTCGACGGCGTCGTCCTCGGTCGGCTGGTAGAACGACGGCCAGCCGCAGTGCGACTCGAACTTGGCGTCCGAACGGAACAGCTCCGCACCGCACGCGCGGCACGCGTAGACGCCGACGGTCTTCTCGTCGGTGTACTCGCCGGTGAACGGCCGCTCGGTACCGGCCTCACGGAGCACGCGGTACTCGTCGGGGCTGAGCTGCTGCCGCCACTCGTCCTCGGACTTGGTCACCTGGTAGGGCATGGCTCCAGCTTAGGCAGGACGATCGGACTCCGCGCCTGGCGATGATCACGTGGGGTCGACGCGGCTGGGCTCCTCGTCCCGCCGGCAGCGTTCGCGCAGGATCTCGACGACTTCGTCCGGGGTGTCCGCGACGTCGAGCAGCCCGAAGTCCGCCTCGCCGATCTTGCCGCCGGTGAGCGCCGCCTTGTCCAGCCAGTCGAGCAGGCCCTGCCAGTACGCGCGCCCGACCAGCACGATGGGGAACGAGGTCACCTTGCGCGTCTGCACCAGGGTGACCGCCTCGAACAGCTCGTCGAGCGTGCCGAAGCCCCCGGGCATCACGACGAACGCCTGCGCGTACTTGACGAACATGGTCTTGCGCACGAAGAAGTACCGGAACTCGATGCCGACGTCGACCCACCGGTTGAGCTCCTGCTCGAACGGCAGCTCGACGCCGAGGCCGACGGACACGCCGCCGGCGAGACTGCAGCCCTTGTTCGCCGCCTCCATGGAACCGGGCCCGCCACCGGTGATGACGGCGTACCCGGCCTCCGCGAGCCGGGCGCCGATCCGCTCGGCGAGGGCGTACTCGGGATCCTCGGGCGGCGTCCGCGAGCTCCCGAACAGGCTCACCGCCGGGCCGAGGTCGGACAGCGTGTCGAAGCCCTCGACGAACTCCGACTGGATGCGCAGGACACGCCACGGGTCGGTGTGCTTCCATGCCGTCGGCTCGCGCTGGTCGAGCAGGTGCCGGTCGGTGGTGTCGTCCGGCGCCTGGGACCCGCGGAGCACGGAACCGCGCCGCAGCTCCCTCGTCGCCCGCGGCCGGCCGGCTTCCCCCTGGTCGGTCATGTCACCCACCGTACTGGCCGCGTGCTGTGCGGACACCGACGACGATCCGCGACGCGCGACAATCGGGTGTGGACTCCGCACTCGCCGAACTCCAGGAACAGACCTTCGCGGGCGCCACGGCGGCGACACGAGCGTCCTTCCCACCGGAGCGACGGCTCTCGGCACGGCAGCTGGCCGACTATCTCGACCGGCGGGCCTTCGCGGTGGTGAGCACGACACGGCCCGACGGGCGCCCGCACTCCACGCTCACGTCGTACGTGCGGCGGGGACACCGCTTCTGGCTGCCCACCGGCGCGGGCACCGTGCGGGAACACAATGTGCGGACCCGGCCCTGGCTCTCGTTGGTCGTCACCGAAGGCGACCGGGAGTCGCACGTCGTGGTCCTCGTGGAGGGCCCGGCGACGGTCGGGGGCCGGGAGGCCGCCCCTTCCGACGTGGCCGCCGCGTTCCCGCACGAGTGGGTGTCGGCATGGCTGTGCCTCGATGCGCGCCGCGTGCTGTCGTACGCGGCCGAGGGCGTTCTCGACCCGCCGTGAGGGGACGGCGAGCGTGACCCGCCGGACTAGGAGAGCCGCTTCAGGATCGCGTCGTTGAACGCGGGCAGGTCCGCGGGGGTCCGCGACGTGATCAGCGGGCCGTCCTCGACGACCTCCTCGTCGACCCAGTCGGCGCCGGCGTTCACGAGGTCGGTGCGGATGTTGCGCACGGAAGTGACCCGCCGGCCGCGGGCGACGTCGGCCTCGGCGAGCATCCAGCCCGCGTGGCAGATCGCCGCGACCGGCTTGCCGGCCTCGGCCATGTCCCTGACGAAGCCGACGAGGGTCGCGTCGGTGCGCAGCTTGTCCGGTGCGTAGCCGCCGGGGATGACGACCGCGTCGAAGTCGGCGGCGTTCGCCGCGTCCGGGCCCGCCTCGACGGTGTAGGACTCGGTGCCCTTCTTGCCGTCGACCTTGGCCCCCTGCTCGCGGCCGATGACCAGCACCTCGTGCCCGGCCTCCGTGACGGCGTCGTACGGCTTGCGGAACTCCGAGTCCTCGAAGTCGATGTCCAGAAGAATCGCTACCTTGGCCATGCCTTCCACCTTCCCACGCCGGCGCGGGCGAACCTCAGTTCGTCAGCCAGGCGTGCATGCGCTGCTCACACTCCAGGATCGACGCGATCGGGGCGTGCTCGTCGTCGGTGTGTGCGAGGTTCGGGTCGCCGGGGCCGTAGTTGACGGCAGGCACGCCGATCATCGAGAACCGCGCGACGTCGGTCCAGCCGAACTTGGGCCGCGGCTCGCGGCCGATCGCCTCGACGAAGGCGCGCGCCGCCGGGTGGGTGAGTCCCGGCAGCGCACCGGGTGCGGTGTCGACGACCCGCACGGGGTAGCCCTCGAACAGCTCCCGCAGGTGCGCCTCCGCCTCGGCCTCCGAGCGGCTGGGCGCGAACCGGTGGTTGACGGTGACGACGCACTCGTCCGGAACGACGTTGCCGGCGATGCCGCCCGTGATGCGTACGGCGTTGAGCCCCTCGCGGTAGACCAGGCCGTCGACCTCGACCTCGCGCGGCCGGTACGCCACCAGCCGCGCGAGCACGTCCTGCGCGGCGTGGATGGCGTTGCTGCCCATCCACGAACGCGCGCTGTGCGCCGCCTTGCCCGGCACCGTCACCTCGACCCGGATGTTGCCCTGGCAGCCGCCCTCGACGGTCGCGCCCGTGGGCTCGAGCAGCACGGCGAAGTCGCCGGCGAGCCAGTCGGGCCGGGTGCGGGCGATGCGGGTGAGGCCGTTGAGCTCGTTGTCGACCTCCTCGCAGTCGTAGAACAGGTACGTCACGTCCCGGTTCGGCCGCGGGACGTGGGCGGCGAGCCGCAGCTGCACCGCGACACCGCCCTTCATGTCGCAGCTGCCCCGCCCGTAGAGCAGGCCGTCCTCGACCCGCGACGGCACGTTGTCCTTCACCGGCACGGTGTCGAGATGGCCGGCGAGCACGACGCGTTCCGGGCGGCCGAGGCCGGTGCGTGCCAGCACGACGTTGCCGTCCCGCTCGACGTGCAGGTGGTCGTAGCCGCGCAGCTCGGCCTCGACGAGGTCGGCGATGCGCGCCTCGTTGCCGCTCACCGACTCGACGTCGACCAGCTGCGCCGTGACGCCCGCGGCGTCGGCGGTGAGGTCCAGTGCCTCCATCAGTCGCCCACCGTTCCGTCGAGCTGCTCGCGCAGGATGTCGATGTGCCCGGCGTGCCGGGCCGTCTCCTCGATCAGGTGCAGGTAGAGCCAGCGCAGCGAGCACCGGCCCAGGCCCTCGTCGGGGAACCAGTCGTCGAGCGCGTAGCGGGCCGCGGTCTCGCGCGAACGGGCGCACTCGGCCTCGTACTCACCGATCATGCCGGCGAGCGTCTCGTCCGGTCCGAGCCGGAACTCGTCCTCCCCGGAGGGGCGCGGCGGCAGGTCGCTCTCCGGGCGCTGTGCGAGGCCGGTCTGGAACCACGCGTGCTCCACCCAGCGCAGGTGCTTGACGACGCCGCCGAGCGTGGTCGCGGACGGCACCAGCCGGCGACGCGCGTCCGCCTCGGACGCTCCGCCCGCCTTGCGCACCACCGCGGCACGGTAGTCGTCGAGGAACGCCTCCAGCGTCTCGCGCTCGCCCGCGGCGCCGACGAGATCGACGCGCGGCCATACCGACGCCATCAGTCGGCCACCCCGTGCGAGCGCAGGATCTCGTTCAGCTGCAGCTTGTCGTGGGTGCCGCCCTCGGGCAGCCGCTTGAGCACGAGCAGGCACGGCATGCCGAACTCCCCGCCCGGGAAGCTGCGGGCGCGGGAGGACGGGACCACGACCGACCACGGCGGCACCTCGCCGCGCGGCAGCTCGTCGCCGCTCTCGGCGTCGTACACCCGCGTGGTCTTGGTGAGTACGCAGCCCGCGCCCAGCTTGGCGCCGCGGCGGACGCGGGCGCCGTCGACGACGATGCAGCGGGACCCGACGAACGCGTCGTCCTCGACCACGACGGGGACGGCGTTCGGCGGCTCGAGCACGCCGCCCAGGCCGACGCCGCCGGACAGGTGCACGTTCCTGCCCACCTGCGCGCACGAGCCGACGGTCGCCCAGGTGTCGACCATCGTCCCGGTGTCGACGTACCCGCCGATGTTGACGAAGCTCGGCATCACGACGACGCCGGGCGCGAGGTAGGAGCCCCACCGGACGACCGCGCCGGGCACGACGCGCGCCTCGCCGAGGTTGGTCTTGATCGGCACCCGGTCGTGGTAGCGGAAGTCGCCCGCGTGCGACTCGGTCATGTCGAGGACCTTGAACGACAGCAGGATCGCCCGCTTGGCGCGCTCGTCGACGACGACCTCGTCGCTCTCCGGGTCGACGCGGGCGACGCGCGCGCGGCCCGCGTCGAGCTCGTCGACGGCCTCGACGACGACCTTGCGCACACCGGGGTCGGACCCGTCGAGGGTCGCCCGTCGCTCCCACAGCTCGTCCAGGACAGGTGACAGATCACTCACGCGCCCGAGCCTACGGGAGGTGGCGTGCCCGGCTTCTGGGGTGTCGGGCCGCCGATCCGGTCATCGGCTACGTATCCTGCCCGCAGTGGGCCAGGCACGGACGAAACGGCAGGCGCACGGGCGCTCGCCCGTGCGCCGTTCTCGTCGTGTGTGGCTGACCGCCGGGGTGCTCGTCGTCACGCTGGGCGGGTTCCTCGCTGCGTGCGGCGGCCCCTCCGTCAAGCGGGCGCTCACGCCCGAGCACTGCACGGCGCGTTCGTCCGCAGGCGAGGTGGACCTCGACCCGAGCCAGGCGGAGATCGCGACCACGATCGTGGCGGTGGCGATCAAGCTGGGCATGCCGGCGCGTGGCGTGACGGTCGCGCTGGCGGCGGCCGAGCAGGAGTCGAAGCTGCAGAACCTGGACTACGGCGACCGCGACTCGGTCGGCGTGTTCCAGCAGCGGCCGTCGCAGGGCTGGGGCCCGCGGGAGAAGCTGCTCGACCCGGCCTACGCCTCCGCGCGGTTCTACCTCGCGCTGGCGAAGGTGCACGGCTGGCAGACGATGCCGATCCACGTCGCCGCGCAGAAGGTGCAGCGCAGCGCGTACGGCCCGGCGTACCAGCAGCACGAGACGATGGCGCGGGTGCTCACCACGGCGCTGACGGGACGCGCAGGAGGCAACGGGTTCGCCTGCCTGCTGCGACCGGGGGTCGCCCGGACGACGGCGACCGAGGTCGCACACCGGGTGCACCGGGACTGGGGACCGCGCCCCGTGGCCGCCGCGCCCGGCGGCGTCGCGGTCCGGATGAGCCGCACCGCGCCCGGGCGCCACACGCTCGCGATGTCGTACTGGCTGGTCGCCCGTGCCGACACGCTCGGCCTGGAGACGGTGACCAGGGGCGGCATGCAGTGGCGCGCCCGCGACGAGTCGGAGAAGTGGCACCCCGCCCAGGTGGCCGAGCCGGACGCCCAGGTCGTCGCCCGCTTCCGCCCGACCCCGTCCGCGTCGTCCTCCCCCTGACCACGCCGCCCCGCACCCACCGCCGGAGCCGAGCCACTTCACATGGCGCGACCCGTCCCGTCAAGTGGCGCCGGGTGACGTCAGGACGCTGCAGCCAGGCGGGCGCAGGCGGCGTCGACGCGCTCGTCGGTGGCGGTGAGCGCCACCCGGGCGTGGCGGGCGCCGCGGGGGCCGTAGAAGTCCCCCGGCGCGACCAGGACGCCGTGCTCGGCGAGGTACCCGACCGTCTGCCAGCAGTCCTCGTCCCTGCTCGCCCACAGGTACAGGCCCGCCTCCGAGTGGTCGATCCGGAAGCCCGCCTCGGTCAACGCGGTACGCAGCCGGTCCCGCCGGGACGCGTACCGCTCCCGCTGCGCCTCGACGTGGGCGTCGTCGCGCAGCGCGGCGGTCATCGCCGCCTGCACCGGCGTCGGCACCATGAAGCCCGCGTGCCTGCGCACCTCGAGCAGCTCCCGGACGAGCTCGGGATCGCCCGCGACGAAGCCCGCGCGGTACCCGGCCAGGTTGGACCGCTTCGACAGCGAGTGCACCGCGAGCAGGCCCTCGTGCGAGCCGCCGGACACGCTCGGGTGCAGCACCGACACCGGTGTCGCGTCCCAGCCGAGTTCGGCGTAGCACTCGTCGCTCGCGAGCACGGCGCCGCGCTCCCGGCACCACGCGACGGCCTTGGCGAGGTGCTCGGCGGGGAGCACCCGGCCGTGCGGGTTCGCCGGCGAGTTCACCCACACCAGCCGCACCCGCCTCGGCCCGAGCGAGACCAGGCCGTCGCTCGCCACGACCTCCGCACCGGCGAGCCGGCCGCCGACGTCGTACGTCGGGTAGGCGAGCTCGGGGATCACCACCACGTCGGACGGGCCGAGACCGAGCTGCGCGGGCAGCCCGGCGACGATCTCCTTGCTGCCGATCGTGGGCAGCACGGCGGCGGGGTCGGCGTTCGCGACGCCGAGACGGCGCCGGAGCCAGTCGGCGGCTGCCTCACGCAGCTCGGGCGTGCCGTGGGTCGCCGGGTAGCCGGGCGCGTCCTCGGCCGCCCGCAACGCCGCACGGACGAGCTCGGGCACCGGGTCGACGGGCGTGCCGACCGACAGGTCGACGATCCCGCCGGGATGCGAGCGCGCGCGCTCCTTGTACGGGACCAGCCGGTCCCACGGGAACACCGGCAGCCGAGCGGTGACCGGCTGCCCCGTGCGGACGGCCGCGGTCACTCGCCTTCGGCTTGCGGAGGCAGGGCGGCGACGATCGGGTGGTCCTTGTCGATCTTCCCGATCTTGGACGCACCGCCGGGCGAGCCGATGTCGTCGAAGAAGTCGACGTTCACCTTGTAGTAGTCGGCCCACTGCTCGGGGGTGTCGTCCTCGTAGTAGATGGCCTCCACCGGGCACACCGGCTCGCACGCGCCGCAGTCCACGCACTCGTCCGGATGGATGTAGAGCATCCGCTTGCCCTCGTAGATGCAGTCCACCGGACACTCGTCGACACAAGCCCGGTCGAGCACGTCGACGCAGGGTTGCGCGATGATGTACGTCACTGCGGTCCTCCTCGTCCCGGAGTCGACTCGCCAGGCGGAACGCCTTCGTCGACCTGCCGCGTTCGCGGCGACATCAGGGCTTCGTTGCCCGGTATGTTTGGCAACCCCGAGCCTATCTCCCCCGCATCGGAAAGGCTGAGCAGGCGGCGTGGTACGGATCACAGCCGACGACGTCGGACGCCGCGTCACGGTTCGCCGCCTGACGCCGTCCGGCTCCACCACCGACGTCGTGGGTGACCTGGTCGCCTTCGACGACACCACACTGCTCGTCCGCGACCGTGACGGCGTGGAGCACAAGCTCGCCCGTCGTGACGTGGTCGCAGGCCATCCGGTCACCTCGCGACCGGTGCCGCGGCGCACCGCGGAGCTCGAGCGGGTCGCCGCGGCCGGCTGGCCCGCGGTCGACACCGCACCGCTCGGCGAGTGGCTGCTGCGGGCCGCCGGCGGCTTCACCGGCCGCGCGAACTCCACCCTCGCGCTCGGCGATCCCGGTGTGCCCGTCGCGGCGGCGGCCGAGCGGGTGCGCGCGTGGTACGCCGAACGCGGCCTGCCCGGCCGGGTCGCCGTGGTGCTGCCCTCCCCCGAGGACGACGCGTTCGCCGCGCTCGGCTGGACGCCGCAGGACGCGGTGCTCGTCCAGACCGCCGACGTCGGGGCCGCACTCGAGGCGCTGCCCCCGGCGGCCGTGGACGTGACCGTGCGAGCGGAGCCGTCCGACGGCTGGCTCGCCCGCTACACCGCCAGGGGGCGGGTCACCGTGGCGGGCCGCCGCGTCCTGACCGGAGGCCCCCGGGTCGGCTTCGCCCAGATCGGCGCCGACGCCGCGCCGCTCGGGATCGGCCGCGGCGTCGTCGTGGACGGGTGGCTCGGGATCTCCGCTATCGAGGTCGAACCGGCGGCGCGCGGCCGCGGCTACGGCAAGGCGGTCACCCGCAGGCTGCTCGAGTGGGGCGCCGAGCACGGCGCGACCCGCGCGTACCTCCAGGTGCAGTCCGGCAACGGCCCGGCCCGTGCGCTCTACGCGTCGCTCGGCTTCCGCACGCACCACCGCTACCGCTATCGGCTCGCGCCGTAGCGACCACCCGTTTCCCGCCCGGCCGTCAGCGCGACCTGCCACCGACCGAGCGGATCACCCGGACGCGCTCGGCGCGCTTGCCGTGCACGGACGTCACCTCCAGCCGCGCCCCGTCGACGGTGATCTCGTCGCCCACGACGGCCAGCCGGCCCAGCCGGGCGACCACGAAACCGGTGACGGTCTCGTACGGGCCGTGGGGCAGCACGATGCCCGTCGCCTCGGCGAAGTCCTCGAGGTTCGCCAGCGCGTCGACCTCGAGGACGCCGGCGGCCGACCGCGTGACGGCAGGTTCGGAGCTCTCGTACTCGCCTCTGATGTCGCCGATGAGCACCTCGAGCACGTCCTCGAGCGTCACCACGCCCGCGGTGCCGCCGTACTCGTCCACGACGACGGCGAGGTGCGCGCCCTCGTCGCGCATCCGGCTGAGCGCGGTGAGCAGCCGGACGCTCTGCGGCAGCAGCATCACCTGGCGCACGACGTCGCCCACCCGCAACGACGTGGCGCCGTCGACGAGGTCGCGCACGAACAGGTCGCGGATGTGCACGAACCCGACGACGTCGTCCGCTGAGCCGCGGATGACAGGGTAACGCGACTGCGGGCGCGGCCGGCAGAACTCGATCGCCTCGGGCAGGCTCAGCCGCACGTCGAGGAAGTCGGCCTCGGTGCGCGGGATCATCACCTCGCGGATCTGCCGGTCGGCGGCGCGGAACACCTCGGTGACGATGCTGCGGGCCTCGACGCCGAGCGTCCGGTGCCCGGAGACGAGATCGCGCAGCTCGTCGTCGGACATCTCCTCGCGCTGTGCCCGCGGGTCGCCGCCGAGCAGCCGGACGACGACGTCGGTCGACCTCGACAGGAACCAGATGACGGGCCGCAGCACCGTGGCGATGCGGTCGACGAGCGGGGCGAGGGCGAGCGCGAAGCCCTCGGCCCGCTGCAGCGCCAGCCGCTTCGCCGCGAGCTCGCCGAGCACGATGGACACGTACGACACGGCGAGCGTCACGAGTACGAGCGCGAGCGTGCCGGCGACGCCGGCGGCGAGGCCGAGCCCCGTCAACGCCGCCCCGACCTGCGCCGCAATCGTCGCGCCGCCGAACGCCGCGGACAGGAAGCCCATCAGCGTCACGCCGATCTGCACGGCCGAGAGGAACCGGTTGGGGTCGCTCGCGAGCCGGGACACGCGTGCCCCGCGCCGGCCGCGGGTCGCCAGCCGGGCCAGCTGGCTGGGGCGCAGCGACACGAGCGCGATCTCGGCCGCGGCGAACACACCGCCCGCGAGCACGAACAGAACGATCAGCCCGACGTCGGGCAGGACCCCCGACAACGCGTCACCCGTCCGGGAACCGCTCGACCACGCGGGTCATGTCGTCGACCAGCCGCCGTCGACCGCGACGACCTGGCCGGTCACCCGCCCCGCGTCCGGGCCGAACAGCCACGCGACGGCGGCCGCGACGTCGGACGGTTCCGTCCAGGTGCCGTCCGGCATCCGCGCGGCGACCGCCGCGTACGCCTCGTCGGAGGCCCAACCGGTGTCGCACGGACCGGGGTCGATGCAGTTGACGGTGACCCGCCGCGGGACGAGCGAGCGCGCGAGCGTCGCCGTCATCTGGTGGATCGCGCCCTTCGACACCGCGTACGGGATCTCGTCCGGCATCGCGCCGTGGTACTGCCCGGAGGTGAACATGACGAGCCGGCCGGGCCGGTCGCCGTTGCGCTCCGCGTACCCCTTCGCCAACAGCACGATGCTGCGCGCGTTCACCGCGAAGCACAGGTCGAGCTCGGCCGCCGTCGTCTCGGCCAGCGGGTACGAGCTGCTGCGGGCGTGCACGGCGGCGATCGCGTCGAGGCGCCCGTGCGCCGCATAGACGGCGTCCAGGACGCGGTCCGGCTCGGCCGGGTCGGCGAGGTCGCCGCTCAGCTCGGTGACGCCCGCCCCCAGCTCGCGGCACTCGGTTGCGACCTTCGCGGGGCCGCCCTCGTCCGCCTTCCACGGCATCTCGGCGTCGAACGGCGCCCACGAGTGCAGGACCAGGTCGTAGCCGTCCCGGGCCAGGCGGCGTGCCACGGCCGCCGCGATGCCGCGCCGCCGGCTGGTGCCGGTCACCAGCGCCACCGGTGCGGTCACGTGTCGTTCCTCACTCCCCTTCGGGTGCCAGAGAACGGTACGCGCCCCGGTAGTGGATCAACGGGCGGCCCGGCCCTTCGACGCCGTAGGCACCGAGCACGTCGCCGAGCACGATGGTGTGGTCGCCGCCGTCGTAGACGGCCCTCGTGCGGCACTCCAGCACGCCGATCGCGCCGCGCAGCACCGGAGCGCCGGTGATCTCGCCGCGGTCGAACGGCGTGGCGGCGAGCTGGTCGGCGAGCGGACGCCCGCGGCTCGCGAACCAGCGGCTCGTGTTCTCCCCGCCCTCGCCGAGGATCGACACCGCCCACCGTCCCGTGCTCAGCACGGCGTCGTGGAACCGCGCGACCTTCTCGGCGCAGAACAGCACCAGGAGCGGGTCGAGCGACACCGAGGTGAACGAGTTGACGGTCATCGCGTGGTCGACGCCGTCGGCCCGGGTCGTCACGACGGCGATGCCGGTGGCGAACCGGCCGACCACCCGGCGGTACACGGCCGGGTCGACGCCGATGGCGGGTACGGTGCCGTCGGGCGGCTCCGTGAGTGGATGTGATCGCACCACAGCACGCTATCTACCCAGGTACGCGACCGCTTATCACGGCACCGCCGGTCAGCGCACGGTGAGCACCTCGTCCATGGTGTGCGGCTCGAACCCGTCCAGCGTCGCACGGATCCGTGCGACGCCGTCGCGGAACGCAGGCGACCCGCGCCACTGCTCGACCTGTTCCATGGACTCCCACGGGCCGAAGCTGATGAACCGTCCCGGCACGTCCCGGTCGCGCAGCAACGTTCCGGTCGCGCCCGGGAAGGCCTGCATCGTGGCGTTCCCCATCTCGGTCCACGCCGAGACGAACTCGTCCTCGTGCCCCGGCTTCACCGTCCATACGCCGAGGGTGTACACCGCCATCCCGATCAACTCCTCCGGTGACGTGCTCCCGTCATCGTCCGCCGGGTGTCACGCGCCCGCGGCGCCTTGCGGGATGGCGTACCCAGCGCAGCGCGGGATCGCTCACGGTGAGTCCCGGTACCACGGCAGCAGCACGACGCCGAGCACCAGGCCCGCGGCGGCGCTCGCGAGGTAGCCGTAGCCGGTCCAGTCCCCGCTGATCGCGAAGTCGCCCTCGGGCCGGCCGAGCGTCAGCACCAGCACCACCAGCAGCCAGCCGACGCCGGGCACGAGCGCGTACGGCCGCGACCGGGTGAGCCGGCCGGCGCCCTGGACGACGGCGAGGTTGACGACGCCCGCGCCGACGACGCCGACCGGGACGGCGGCGATCCGCAACGGGTACAGGAACGACTCCAGCACGCCGAGCACCGCGCCGAGCAGCAGGAGCAGGACGCCCAGCGCCACCGCCACCACCGCCGACCACGACACGACGGCAGAGCCTAGTCGCCGTGCCCGACCGCCCCCACGACCGCCCGGTCGCCGCCCACCGGCTGCCTGCCCGGGCCCGTCGCCCACCGTCGGCTGCCTGCCCGGGCCCGTCGATCATCGCCGCTCTGCCTGGTCCCGTCGATCACGTCAACGTGATCGACGGGGACTTAACACGATGCAGGACTCGTGTGAAGTCACCGTTCGTCGTGTGAAGCACCGGAACGGCCATGTGAAGTCGAGCCGCGCCATGCGAAGTGCCGCCGCGCCATGTGAAGTGGCTCGCGCCGGGGCCTGGCTACGCGACGCCGGCGAACAGGTCGCTCTCGCGGCCGTTCTCGCCCAGGCCGGCAGGCGTGCCCTTGACGAGCCGGTACGACTCGACACCGATCACGGCGCGGCCGAGCAGGTTGGAGAGCGCGAAGAACGGGAAGTCCACGGTGATCTGCGTGGCGTGCGCGCGCATCGCGTCCGCCTTCTGCTCCGCGTACTCGGAGCCGTCGATCTCCGTGGTGATCCACCGGCCCTCGACGATGGTGGGCGGCAGCTCGGCGTCCGGGTCGAACCAGTCGCCCCACGGCGACTCGGCGCCCATCTCCTTCAGCCGCTCCATCTCGGCCACCATGCGGTCGCGGTCCATCGACGTCCAGTAGATCTTCGGCACGTCCCACCCGTCGCCGAGATCCGGCCGGTACGACGGCACGGCGGCGAGCATCGCGCCGTACATCGCCACCCGGTGCGCCTGGACGTGGTCGGGATGGCCGTAGCCGCCCCACGGGTCGTACGTGACGAGCACCTGCGGGCGCACCTCGCGGATGACCGGCACCAGCTCGTCGGTGGCCTCCTGCAGGTCGGCGGCCCAGAACGCGTCCTTGCGCACCTCGGGCGGTGCGGTGGCGTGGCCTTCGGGGCTGTACGCCATCCCGGTGTCGCGGTAGCGGCCCTCGCCGCCGAGGAAGCGGTGGTCGCGCACGCCGAGGATGCGCATCGCCTCGGCCAGCTCGCCGACGCGGTGCGGGCCCAGCATGTCGTCCTGGTCGGCGGCGAGGTGGGCGAGCTCGGGAACGAGCACCTCCCCCTGCTCGCCGAGCGTGCAGGTGACCAGCGTCACCTGGGCGCCCTCGGCTGCGTACTTGGCCATGGTCGCGCCGTTGCCGATCGTCTCGTCGTCGGGATGGGCGTGCACGAGCAACATGCGTCGGTCGTTCGATCCAGTCACGGTTCGAACCTTATGCGGTACGTCCGACAGCTGAGCCGTGAGAGGATCTCGCGCGTGGTGACATCCGAAGAGTTGAGCTTCCCCAGGCAACACGCGCGTACCCGCAGGTTCACGCTGGGTACCCCGCGGGCCTTCCAGGTGACACCGGACGGCGCCCGCGTGCTGTACCTGAGGTCGCGCGGCGGCACCGACCCGGTCACCTGCCTCTGGTCCATGGACGTCGCCACCGGCGACGAGACGCTGCTCGTCGACCCCGTCGCGCTGCTCGGCGGCGCGGAGGAGGACCTGCCGCCGGAGGAACGGGCCCGCCGCGAGCGCACCCGCGAGTCCGCGGGCGGCGTGGTCGGCTACGCGATGGACGACGACGGCGGGACGATCTCGTTCACGCTGTCGGGCCGGGCCTACGTCGTCGCCGCCGGCGGCGAGCCGCGCGAGCTGCAGACGCTGACGCCCGTGATCGACCCCCGCGTCGACCCGACCGGACGGCGGGTGGCGTACGTCCACGAGGGCGCGTTGCGGGTGGCCGATCTCGACGGCGCGGACCGTCCCTACGCCGAGCCCGAGGGCGACGACGTGACGTACGGCCTCGCGGAGTTCGTGGCGGCCGAGGAGATGTCGCGCAGCCGCGGTTACTGGTGGGCTCCGGACGGCGAGCGGCTGCTCGTCGCGCGGGTCGACAACTCCCCCGTGCAGCGCTGGTACATCGCCGATCCGGCGCATCCCGACCGCGAGCCGGTCGTGCACCCGTACCCCGCCGCCGGCACCGCCAACGCCGACGTGCGGCTGTTCGTGGTCGGGCTGGACGGCAAGCGCGTCGAGGTGGCCTGGGACCGCGGCGCCTTCGAGTACCTGGCCAAGGTCGCCTGGCCCGCGCAGGGCCCGCACGTCGTGGTGCAGTCGCGCGACCAGCGCACGGTGCGGCTGCTGCGCGTCGACCCCGACACGGGCGAGACGACAGTGGTGCGCGAGGACACCGACCCGGCTTGGGTCGAGCTGGTCGACGGCGTGCCGGCCTGGGGCGGCGACCGGCTGTACTGGGCCGCGGACGTCGACGGCTGGCGGCGGCTCGTGGTCGACGGCGAGCCGGTCACGCCCGACGGGCTGCAGCTGCGCAGCGTCCTCGCCGCGGACGCCGTCGGCGTGCTGTTCACGGCGTCCACCGAGCCCACCGAGGTGCACGTCTTCGAGTGGACGCCCGGCGGGGACTCCCGGGGCGGCGTCACGCAGGTCACCGACGAGCCCGGCGTGCACACCGCGACCCGCGCCGGCGGCACGAACGTGATCACGTCCGCGACGCTCGACCGGCACGGCAGCCGGAGCACGGTGCGCCGAGGCGACACGTCCTGGGCGGTGCGCTCGTTCGCCGAGCGGCCGGACCTCTCGCCGGCCGTGCGCCTGTCGCGCGTCGGCGAGCGCGAGCTGCGTACCGCGGTGCTGTTCCCGACCGGGCACGTCCCGGGCTCTCGGCGGCTGCCGGTGCTGCTCGACCCGTACGGCGGCCCGCACGCGCAGCGCGTGCTCGCCAGTATGCGCATGTTCTACGAGTCCCAGTGGTTCGCCGACCAGGGCTTCGCCGTCGTCGTCGCCGACGGCCGCGGCACGCCCGGGCGGGGGGCGGCCTGGGAGCGCGCGGTGCACGGCGACCTCGCCACGCCCGTGCTCGAGGACCAGGTGGCCGCCTTGCACGGCGCGGCCGAGCAGTATCCCGACCTCGACCTGGACCGCGTGGGCATCCGCGGCTGGTCGTTCGGCGGCTACCTCTCGGCGCTCGCGGTCCTGCGGCGTCCTGACGTGTTCCACGCCGCCGTCGCCGGCGCGCCGGTCACCGACCTCAGTCTGTACGACACGCACTACCAGGAGCGCTACCTGGGGCAGGACACCGGCGCGCAGCCCTACAAGGTGTCCTCGATCGTCGACGACGCGCCGAACCTGCGCCGGCCGCTGATGATCATCCACGGCCTGGTCGACGACAACGTCGTCGTCGCCCACTCGCTGCGGTTGTCGTCCGCGCTGCTGGCGGCGGGCCGCCCGCACACGGTGCTGCCGCTGTCCGGCGTCACGCACATGACGCCGCAAGAGGTCGTCGCCGAGAACCTGCTGCACCTGCAGGTCGCGTTCCTCCGCGACGCCCTGGGCGGGTAGGCCCCGCCCAGGGCCTCGTCGGCTACGGCTGGATCGCGGTCCAGCCGACCGTCGCCTTCGTGGCGTCGGTGCTGTAGACGTGCAGCACGAACCCGGACCGCGTGACGTGGTCGACGGACGTCGAGACCCGGCTGGGGACGCTGGTCATCGGCGTCGTCGTCACGACCGGCGCCTTCCCGAACCGGCCGGCCGGGAACGAGACGTGGAGCGAGGTCGCCTTCTTCGCCTGCGGCGTGACCGACACCCTGCCGGCGGCGACGACCGCGCGCTTGCTGTGCGCGGGTGCGGTCGGTGTCGCGGACGGCGCGGTGTGCGTGGGCGTCGACGCGACCGACGAAGCCGCGGTCCTGCTCGTGCCCACGGAGAAGTCGGTGAAGTCGAAGCGCTGCTTCGAACCACCGGTGGACACGATCTCCACGCCGTAGTCGACCTGCCCGAGGGTGGAGCCGGTCGACAGCCGGCCGTGGTCCATCAGGTACTTCATGAACGCCTTGAGGTCGAGCGTGCCCGACTTGACGGCCTTCGGCGCGACGAACGCGACGTACTTGTTGTCGCTGCTGGCCCAGAGGTCCCAGTCGTGCCCGGAGACGCTCACCGTCCCGTGCTTGGAGCCCGCCGGCCGCTGACCGCTGTTCTGCGTCCAGATCATCAGCTCGGTGGAGTTCTTGTCCGCGACGCCGTTCAGCCAGATGTCGTACGCCACGTCCCAGACGCCGCTGCTCGGCGCAGTGTGCTCGAAGGAGGACTGGATCGCGGGGAACGAGGAGATCTTGGGCTCGGAACCGTTCGACCAGTTGTGGTAGTCGCGGTGCATGTTCGGGTACGCGAGCACGGCGCCGTCCTGGTGGTCGGACGCGGATGCCTCCACGTACCAGGAGTTGTGCGAGCAGACCCCCATGGTCTGCGTGATGTCGTGCCCGCCCGCGTTCCACATGTCGGCGTCGGCGTAGTAGTCGCCGAAGCCCTTGCTGCCCTGACCGTGGAACACGGTGCTGGGGTTCGTACAGCGGGTGCCCGCGTTGGCGGCGGGCAGCACGAAGATGCCGGTCACGACGCCTGCGACCACCGCGGCGGCGGCGAGCGTCGCGAGAATTGCCTTTCTGACCACGTGTTTCAGCCTTTCGGGGCGTCCCCCCGGGGGGTTTCGAAGCGGGATCGACCGCTCAACTGGCCTGGCGGACGCGCCGGACGAATTCGGGGCCGTCACACGGCGCACTCCGCGGCGAGCGGTGCTGGACGGCCAGGGACGCGTACACCTTCTTTCCGCCTTCTCGGGGCAAGGCGCCGACGTCGGCGACCACGTTCAGGTCCCAGTGGCTGGGGCTTGCCACGCCGTCGAGCGGGGAGTCTATCGAGGATTACGATTCCTGAAAACCTTGGAAACAAAGGGATCTCGGTCACATGACAAGTGCTCGCGGTTGACTGCGATTGACCGAATTGGCGCGGCGTTGCCCCCATGACGGCCCACCTCCACCAAATGATCACGGTATGGGGGTTTCCAGGTCCTGCCGAGGCGTATGCCTTCTTCCCGCGTCCTGCAGCGCTCGGAAAGCGGGCACTCGACTCGGTGAGTTCCCTGGAAACCCACATACCGTGATCATTTCGGGTCGGCGAATGCGCGAATTGCTATG
This sequence comes from Streptosporangiales bacterium, assembly GCA_036378185.1. Taxonomy (GTDB): domain Bacteria; phylum Actinomycetota; class Actinomycetes; order Streptosporangiales; family WHST01; genus WHST01. The sequence continues at coordinate 39,785 of DASUWX010000138.1, read as the reverse complement.
CGGCTCGCTGCGCCTCGTAGGTGAAGCAGCCGTGGCCGACGGCTCGGACGTGGACGAACGCGGTCTCGGCGTCGGCGAACAGCTCCTCGAGCGCGTCCTCCACCGTGCGCTTCGCGGCCGGGTGCCCGGGATCGACGAGCAGCCCGCGGATGATCGTCCCGTCCTGGGCGTAGGCGCGGCAGACGCCGTTGTCGACCAGCTCCGCCGGCACGCGCGCCGCCGGCTCGGCGCCGCCGCAGGCGTACGCGTGCACGAAGACCGGGCCGACCTCGTCGTACGGGCCCGGGTCGACGCCGTGCCGCTCCGCCCAGCGGCGCAGCGGTGCGTACGAGACGAGCGCGATCTGCTCGCCCGGCTTGCTGCGGGTGAGGCAGCACCGCAGCGGGCTGCCGCCCTCGTCGTCCACCACGAGCCGTGGCTCGCGCCCGGCGTCGTCGGACGTCCGCAGCACGCTCACCACGTCCTGCGGGATCGGTCGGATCTCCCATGTCGTCGTCATGTGCCCATGCTCGGCGACGGGGTACGCCGATGCTGGCGGCTTTCCGCCGTGGCACTGCGGTCAGTCGGAGTGGATGATCTCGCGTTCCTGCGCGAAATGACACGCGCTCGGGTGGTCGCTGCCGGGACGCGGGACGAGCTCGGGCTCCTGCTCGGCACAGATGCGTTCGGCCTTCCAGCAACGCGTGCGGAAGTGGCAGCCGGACGGGGGATTCGCCGGGCTCGGGACGTCGCCCTCGAGGACGATCTCCTCGCGCCTCCCGCGCAGCATCGGGTCGGGCACCGGCACCGCCGAGAGCAGCGCCTGGGTGTACGGGTGCGTCGGGCCCTCGTAGATCTCCTCGTGGTCGCCGAGCTCGACCATCTTGCCGAGGTACATGACGGCGACGCGGTCCGAGATGTGCCGGACGACGGACAGGTCGTGCGCGATGAAGATGTACGACAGGTTGAACTCGTCCTGCAGCGACTCGAGCAGGTTCATCACCTGCGCCTGCACGGAGACGTCGAGTGCCGACACCGGCTCGTCGCAGATGATGATCTCCGGCCGCAGTGCGAGCCCCCGCGCGATGCCGATGCGCTGCCGCTGGCCCCCGGAGAACTGGTGCGGATAGCGGTTGATGTGGTCCGGGTTCAGGCCGACGACGTCGAGCAGGTCCTGCACCTTCGCGCGCCGCTCCCCCTTCGGAGCGACCTCCGGGTGGATCTCGTACGCCTCGCCGATGATGTCGCCGACGGTCATGCGCGGGTTGAGCGACGTGTACGGGTCCTGGAACACCATCTGGATCTGGCGGCGCAGCCGGCGCAGCTCACCGGCCCTCATCCGGGTGATCTCCCTGCCGCGGTACGCGATCGAGCCGCTCGTCGGGCGCTCCAACGCCATCAGCAGCTTGGCGACCGTCGACTTGCCGCAACCCGACTCGCCGACCAGGCCGAGCGTCTCGCCCTCGTGCAGGTCGAACGAGACGCCGTCGACCGCCTTGACCCAGCCGACCGTCTTCTTGAAGAAGACGCCCTGCAACATCGGGAAGTGCTTGACCAGGTCGCGCACCTCGAGGACGGGCTCACCAGGCATGCGCGACCGCCCCCTCGTTCCCCTCCGGCAGGTGTCGCGAAGGCGCCGGCCCGGCTGCTCCAGGCGTCGCGACCCCTATCTCCGGCTCACTCGTCGAGCTCCTTCGCTCACCCGTCGGTGCCATGCGCGATCACCTCTTCCCAGAAATGGCAGGCGCTGCGGCGGCCGGCCGAGACCTCGTACAGTTCGGGCACGTCGGTCGAGCACACGTCGCGGGCGCGCGGGCAGCGGGGGTGGAACGAGCAGCCGGGCGGGACGGCCGCGAGGTTGGGCGGCGCACCCGGGATCGGCGTGAGCTGCTCGCCCTTCTGGTCGAGCCGCGGGATGGACGCGAGCAGGCCCTCGGTGTACGGGTGGGCCGGCGTGGCGTAGAGGTCGAACACGTCCGCGGTCTCGACGATCTTGCCGGCGTACATGACGACGATCCGGTCGGCCACGTCCGCGACGACGCCGAGGTCGTGGGTGATCAGGATCAGCCCCATGTTCGACTCGCGCTGCAGGTCCGCGAGCAGCTTCATGATCTGCGCCTGCACCGTGACGTCGAGGGCCGTGGTCGGCTCGTCCGCGATGAGCACGTCCGGCTCGAGCGACAGCGCCATCGCGATCATCACGCGCTGCCGCATGCCGCCGGAGAACTGGTGCGGGAAGTCGCGCACCCGGCTCTTCGCGGCAGGGATGCGCACCCGTTCCATCAGCTCGACGGCCCGCTTCGTCGCCTCGTGGCGGGACATGCCGCGGTGCACGCGGAACATCTCGCCGATCTGGTCGCCCACCGTCATCACCGGGTTCAGCGCCGACAGCGCGTCCTGGAAGATCATCGCGATGTTGTTGCCGCGGACCTTCCTGCGCTGGTCCTCCGGCAGCTTCAGCAGGTCGGTGCCGTTGAACTTGATCTCGCCCGACGAGATCACCCCCGGCGGGCTGTCGATCAGGCCCATGACGGCCTGTGCGCTGACGCTCTTGCCCGAGCCGGACTCGCCGAGGATCGCGAGCGCCTCCCCCGCGTTCACGTGGTAGAAGACGCCGTTGTTCGCGTGCACGGTGTGGTCGCGCATCCGGAACTCGACGTGCAGGTCGTTCACCTCGAGCAGCGGCGCTCGGCCGTCCACGCCGCCGCCCGGCCGGGACGCCGGTGCGGTGTCCAGCTCGCCCACTGACAGCTCCTCAGGTCCGTACGTGCTCATCGCAACTTCGGGTCGAACGCGTCGCGTACGGCGTCGCCGATCAGGATGAACGTCAGCACCGTCACCGACAGGAACAGCGCGGGGAACACGAGCAGGTGCGGCGCCTCGAAGAAGAACTGCTGCGCCGTCGAGAGCTGCACGCCCCACGAGATGGTCGGGTACTGCAGGCCGATGCCGAGGAACGACAGCGAGCCCTCGGCACCGATGACGGCGCCGACGTTCAGCGTCGCGAGCACCAGCACCGGCATCACCGCGTTCGGCAGGATGTGCCGGAACATCACCCGCATGCTGGACGCGCCCAGCGCCCGCGCCGCCATCACGTAGTCGGCGCTCTTCGAGCCGAGCACCGAGCCGCGCATCACCCGGGTCAGCGTGGTCCAGCCGCCGAACACCACGAGCGTGAACGACACCGACCACACGTTGTGGATGTCCAGCCGGGTGAGCACGAGCAGCGAGCCGAGCAGCGTCGGGAACCCGAAGAACACGTCGTTGATCCGCTGGATCACCGCGTCGGTCGCGCCGCCGTAGAACGCCGAGATCGACCCGAGGATGATCGCGATCAGGCTCGACACGCCGGTGGCGAGCAGGCCGATCGCGATGGACGGCCGCGCGCCGTAGATGACGTGCGCGTAGAGGTCGCAGCCCTGCTCGTCGAAGCCGAACGGGTGACCCGGGCGACTCCCGCCGCGGGCGAACTTGAGGTCGCAGTTGTGCGGGTCGACGTGCGTCCACAGCTGCGGCACCACGGCCATCGAGATGATGACGAGGAGCACGAGGCACGCCACGAGGAAGACCGGGTTACGGCGCAGGTCCCGCCACGCGTCGCCGGCGAGGCTGCGCGGCTTGCCCGGCCCCGGCGCCCCGGGACCGGCCGCAGCGGCGCTCTCGGGCGTGAGGACCACCGCGGTGCCGCCGCCGGTGCCGCTCGCGCCGGCCCCGCTGTCCACGTAGGGGTTAGTCATAGCGGATCCTCGGGTCGAGGACGCCGTAGAGCATGTCCACCACCAGGTTGATGAGGATGAACAGCAGCACGAGCGCGGTCGAGATGCCGGTGACGACGGTGAACTCGCCGCGCTGCGTCGCCGTGAACACCTCGTTGCCGATGCCGGGCAGGTTGAAGATGCCCTCGGTGATGATCGCTCCGCCCATGTAGCCGCCGAGCGACAGGCCCTCGAGCGTCACCACCGGGATCAGCGAGTTGCGCAGCGCGTGCCGCAGGATGACCCGGCTGCGGCTGAGCCCCTTCGCCGTCGCCGTGCGCACGTAGTCCGACCGCAGGTTCTCAACCAGGCTGGTCCTCGTGAGCCGGGCCGCGGACGACATGCCGAGCAGCGCCAGGATCACACCCGGCATCAGGTACGCGACCGGCCAGCCCTGCAGGACGCCGGCGACGGGGATCGCGTTGAAGCCCAGCGACCGGTGCAGGTAGGACGCGTTGATCACCTGCGCCACGATGCTGATGATGAACGACGGCACCGATATGAAGAACGTCGTGAACATCAGCACGGCGTAGTCGGGTAATCGGCCCCTGCGCAGCCCGGCGAACACCCCGAACAGCACGCCGAAGACGATCTCGATCGCCCAGCCGGTGGCCGCCAGCTTCGCCGTGACCGGCCAGCGTTCCTTGATGATGTCGCTCACCGGCCGCTGGTTGAAGTCCTCCCCGAAGTCGCCCTTGGCGAGCCCGCCCATGTAGAGCACGTACTGCTTCCACAGCGGCTTGTCGAGGTTGTAGTGCGCCCGCAGCGTGCGGTACGTCGACGGCGGCGGCGGCTTGTCGCCGAACATCGCCAGGATCGGGTCGCCGGGCATGAAGTGGAACATGGCGAAGATCACGAAGGTCACGCCGAAGAAGACCGGGACGGCCTGCAGCAGCCGGCGGATCATGTAGCGACCCATCTGACCTCCCTTGGCGCGGAGTGGCGACCGTTGGCAGAAACCTACATGGACATGCGGATGGGGCGACAGTTGTCGCCCCATACTGCTGATCGGCCGATGGCTACTTCTTCACCTCGACGTCCCCGTACTTCAGGTAGGACAGCGCGTCGAACCTGATGTTGCTCGTCCGGTCGCTGTGCACGTAGACGTTGGTGCCGAACCAGAGCGGCACGATGGGCAGGTCCTGCAGGATCTTGTCCTCGGCCTTGTGGTAGTACGGCACGGCGGCGTCGGGAGAGCTCGCGGCCGCCGCCTGGGCGAGGTCCCTGTCGACGTCCTTGTCGCTGTAGCCGGTGCCGTTCGACGAGCCGTTCGTGCCGTACAGCGGCCCCAGGTAGTCCTCCGGGCTGGGGTAGTCCATCAGCCAGCCGAGCCGGTACGGGCCGGTCACCTTGCGGTCGGTCGTGGTCTGGTTGTACTGCGACCACGGCTGGGTCTTGAGCCGGACGTCGACGCCGAGCGTGCGGTGCAGCTGGTTCGCGACGGCTGTCACCCAGTCGTCGTCGCCGGTGCCGCTGCTGGACCAGAGCTCCACCGTCCTGGCCGAGAAGCCGGTCTGGTTGAGCAGCTCCTTCGCCTTGACCGGGTGGAACTCGCAGGCCTCTCCGCAGGCGTCGTCGCGGTGGCCGATCCGGATGAGCGGGGTGACCAGGCTCTTCGCCGGTATCACCGTGTTGCTGTAGAGAATCTGGGCGATCTGCTCGCGGTCGATCGCCATGGAGAACGCCTTGCGCACGCGGATGTCCTGGTAGTCCTTCTTCCAGAGCGGGAAGCCCAGGAACACGAACCGGGACGACGGGGTCTGCACGTAGCGCGAGCCGAAGTCGGCCTTCGCGCTGGTCAGCCGGGACGGCGGTACCTCCGTGATGTCGAGGTTCCCGGCCAGCGCGTCGTTGTACGCGGTCTCGGGGTTCGAGTAGATCTTGAACGTGATCGAGTCGGCCTTGCCCTTGTTCGGGCCCGCGTAGCCGGAGTACCTCGCCAGCTTGATGTACTCGTTGTGCTTCCACGGCTCGGCCATGCGGTACGGCCCGTCGCCGATCGGCCGTTCCTTGTACTTCTTCCACCCGTTGCTGCGGATGACCGACTCGGGCACGGGGAAGAACGCCGTGTACCCCAGGACGAGCGGGAGGTTGGTGTTCGGCTCGTCGAGGGTGATCTGGATGGTCTTGTCGCCCACGGCGCGGAGCCCGGAGATCTCGGTGCGGTCCTTGCCGGGGCCGACGTCCTTGGCGCCGGAGATCTTCAGCAGGTCGGTGAAGAAGTACGAGTTGGCCGCGCCGAGGCGTACCGCGGCGGTCCACGCACCGACGAACGACTGCGCGGTGACCGGTTCACCGTCGTGGAAGGTCCAGCCGGGGCACAGCGTGATGGTCCAGTGCTTCTCGTCCTTGGTCTCGATCGTCTTGGCGACGAGGTTGACCGCACGCCCCGTGCGGTCGTCGTAGGTCGTCAGTCCAGAAAACAGCAGGCTGTCGACGGAGCCGCCCCAGAAGTCGTTGGTGTTGCCCGGGCGCAGGTCGGTGGGTTCGGTCAGCTGCGCGGTGAGATTGGTGAGGCCACCGTCGCCGCCCTGCTGAGCTCCCCCGCCCGAACCGCATCCGGCGAGCGCGAGCGCGAGCACCGCGAGGCCGGCGAGCGCCCTCCGCATCACACCTCCCGTGCCGCGTGTCGGACAATGCTGGCGAGCGACACTTTCCGGCATCGGTCGCACGGGCGAAAGTCCCGTTATCGATTCGTTTTCCGGAACGGGACCGATCGCCCTGGTCCTGACCTGCGGAAACTACCCCATGGCGTGGCCTGTGGTGGAGCGGGGGCGAAACGAAGCGTCGCCCGGAAGTCACCTTCCGTGCATCCGCGCGGGGCTCTCGCCGACCGGCGGCGATGGGTCAGCCGGTGACCTGGACCCGGTCCAGCCTGAGGTATCCCATGCTGTCCCGCTCGAGGTCGGTGACCCGTGCCGAGTGCACGACCTGGGACTTGCTGAACCACAGCGGCAGGACCGGCAGGTCCCGCAGCACCAGGTCCTCGGCCTTCTGGTAGTACGCGACCGCGTCCTGCGGCGTCCTCGCCGCGTTGCCCTGGGCGAGCAGCCGGTCGACCCGGGGGTTGGAGTAGCCGGTGCCGTTCGACGACCCGTGGGTGCCGTAGATCGGGCCGAGGTAGTTCTCGGGGCTCGGGTAGTCCATGGTCCAGCCGAGCCGGTACGGGCCGGTGACCTCGTGGTCGTCGACCGTCGTCGTGTACTCCGACCACTTCTGCCGCTTCAGGGTGACCGTGAGCCCGAGGTTCCTCCGCAGCTGGTTCGCGATGGCCTGGACGTACTCCTCGTGCCCGGAGCCGCTGTTGAACCAGAACGTGGTCCGGTCGCCGGGGATGCCACCGGCCGCCTCGTACAGTTGCCTGGCCCTGACCGGGTCGTACGTGCACGCCTCGCCGCACGGGTCGTCCCGGTGCCCCAGCGTGAGCAGGGGTGTTACCAGGCTCCTCGCGGGCATGACGGTGTTGTCGAACAGCTGCTCGTTGATCGCGTCCCGGTCGATCGCCATCGAGATCGCCCGGCGGATCCGGACGTCCTGGAACTCCTTCTTCCACAGCGGGAAGCCGTAGAAGTTGAAGCTCGACGACGGCGTCTGCAGGTACCGGTCGCCGAAGTCCTTCGCCGCCCCGGCCAGCCGCGACGGCGGCACCCTGCTGATGTCGAGGTGCCCGGCGACGGCGTCGTTGTACGCCGTGTCGACGCTGCTGTAGATCCGCAGCGTGACGGCGCCGGTACTGGCCCTGTCGAGCCCGTGGTATCTCGGGTTCCTCTCGACCTTGATCCGCCGGTTGTGCTGCCAGGTGCCGTCCATCATGTACGGGCCGTTCCCGATCGGCCTGGCCTTGTACGAGTCCCAGTCCTTGCTCTTCAGCACGGATGCCGGCATCGGGACGAAGGCCGAGTAGCCCAGGATCAGCGGCAGGTTCGTGTTCGGCGCCTCGAGGCTGATCTTGATCGTCTTCTCGTCGACCGCGCGCAGGCCGGCCATGCTCCTGGTCCTCTTGGGCACGTCGGCCGCGCCCTTGATCCGCAACAGGTCCGTGAAGAAGTACGCGCTGACCCAGCCGTTCTGCAGCACGGCGTTCCAGGAGTCGACGTAGTCCTGCGCGGTCACCTTCTCGCCGTCGCTGAACGTCCAGCCGTCGGCGAGCGTGATCGTCCAGTTCTTCCTGTCACCGCTCCGGATCGACCGGGCACCGACGTTGACGGCCCGGCCCGTCTTCGGGTCGATGCCGGTGAGGCCCCGGAAGAGCAGCCGGACGACCGTGCCGCCCTCGGACTCGCCGACGTCGCCGGGGATGATGTCCGCCGGTTCCCCGATCTCGACGGAGAACGACTTCACCTTGGCCCGGTCGACCCGGTCGCCACCTCCCCCACCGCAACCGGCGACGGCGAGCGCGACCGCGGCGACCAGGGCAGGGGCTCGGAGCAGCTACCGCATCACACCTCCCGTCGCGGCGAGCCGGGGAACCCGCGCCCGACCACCATCCCCGACCCCGGCCGCGCCGGGAAAGATGCCCTGGGTGGTCGTTTCGAAACGGTGACGTTGACGGCCGGCCCGCCAACCCGTTTTCGCTGGTCGCGCCGTCCGGCCGGGGTCGGCGGATCGCCCCGAGAGGGTGGGCGCCCGGACCGGGTGCGAGCCCGCGTGCCCGATCTCACACGCCCCGATACTCGCCACCTCACCGGCAGTGAGAGCAAGGTGGCGTACTAGTGTTCGCCCTGGCCACAGCGGCTGTGGATGAAACCCCGGAGGTCGGTCCGATGACGAGCCAGAGCACGACGGGACGCGAGGTGCGTCCGCGGGTGCAGATCACCCAGCGCACCCTCCGGAGGGACACCTGGTGGGTACAGCCACTGGTGACCTTCATCGTCCTGCTGGCCTTCGTCGTCTACTCGACGTGGGCGGCGTTCGTGAACAAGGACTACTTCTACGAGCCGTACCTGTCGCCGTTCTACTCGCCGTGCCTCGGCAGCACCTGCCCTGAGGCCGTCCGGTGGGCCGGGCTCAACCTCCCCGCGTTCATCACGCCGGCCGTGCTGATCTTGATCATCCCGCTCGGGTTCCGGCTGACCTGCTACTACTACCGGAAGGCGTACTACCGGTCGTTCTGGCAGTCACCGCCCGGCTGCGCCGTCACCGAGCCGCACACGAAGTACAGCGGCGAGCGCCGCTTCCCCCTGATCCTGCAGAACGTCCACCGGTACTTCTTCTACCTGGGCCTGCTGCTCAACATCGTGCTCACCTACGACGCCGTCATCGCGTTCCGCGACCACCGGGGCAACTGGGGGCACGTGGGTCTCGGCACCCTCGTCCTGCTGATCAACGCCGCACTGCTGTGGCTCTACTCGGTGTCGTGCCACGCCTGCCGGCACGCCATCGGCGGCCGGCTGAACCACTTCTCCAAGCACCCCGTCCGCTACTGGCTCTGGACCCAGGTGTCCAGGCTCAACGCCAGGCACAGCCAGATCGCGTGGCTCTCGCTCGTCTGGGTGGCTCTCTCCGACCTGTTCGTCCGGCTGACGGCGACCGGCACCATTCCGTACATCCAGTTCTTCTGAGCAGGAGCAACACTGATGAGTGAGATCGAACGCCACGCGTACGACGTCGTCGTCATCGGCGCGGGCGGTTCGGGGCTGCGCGCGGCCATCGAGGCGCACGAGCAGGGCGCCCGGACCGCGATCGTCTGCAAGTCGTTGCTCGGCAAGGCGCACACCGTCATGGCCGAGGGCGGCATCGCCGCGGCGATGGGCAACGTGTGGGAGCAGGACAACTGGCAGGTCCACTTCCGCGACACCATGCGCGGCGGCAAGATGCTCAACCACTGGCGCATGGCGCAGCTGCACGCGCAGGAGGCGCCGCAGCGGGTGTACGAGCTCGAGGCGTGGGGCGCCCTGTTCGACCGCACCAAGGACGGCAAGATCTCCCAGCGCGACTTCGGCGGCCACCGGTACGCGCGCCTCGCGCACGTCGGCGACCGCACCGGCCTGGAGATGATCCGCACGCTGCAGCAGCGCGCCGTCTCGCTCGGCATCGACGTGTACATGGAATGCACGATCACCCAGCTGCTGAAGGACGGCGACCGCATCGCCGGGGCGTTCGGCTACTGGCGCGAGTCCGGGCGGTTCATCTGCTTCGAGGCGCCCGCGGTCGTGCTGGCCACCGGCGGCATCGGCAAGACGTTCCAGATCACCTCGAACTCCTGGGAGTACACCGGCGACGGCCACGCGCTGGCGCTGCGCGCGGGCGCGACGCTCATCAACATGGAGTTCGTGCAGTTCCACCCGACCGGCATGGTCTGGCCGCCGTCCGTGCGCGGCATCCTCATCACCGAGTCGGTGCGCGGCGAGGGCGGCGTTCTCCGCAACTCGGAGAACAGCCGGTTCATGTTCGACTACATCTCCGACTACTTCAAGGGCGAGACCGCCGACAGCCAGGACGAGGCGGACCGCTGGTACGACGACCACGTCAACAACCGGCGCCCGCCCGAGCTGCTCCCCCGCGACGAGGTCGCGCGGGCGATCAACTCCGAGATCAAGGCGGGCCGCGGGTCACCGCACGGCGGCGTGTTCCTCGACATCGCGACGCGCCGCAGCGCCGAGCACATCCAGCGGCGGCTGCCGTCGATGTACCACCAGTTCAAGGAGCTGGCCGACGTCGACATCACGCAGGAGCCGATGGAGGTGGCACCCACCTGTCACTACGTGATGGGCGGCGTCGAGGTCGACCCGGACACCGCGCAGTCGGTCGTGCCGGGGCTCTACGCGGCCGGTGAGGTCGCCGGTGGCATGCACGGCTCCAACCGGCTGGGCGGCAACTCCCTGTCCGACCTGCTGGTGTTCGGCAAGCGGGCGGGTGAGTACGCGGCGAAGTACGCCACCGGCCTCGAGGGCCGTCCGGCCGTGGCCGACGCCGACATCGACGCCGCGGGCCGGCACGCGGTCGCACCGTTCGAGCGGGACAGCGGCGAGAACCCGTACACCGTCCACCAGGACCTGCAGAAGACGATGCAGAGCCTGTGCGGGATCATCCGCAAGGGCGACGAGCTCCAGCAGGCGATCGACGTGCTCCAGGAGTACAAGGAGCGCGTCCCGCGCACGTCCGTCGAGGGCAACCGGCAGTACAACCCCGGCTGGCACCTGGCCCTCGACCTGTACAACATGCTGCTGGTGTCCGAGTGCCTGGCGCGGGCCGCGCTGGAGCGCACGGAGAGCCGCGGCGGCCACACCCGTGAGGACTTCCCGCAGGCCGACCCGGACTGGGGGACGAAGAACATCGTCTGCCGCGCCGAGGGCGACGGCGTCGCGATCGCGACCCAGCCGCTGCCCCAGATGCCCGACGAGCTGAAGAAGCTGTTCGAGGAGAACAACTCGTGAGCTACGAAGCCAAGTTCAAGGTCTGGCGAGGCAACGCCGAGGGCGGTGCGTTCCACGACTACACCGTGGCCGTGAACGAGGGCGAGGTCGTCCTCGACATCATCCACCGCATCCAGTCGACGCAGGCCGGCGACCTCGCCGTCCGGTGGAACTGCAAGGCGGGCAAGTGCGGCTCGTGCAGCGCGGAGGTCAACGGCCGGCCGCGGCTCATGTGCATGACCCGGATGAGCACGTTCACCGAGCAGGAGACGGTGACCGTCAACCCGATCCGCACGTTCCCCATCATCAAGGACCTCGTCACCGACGTCTCGTACAACTACGAGAAGGCGGCCCAGATCCCCGCGTTCACGCCGCCCGCGGACGTGCAGCCGGGCGAGTTCCGGATGCAGCAGGTCGACGTCGAGCGGAGCCAGGAGTTCCGCAAGTGCATCGAGTGCTACCTGTGCCAGAACGTCTGCCACGTGATCCGCGACCACGAGGAGAACAAGCCGAAGTTCGCCGGGCCGCGCTTCCTCATGCGGATCGCCGAGCTCGAGATGCACCCGTACGACACCGTCGACCGGCGCAAGCTGGCCCAGGAGGACTTCGGCCTCGGGTTCTGCAACATCACCAAGTGCTGCACCGAGGTGTGCCCGGAGAACATCCACATCACCGACAACGCGCTCATCCCGATGAAGGAGCGCGTCGTCGACACCAAGTACGACCCGCTGAGCTTCCTCTGGCGCAAGTTCAAGAGCCCGGACAGCAAGCGCGCCCGGAGCTGACCCCACGGGGTTGACGCCACCCCCGTGCGATGGGGCAGGGTTACGACATGGCAGACGTACTCGACGACGACACGCTCCGGTCCGCTCTGGCCGACCTGTCCGCCTGGACCGGTGACGCCGAAGCCATCGTGCGGACGGTGCAGGCAGCGGACTTCCCCACGGCGATCCGGATCGTCGACGATGTCGCCGAGGTCGCCGAGCAGCGCAACCACCACCCGGACATCGACATCCGGTGGCGCAACCTGCAGTTCACCCTCTCCACGCACTCCGAGGGCGGCGTGACGTCAGCCGACGTCGACATGGCTAAGGCGATCGACGACGTCGTCCGCCGCCACGAATCCTCTGCATGATCATGAAGATCTCGGGTCGCCATGGCGGCCCGGAACCTTCATGATCACGGGGAACCAGGACCGGCGAGGTTACCTCAGGTCACGGTGGTCATAGGGCGTCTTGACGTACCGGCGGCCGCCCGGTGTGGTCCACGTCCAGGTGCCGTCGGGGTTGTTCTCGAGTTTCCAGCGTTTCGCTCTGGTCTTGAGCCGGTGGTGGTGTCGGCACAGGGGTGCAGGTTGGCGGCGGTGGTGTCGCCCCTCGGCCAGGGGATGGTGTGGTCGAGGTCGGACCTGCGGGCCCGGCGGGTGCAGCCGGGGAACGAGCAGCGCCGATCCCGGGCCCGGACGTACCGGTCCAGTCTGGGCGAGGGCCGGTACTGCGGTTCTGCGCCGGGTGCCGGTTCGACCGGGTCGGTGTAGATCGACGCCCAGGCACCGGGGCGGTAGGCCTTCTCGCCGCAGGCCTGGAGCCACCCGGTGGCCGGGTCGCTCACCAACCGGCGCCACCGCGACCCGGCCGCGTAGGCCAGTGCGCGCGCCAGCGGTGCAGGGATCGGGCCGACCTGGGCGAGTTCGCCGGGACCGTCCCCGCCGTGCAGCGTCTCCGCCGAGACGACGACCTCGACCGTCGCCGGCACCGGCCGCACCTGGTCCAGGTGCTCGCCGCGCAATAGGGCGAGGAACGTGTCTGCGCGCCGCTGGTCCAGGGTGCGGCCGTCGCCGGCAGCGGCACGGGCCAAGGAATCGATGTGCTCGTAGGCGGCGACCGCGTCGGCGACCGGCAGCCGGCTCGCCCCCAGCGTCGCCGTGGCGTCGTCTGCGGCGAACACCCACACGGCCCGGTCCCGCTGCGCCAGCCTGGCACGTTCGGCGGCGCCCTCCGGGTCGACGGCGACCACGGCGCGGCGGACCGCCTCCCGGTACTCACCCAGGTGCAACCCGGGTGCCCGGTCGAGGACCCGCTTCTCCACCACCGCGGCCTTCTCCGAGGTGAGCCACGCGGTCTCGTCCACGAGCGCGCGGCCGTACCAGTAGGTGACCTGTCCGGTGGCCATCAACCCGAGGGTGTCGGGGAACCGGGCGGTCAGGGCCCGCCCAACCATCAACCGGGACCCGCACGTATTCGCGGACAACTTGACCGCGAGGGCGAGCTCGTCGCGGACCCACTCCCCGTCACCGCCGCCCGGGTCGGGGTCGGCGAGCGCGGCATAGAGCGGCTGCTGGTCGGCGTCGAGGACCGCCTTGCACCGTTCCACCAACGCCACCGCGACGAGCAGGTCGTCGTGACTCAACGACCCCACGTCCAGGCCGCGGACCGCGGCCCACTGCTCCGGACCCGGCGGCAACGCCGCCGCGGCCCGCAGCTGCGCGGAGTCCACGCACTCCAGCTCGCTGTCGAACATGCGTTCGAGTCTACCGGCCACCACCGACACCCACGCCGAGAATCCACAGCCCAGAGCACGCCCTGGTCAGGACAGGAGGCGGGCGAACGTCTCCTTCTCCTCACGGAAGCGGCTGAGGCGCGCCAGGTGCCTGTCGATCTCGCCGAGGGCGAGCAGGTGCCGCAGGCCCTCGTCACCGGCGGCGGCACCGGCGCGGACGGTGTCGGCGAGCAGGTGCACGCGGGCCTCGACCGCGTCGAGGACGTCGAGCGCGCCGATGCCGTAGGCCGCACACAGCGTGCGCACTCGAGCGGCACGGACGTCGATCCGCGCGTGTTGTTCCTGGATCGCGAAACCCCAGGCGGTGTAGGCGAGATCGAGTACCGGGAGGCACGGGCCTGCGGCGTCCCAGTCGAGCACGCCGGCCAGCCGGCCCGACGAGCCGACCAGGTTGTGCGGGTCGATGTCGTTGTGGCACACCAGCTCGCCCGGCGCGAGCGGCCGCGGCTCGGTGAGCCGGAACCGCAGGCCGTCCGACGGGAAGCCGGCGACCGCCTCGTGGAAGGTGCGCAGCCACGCTCCCACGTCGCCGAGGAACGCGTCGGTCAGCGCCCAGGGCGCCCAGGGCCCGTCCGGCGTCACGTCGCCGTCGATGAACTCGGTGACCTCCCGGCCACGGTCGTCGACGCCGAACACGCGCGGTACGCCGGGCACGCCACGGTCGCGCGCATGGCGCATCAGCGCGTGCACGGCCTCGGACCAGAATCCGCACGGCCGGCGGACCGTGCGCCCGATCCGCACGGCTCCGCCGACGTTTCCGCCGGCGAGCGGCCGCTCCTCGGCGTCGCCCGCCAGGACCGCGGCCAAGTGCATGGCGAGCGCCTCGTCGCCCGGCAGCCACGCCACGTCCTGCAGCTCGTCGGGCGGCACCCACTGGAGCGCCGCATGGTCGAGCGGGCGTGGCACGTCCCCGGACGTGACGCGCGCCGTCCACACGCGCAGCACGAAACCGTCCGGGCCCGGCCACGTGTCACCGATGCGCTCGCCCAACGACACGTCGACGCCGAGCTCCTCGCGACACTCGCGCACGAGAGCGTCCTCGTCCCGCTCCCCCGGCTCGACCTTGCCGCCCGGCAGCTCCCACAGTCCGGCGAGGTGCGGGGGCCTGCGCCGCTGGGCCGCGAGCACCCGCCCGTCGCCGTGGAGGATCGCGGCCGCCACGACGACGGGCGGGTCGCCCGTGCCTTCAGGCATCCGTCACGACGACGTGACCCGGACGTCCCAGAGGTGGATGCCGACCAACGCGTCGTCCTTCACGTTCGAGACGTGCGGCGAGTACCCGACCTGGATCTGGCCGAAGTACAGCGGCACCACCGGCATGTCCTTCAGCACCTGGTCCTCCGCCTTGTTGTAGTCGACGATGCCGGCATCGATCGACGGCGCCTTGTTGCCTGCATCGATGTCCTTGTCGACCTCCGCATTGGAGTAGTTGATCCGGTTCGACGAGCCCTTCGTCGAGTACAGCGGCTCCAGGTAGTTCTGCGGTGACGGGTAGTCCATGCCCCAGTCGAGGCGGTACGGCCCGTTCACCCGGTGGCCGCGCAACTGGTCGAGGTACTGTGCGAACGGCTGCTGCTTGAGGGTGATGTCCTTGATGCCGAGGTTCGTCTTGAGCTGGTTGGCGATCGCCTGCATCTCGCTGTCGAAGCCCTCGTCGCTCGGCAGCCACAGCACGAGCGGCCCGTGCCAGCCGCCGGCCTTCGCCAGCAACTGCTTCGCCTTGGCCGGGTCGAAGTCGCACGAGTCGCCGCACGCACCCTTCCGGTACCCGGGCACGATCGGCGAGATCAGCGAGTCGGCCGGCTGGTACGAGCCGTTGTAGATCTTGTCGATGATCGCCTTGCGGTCGATGGCGAGCGAGAACGCGTGCCGCAGGTCCGGGTTCTGGAACCGCTTGTCGTAGACAGGGAAGCCGAGGTAGTGGAACGTCGAGCTGGCACTCGTGAAGTACCTGCCGTCCAGGTCCGTCTTCGCCTGCGCGAGCCGCGTCGCAGGGATCTCGTCGTAGATGTCGAGGTTCCCCGCCGTCAGGTCGTTGTACGCCGTCTCGGGCTTGCTGTAGATGCGGAACTGGACGCCGTTCGCAGCCGGCTTGTGCGGGCCCTTGTAGCCCTTGTACGCCTTGAGCGTCACCGACTCGTTGTGCTTCCAGCTGCCCACCATCTGGAACGGGCCGTTGCCGACCGGCGCCTGGTCGAACTTCTTGAAGTCCTTGAAGGCGACCTTCGGCAGCGGGTCGAAGCCCGTGTATGCCAGCGTCAGCGGGAACTGGCTGAACGGCGCCGTCAGCGTCACCTGGAAGGTCAGGTCGTCGAGCACCTTCAGCCCGCTCATCGTCTTCGCCGTCGGCTTGCCCTTGGTCGGGTTCAGCGCGTCGTACCCCACGATGTTGGCGAAGAAGTAGTTGTTCACCCAGCCGTTCGGCGCGTACGCCGCGGCGTTCCACGCGTCCACGAACGAGTGCGCGGTGACCTTCTCGCCGTTGTGGAAGGTACGGCCGGGACGCAGCTTGATGGTCCAGACCTTCTGGTCGTCGGAGGTGATCGACGACGCCACGGTGTCGGTCAGCTTGCCGTCGGACTCGAGCGACACGAGGCCCTCGAACAGGCCGCTGATGACCGCGATGCCGTTGCCCTCCTGGCAGTTGCCGGGGATCAGGTGGGTGGGCTCGGCGATCGCCACGGAGAAGGAGCTGTCCGCCTTCTTCGAACCGCCGCCGCCTCCGCAGCCGGCGGACGCCAATGCCGTCGCCACCGCCAGCAGGACGACCGATGCTTTACGCAGATTCATGCGCGCCCACCCGCTCGCTCCCCTACGGCAGGTGCCGCGACGGACGCCCCTCGTGGTTCTACTTTCATCGCGGCCCCTACCTCCGGCTCACTCGCTCAGTTCGTGCGCTTGGATTCATGCGCGCAATACTGTCGGAGCCGCCGAGAGGAGCACAACCATGGAGTTCGACGACGTCGTCACCAAGCGTCGGATGGTACGCAGGTACAGCAGCGAACCCGTACCCGACGAGGTCGTCGTGCGGATCCTCCGCAACGCGGCACGCGCGCCGTCCGCCGGCAACTCACAGGGCTTCGCCTTCCTGCTGCTCGACACCGACGACGGACGCGAGCGGTTCTGGGCCGCGCTCGCGGACACCATGCCGGTCGTCGACAGCGTGCGGGACGCGCCGGTGCTCGTGGTGCCGATGTCGAGCGAGGAGGTGTACCTCGACCGGTACGCCGAGCCGGACAAGGGCTGGACCGACCGCGACCCCGCCCGGTGGCCGGTGCCGTTCTGGCACATCGACACCGGCATGGCCGCGCTGCTCATGCTCCTCACGGCCGTGGACGAGGGCCTGGGCGCGCTCTTCTTCGGCATTCCCATGCCCGCGCTCGCCGGGTTCCGCGCCGCGTTCGGCGTACCCGACTCGTACACGCCCGTGGGCGCGGTCGCCCTCGGCCACCCGGAGCCGGGCGCCGGCCCGTCCAGGCCCTCCAAGCCACGCCGGCCCTGGCGTGACCTGATCCACCACGGCGGCTGGGGTACGCCGCTCCGGCCGCCCGCCGGGACGTGACGTGGGTACATCGCAGGGCCTATAGGCACGGCAACGTACCCACGTCAGGTCACGGGCGGCGCCCGGACGCAGGCGGTCAGCTCGCCAGGAACGCCTCGTTCAGCCGTCGCTGCAGCGGCACGTCGGCCCACATCGGGTGCTGCGGCGCGGCGTTCGAGCAGACGATGGTGCCCCACGCGTCCACATGCTGGGACAGCTGCACGGCGCGCTCGCAGAACGCCGCCCCCACCGGCCCCTCCTCGAACGTGCCGTACAGCGGCGTGTAGCCCACCCAGCCCTCGCCGAACACCAGCGGCACGCCGTTGGCCGCGGCCCAGTCGGCGGCGACGTCCAGCCACAGCTGCAGCTTCTGGTCCATCGCCAGCCGGTGCTCGCCGTACCGGTCGTACAGCCAGCGGTCCCACTTCACCGGGTCGCACCAGTCGTGCACGTACAGCTCGCGCTGCCGCATGATCGTCGCCCGTGCACGCCAGCGCTCGGCGTCCGGTAGCTGCCACTCGCCGACCGGCGGCGCTCCGGGGCGCAGCAGCTCGGCCTGGGCCCGCTCCTGCGGGAACGGCCGCCCGTCGTCGCGCAGCGCGAAGGTCTCGACCAGCTCACCGAGCACGCCGTAGACGTACGGGTGGAAGACGGCGACGTCGACGTTCGTCGGCAGGTGTCGCATCGCCGCGACAGGGACGCCCGCGAAGTTGGCCGTGACGAGCTGCCGTGGATGCCGCTCCCTGAACCGTTCCACGGCGTTCTCGAGCAACGGGCGCAACGCCGCGATCGGGTGCTCGCCGTCCTCCGCGGCGTCGGCCAGCCGGGTGACCTGCACCTCGTTGTGCAGCTCGACGAAGGCGATCCGGTCGGCGAGTTCGTGCTCGCCCAGGAATGCCACGAGGTCGGCGAGCGCGTCGGCCAGGACGTCGAGGCGGTCCTTCGCCGGCACCGCGAACAGTGCGTCCGCCCAGGCGGGGTTGTCGAGGAAGCACGGGCTCTGCTGGTACTCCCAGCTCGACAGGATCACATAGCAGTCGTGCCGCCGCGCCGCCGCGAACAGGTCGAGCAGGTGTTGCCTGCCGTCCATCCGCACCGTCGAGCGCACGTCGTACCACCGCGTCCGCTGCCCGTACCCGCCGCCGAGCGGGGTGAACGTCAGCGACGTGTGGTCGATGCCGGAACCGAAGAGCAGGAACGGCATCGCGCAGATCCGCACCGTGTTGTACCCGCGCTCGACCGCTGCCGCGAAGCACGCGTCGAGGTCGGCGAACGCGTCACCCTCGCCCGCACGGGCGTACCACGAGAAGTCCCACAACGTGATGGCCAGCCGCTCCGGCAGGTGATCCGGGAGCTCCACGGGCATCGACACACTCTCCATTCACTTGGTGGAGCCGACGAGCAGCCCCGACACGAAATGCCGCTGGAACGCGAAGAACACGATCGCCGTGGGGATCGCCGCGGTGATCGCACCGGCCGCGACGACGTTCCACTGGCTGACGTAGCCGCCCTGCAGGTTCAGCAGCGCCGCCGTCGCCGGGAACTTGGTCTGCGTACGCAGCACGGTCAACGCCCACAGCAGGTCGTTGAAGATCCAGGTGGTCGCGAGCGCTGCGATCGCGGCGAGCGCCGGCCGCGACAGCGGCATGATGACGCGCGCGTACACCTGCAACGGCCCTGCGCCGTCGACGATCGCCGCCTCGGTGATCTCCTTCGGCACCGAACGCATGAACCCGTGCAGCACGAAGGTGTAGAAGCCGAGCCCGAACCCGACGTGGATCGCGACCACGCCCGCGAGCGTGTCGTACGTGCCGAGGTTCTCCGACATCTTCGCCACGGGGATGATCAGGACCTGTGGCGGCAGCAGGTTGCCCGCGAGCATCGCGAGCAGCACGACACGGCGGTACGGGATCTCGTATCTGGACAGCCCGAACGCCGCCATCGACGCGAGCAGCAACGCGACCACCACGGCCGGGATCGTGATGAGCGCGCTGTTCAGCAGCGCCTGCCCGATCTGGCCGTCGGTGAACGCCGTGCGGAATCCTTCGAACGTCACGGACTTCGGCAGCGCGCCCAGGCCGCGGGCCGAGATGTCGTCGAACGACCGGACGGCGACGAAGACGACGAACACCATCGGTGCGATCCACAGCAGCGATATCGGCGCCATGACGGCGTGGAACAGGACGCCGGAGCGCTTGCGCTGACCCGCGTGCCGGACCGCCGTGCCGGCCTGCTCGGCCTGTACCGGCCGGGTGTCGGCGACAGCCATCAGATCACCTCCCTGCGAGCGGCGCGGACTAGATAGGTGATGATGAAGCCCAGCGCCAGCAGGAAGATCACGACCGCGAGAGCCGACCCGTAGCCCAGGTTCAGGAACGTGAAGCCCTGCTCGAACATGTACGTCGAGAGCAGTTCGGTGGCGTGGTACGGACCGCCGCCCGTCATCGTCCAGACGATGTCGAACGTGCGCAGCGAGTCGATGACGGTCACCGCGAACACGACCGTGTTGACGCCGCGCAGCTGCGGCATGGTCACGTACCTGAACCGCTGCCACGCCGTCGCGCCGTCGATGGCGGCAGCGTCGTCGAGCGTCGGGTCGCAGCCCTTGAGCCCGGCGAGGTACAGCACCATCAGGTAGCCCACCTGTCGCCACACCGCGGCCACGAGCACGGCCCACAGCGCGGTGTCCGGGTCGGCCAGCCACTGTTTCGCGAAGCCCCCCCGGCCGATGCCGCCGATCGCGGCGTCGATGACGCCGTCGGGCTGGTAGAGGACGCGCCAGAACAGGCCGGTGACCGCGAGCGAGAACACCATCGGCAGGTAGATCGCGCTGCGGTACAGGCCGACCAGCCGGCGCGGCCGGTTCAGTGCGAGCGCGAGCGCCAGCCCGCCGACGACGGACAGGCCGCCGAAGCCGACCAGCCAGATGACGTTGTTGACCAGCGCCTGCTTGAAGACCGGGTCGGACGACATGCTCGCGTAGTTCTTGAAGCCGACGAACTGGGGCGGGCCCGCACCGTTCCACTTCGTCAGGGACAGCCAGAAGCTGTTGATCGCGGGCCAGAACACCCAGATCGCCTCGACCGCCACCGGCACCGCGACGAACGCCCACACGCCGGCGGGCACCTCGCGCAGCCGCCGGCGCATCGGGGACATCGCAGTGCTCATGTGCGCCCGCTTCCCTCGCGGACCTCCGGCAGGTGCCGCGGGAGGCGTCCGTGGCAGTGCCGGCCACCGCCCGCGGCCCCTACCTGCGGTCCGCTCGTCAGCTCCTGCGCTTGCCTTGCGATCGTCACTTGTTCCATACCCGCTCGGCGTCGGCCTGCCACGCCTTCAGGATCTTGTCGACCTGGTCGGGGTGGTCGAGGAACTTCGTGAGCGCGGTGTCGGCCGTCGTCTGCAGCTCGTCCGACGAGTCCCGGTTGAAGAACTGGGTGAGGTCCTTGGACTCGTTGAGGAACTGGACGCCCTTCTGCACGAGTGGCGAGAACTTCGAGGTGTCGACCTCCGAGGACGTCGGAAGGTTCGACGACGCCGACTCCTCGATGTACTTCTGCTCCACGCTCGGCGAGGCGAGGTACGAGAGGAGCTGCTTGGTCTCCTTGGCGTGCTTGGTCTTCGCGCTCGCGAAGTAGCCGTCGGTGGGCGCCTCCTCCGCCACCGGCACCGACTTGTCGATGATCGGGACCCGGAAGAAGTCGATGTCGTCCGCGGCGTCCTTCGGCACGGCCGCCGTCATGAACGCGCCGGTGAGGTACATCGCGTCCTTGCCCTGCACCAGCGGCGTGACGGCCTGGGTGACGTCGTAGGACTTGCCCTTCGGGTCGATGAACGGCAGCAGCTGCTTGTAGTACTTCATCACGTTCTTGACCTCGGCGCTGTCGAACCGGTGCTTGCCCGCGAGGAGGTCACGGTGGAACTGTGCGCCGTTGAGGCGCAGGTCGAGGTAGTCGAACCAGCCGGACGCCACCCACGGCTGCCCGCCGCCGGTGCCCATCGACAGCGGCATGACGCCCTTGCCCTTGAGCTTGCGGCACATCGCGAGGAAGTCGCTCCAGGTCTCCACCGGCTCGACACCCCACTTCTGGAACATCGACTTGCGGTAGAAGATCCCCCACCAGTAGTAGCTGGTGGGCACGAAGATCTGCCGGCCCTTGTCGTCGGTGGACAGCTTCTTCAGCGCGTCCGAGAACTTCGCGCACGCGCCGTTGCCCGTCCAGAGGTCGGAGACGTCGAGCAGGAAGCCCTTGCTCGCGTAGTCGCGCGCCACCGAGCCGGCGTACCAGGTGAGCACGTCGGGCGGGTTGGACGAGTTCAGGTACGTGGGCAGCTGTGCACGGAACTGCTCGGTCGCCACGAAGTTGAGCGTCACGTCCTGCTTCTTGTACGCCTTGATCACGTCCTGCAGCGCCTTCTTCGGCTGCGGAGTGCTCAGCGTCGCCTGGAGCGTGAGCTTGCCGGTTGACCCGGAGCCCGAGGAGTTCGAGCCCCCGCTGACGCATCCGCCGAGCGCCACCGCGCCGCCCAGAGCGGCTGCACCGGCCAGGAAGCCGCGTCGGCTCAGCGAGGATTCCGCCACTCCCGCTATCGAACCTGACATCGCCCTGCCCTTCGTCCGGAGAAATAGTCATACAAAAGTATTTGATGGTAGGTTTCCCTGCAAGGGCCTGAGGAGGTGGGGGTTGGATCGGTTCCGTGATGCGTCGGCCGTCGTGACCGGCGCGGCGTCCGGCATCGGTGCCGCGACCGCCCGCCGGCTCGCCGCCGAGGGCGCGTCCGTGCTGCTCGTCGACATCGACGGCGACGGCCTGGCCGAGGTCACCAAGGAGATCGACGCCGCCGGCGGCACGGCGAGCGCGCTGCCAGGTGACGTGTCCGATCCCGAGCTGTGGCGCCGTGTGCGCGAGACCGTCGAGGCCGTGCACGGACGACTCGACGTCCTGCACAGCAACGCGTTCATCGACAGGATCACGCCCGCGCACGAGCTGAGCCTGGACGAGTGGAACCGCATCGTCGCCGTCGACCTCACCGCCGCGTACCTCGCCGTGCACGCACTGCAACCGCTGTTCCGTCCGGGCACCGCGATCGTGCTGACCTCCTCCGTGCACGCTCTGTTCGGCCTGCCGGGGCATCCGGCGTACGCCGCCGCGAAGGGCGGGCTCCGCTCGCTCGCGCAGCAGCTCGCCGTCGACTACGGGCCGGACGTGCGGGTCAACAGCGTCCTGCCGGGGCCGATCCGCACCGGCGCGTGGGCCGGCATCGACGAGGCGGCGCAGCAGCAGACCGCCGCGCAGACCGTGGCGCGGCGGATGGGCACCGCCGACGAGGTCGCCGCCGCGGTGGCGTTCCTGGCGTCGGCGGACGCGTCGTACGTCACCGGCGCCTCCCTCGTCGTCGACGGCGGCTGGAGCATCTTCAAGGACAGTGCATGAGCGCAGACACGGGCCGCCGTCCGAGGGGGATCCGATGAGCGACTATCCGGGACGCGGGATGCACGGCGCGGCGGTCAACGAGATCGGCCGCCGGATCCTCGCCGGGCAGCTGGCACCGGGCACCATCCTCACCATCGACGAGCTGGAGCGGGAGTTCTCGGCCAGCCGCACCGTGATCCGCGAGGCCCTCCGCGCGCTCGCGGCGAAGGGGCTCGTGGACGCGCGGCCCAAGCGCGGCACGTTCGTCCGGCCGCGCGACGACTGGAGCCTGCTCGACCCGGACGTGTTGCGCTGGCAGTTCGAACGCCCCGCCGACAGCCACCAGTTCTTCGACAACCTCGCCGAGGTGCGCGCGATCGTCGAGCCGGCCGGCGCGCGGCTCGCCGCGACCCGGCGCACGGACGCGGACCTCGCCGAGCTCGCCGAGAGCCTCGCCGCGTCCGCCCAGCCGGACGCCACGCCCGAGGAGGTCGTCGCCGCGGACATCAGGTTCCACCGGGCACTGCTGTTCGCGACGCACAACGAGCTGCTCCAGCGGATGGAGATCGTGATCGAGACCGGGCTGCGCGCCCGTGACCTCCTCGTGCACGGCAAGGGCACCTGGGCCGACGCCGTGCCCGCGCACCGCGCCGTGCTGGACGCCGTAGTGGGCCGTGACGACGACGTCGCCGAGCATGCCATGCGCGCGCTGCTCGACCAGGCGAGCCGCGACTTCGCGGCGCTCGACGGCGCCGGCTCCGGGCGTGACGGAAGAGTCACCGGGGACCGGTCATGAAGGTCACCAGGGTCGAGACGTTCCGGGTGCCACCGCGCTGGCTGTTCTGCCGGATCGAGACCGACGACGGGATCGTCGGCTGGGGCGAGCCGGTGGTCGAGGGCCGTGCCGACACCGTCCGCGCGGCGGTGCACGAGCTCGCCGAGCAGCTCGTCGGGCAGGACCCGCTGCGCATCGAGGACCACTGGCAGGTGCTCACCAAGGGCGGCTTCTACCGCGGCGGCCCGGTGCTCTCCAGCGCCGTCGCCGGGATCGACCAGGCGCTGTGGGACATCGCCGGCAAGGCGTACGACGCGCCGGTGCACGCGCTGCTCGGCGGCCCGGTGCGCGACCACGTCCGCGTCTACTCGTGGGTCGGCGGCGACGAACCGGCCGAGCTGGCCGACGCCGTACGGGCCCAGGTCGAGACCGGCATGACGGCGGTCAAGATGAACGCCTCCGGCCGGATGTCCCGGCTCGCGACGCTCGCCGAGACCCGCGAGGTGGTCGAACGGCTCGCCACGGTCCGCGAGGTGCTCGGCCCGGCCCGCGACGTCGCGATCGACTTCCACGGCCGCGTCTCGGCCGCGAACGCCCGCCGCATCCTGCCGCTGCTCGAGGAGCTGCAACCGCTGTTCGTCGAGGAGCCCGTGCTGCCCGAGCACCGCCATCTGCTGCCCGGCGTCGTCGCCGCCAGCTCCGTGCCCATCGCCACCGGCGAGCGGTACTACTCGCGCACCGACTTCCTGCCCGCCCTGCAGGCCGGCATCGCCGTCGTGCAGCCGGATCTCTCGCACGCCGGCGGCATCTCCGAGGTACGCAGGATCGCCGCACTCGCCGAGACGTGGGACGTGCCGCTCGCACCGCACTGCCCGCTGGGCCCCGTGTCGCTGGCGGCCAGCCTGCAGGTGGCGTTCGCGACGCCGAACTTCCTGATCCAGGAACAGAGCCTGGGCATCCACTACAACGTCGGCAACGACCTGCTCGACTACCTCGTCGACGCCGAGGTGTTCCGGTTCGTCGACGGCCATATCGCCCGGCCGACCGCCCCTGGTCTCGGCATCAGCGTCGACGAGGACGCCGTCCGCCGCGCCGACGCCGTCGGCCACCACTGGCGCTCCCCGATCTGGCGGCACGCCGACGGCTCCTTCGCCGAGTGGTGACTCCACCGGGGATGACAGGATGGCCGGCATGACCCCGGAGGAACTGCGCGACGCCCTGCGCATGCACCGGCTGCTCGCGATCGTCCGCGGCCGCGAGCCGGACGCCGCACTCCGCACCGCCGTCACGCTGGTCGAGTGCGGCGTGCGGCTCGTCGAGGTGTCGCTGTCGACGCCGGACGCCGTCGCCGTGATCGCCCAGGCGCGTGAGGAGATCGGCGCGTCCGGGCTCCTCGGCGCGGGCACCGTGCTGGAGCCCGGCGACGTGCGGCGGGTCGCCGACGCCGGTGCCGCGTACGTCGTCACGCCGGCGCACACGCGGGCGGAGGCGGTGGCGCACGAGCTCGGTCTCCCGGTGCTGGCAGGCGCGTTCACGCCGTCGGAGATCCTCGCCGCGCACGACGCCGGCGCGGCCGCGGTCAAGCTGTTCCCCGCGTCGCTGCACGGTCCGGCCTACCTGCGGGCGCTCCGCGACCCGTTCCCGCACGTGCCGATCGTCCCGGTCGGCGGGGTCGACGCCGAGGCGGCGTACGCCTATCTCCAGGCCGGCGCCGTGGCCGTCGGCGTCGGCACGCCACTCGTCGGGGACGCGGCGTCCGGCGGCTCGCTGGACGGCCTGCGCAAGCGGGCGGGCGAGTTCGTCGCGGCGACCCGGCGTCCGTAGCGAAGGAGTCGGGCATGACTGCCACCGACGTGCTCACCTTCGGCGAGACCATGGCCAACCTGCGCGGGCACGGCGCGCTCCGGCTCGGCGGCACGTTCACGATGACCATTGCCGGGGCCGAGAGCAACGTCGCCGTCGGCCTCGCCCGGCTCGGCCACCGCGTGCGGTGGGCCGGCCGGGTAGGCGCGGACGAGACGGGCGCGCTGGTCACCCGCACGCTGCGCGCCGAGGGCGTTGACGTCTCGCGGGCCGGCGTCGACGAGGACGCACCCACCGGGTTGATGCTGCTGGAGCACCGCACCGCCGACCTCGTCCGCGTCGAGTACCACAGGAGGGGCTCGGCCGCCTCGCGCATCGACCCGGCGGCACTCGGGCCGGTGCTCGCGGACGGCGCACGACTGCTGCACGTCACCGGCATCACGCCTGCGCTCTCCGCCACCGCGGCGGCCGCGGTCGCGGCGGCCGTCGAGCACGCGCACGCGAACGGCTGGACGGTCTGCCTCGACGTCAACCACCGCGCGCGGCTGTGGTCGCGCAGCGACGCGGCCCGCGCGTTGCGTCCGCTGCTGCCGAAGCTCGACATCCTCGTGGCGTCGGCGGACGAGCTCCCCATCGTCGTCGACGACGAGCAGGAACCCGAGAAAGCGTTGCTCAGCAAGGGAATCGGCGAGGTCGTCGTCACCGACGGCAGGGCCGGGGCGCACGTCGTCGACGGCACCGGCCGGCTCTCCAGGCCGGCGGCGCCGGTCACCGCCGTCGACCCGGTCGGTGCGGGCGACGCGTTCGTGGCGGGCTACCTCTCGGCCCGGCTGGACGGCCTTCCGGTCACCGACCGGCTCGACCGCGCCGTCTCGGTCGCCGGGTTCGCGGTCGCAACATACGGCGACTGGGAGGGACTGCCGACGCGGGCGGAGCTGGCACTGGCCGGCCACCGCGACGGCACCGTCCGCTGAGACGTGTCGGCGCCGGGCGCCGCCACTGCGACGCCCGGCGCTGACGAACGGGAGATGCGGCTACTTCGTCCAGCTGTCGGTCAGGCTCTTGTTCTGGGAGATCCAGGTCTTGACCGCGGAGGTCAGCTGGTCGCCGGTCTTGTTGTGGGTCAGCTTCTCCAGACCCTGCAACTGGTCGGCGGTCAGCTTGAAGTTCTTCATCCAACCCTGGACCTTCGGGTCGTTCTTGGCGAACTTCTTGGACATGATCGTGTGGATCTTGTCCGGCTGGCCCCAGGCCCCCTTCGGGTCGCTCAGATAGTGGATCTTGTAGGTGGAGAACGCCCAGTGCGGACGCCACAGGGTGACGACGATCGGCTTCTTCGCCGTGTACGCCTTCTGCAGCGCGGCCAGCATGGCCGGCGTGCTGCTCTGCACGAGCTGCATCTTGCCGTTCAGGCCGTACGCCGGCATCACCTTGTTCTTCGCCAGGTCCATCTCACCCGCCGACGCCTCGATGCCGGTGATCTTCCCGCCGAACATGGACGCGTTGGCCTTGAGGTCGGCGAGCGACTTCACGTTCTTGACGTAGTCGGGGACGGCGAGACCGAGGTCGGCCGGCTGGTACCACGGGCCGAGGTCGTCGACCTTGGAACCGAACTGCTTCCAGTACTTGGCGTGGGTGTTGGGCAGCCAGGCGTCCATGAAGAAGCTGAGGCTGCCGCTCGCGACACCGGAGAACAGCGGGCCGGCGTCGAGCTGCTGCACGGTGACCTTGTAACCCTTGGCCTCCAGCAACTGCTTCCACAGCTCGGTGACGGCGATGTCCTCGTCCCAGGGGATCATGCCGATGGTGACCTGCTTCGAGCCGGAGCCGCCCCCGCCGCCTCCACCGCCGCCGAGGCTCTTGCCTCCGCCGCTGTTGCAGCCTGCCGCGGCTACCGCCATGACGGCGGCCACGGCCACGGCCGTGACGGCCCGCCACACTCTTCCAGTTCGCACAATCTCTCCCTGGTGGATCGACTATCTGTTCGGCAGCGGGGCCGTCACGCGACGGGCGCCGGCTGCTCCGACTTCTGCTTGTCTCGCGCTACCTCCGCCTCCTCCGGGGTGACCCTCCCTGGCTGCCCCCGCCTGCTACGGCCGCGGCGCCTGCCGCGCTCGGCGAGTCCGCCGGTCAGCCGGTCCAGGTAGACGGCGAGTATGACGACGGCGATGCCGCCCTCGAACCCACCGGCGACGTTCAGGCTCTGGGTGGACGCGACGACGACCTGCCCGAGGCCCGGTGCGCCGACCAGCCCTGCGACCACGACCATGGACAGCGCCAGCATGATGACCTGGTTGACACCGGCCATGACCGTAGGCATGGCCAACGGCATCTGCACCTCGCGCAGCACCTGCATCGGCCGGGCACCGAAGGCCTGCGCGGCCTCGACGACCTCGCGGTCGACCTGCCGGATGCCGAGCTCGGTCAGTCGTACCGCCGGCGGTACCGCGAACACGATCGTCGCGACGATGCCGGGCACCACGCCGATGCCGAAGAAGAACACCGCGGGCAGCAGGTAGACGAACACCGGCAGTGTCTGCATGAAGTCGAGCAGCGGCCGGACGATGACGCTCACCGACCTCGACCGCGCCGCCCAGATGCCGACCGGGACGCCGATGACGATCGCGATGACCGCGGCGACGATCACGACCGCGAGCGTGTTCAGCATGTCGTTCCACAGCCGCATGCTGTCGACGAGCAGGAACGCGATGACGGTGAAGATCGGCAGCCCGGCGCGCCGGGTGACGAGGAACGCCAGCGCCGCGAACACGGCGGTGAGCAGGTACGGGTGCGGCAGCGCGAGGACGTAGTAGACGGCGTTGCCGAAGCCCAGCAGGATTGCGGAGATCCCGTCGAAGAAGACGCTCCAGTGCGTGGTCAGCCAGCTGATGACGTCGGCGATCACCTTGCCGACGGGAATCCTCGGCAGTTCAGGCATTCTCGGTCACCTTCTCTCCACCGCCACCGGTCGTCGCGTCTGTGTCGGACACCTCCTGCGGCTCGGTGCCGTTGTCGCCGGAGATCGCGGCGA
Organism: Streptosporangiales bacterium; assembly: GCA_036378185.1. Lineage (GTDB taxonomy): Bacteria > Actinomycetota > Actinomycetes > Streptosporangiales > WHST01 > WHST01. The sequence continues at coordinate 11,576 of DASUWX010000138.1, read as the reverse complement.
GGATCGCGGCGCGCGGCACGACTCCGATCAGCCGGCTCTCGGCGTCGAGCACGCCGAGCGGAACCGGATGGTTGCCGGACAGGTGCGCGAAGCCGACCACGGGCGTGTCCTCGGTGACCGACTCGTAGTCGTCGACGAGCACCGAGCGCAGGTCCTTGGCCGATCCCGCCGCCCGGGCGAGCGCCTCGTCCTTGGCGACGCCGAGCACGTGGCGGTCGGCGTCGAGTACGTAGAGCCCGGACGCCGCGACGCCTTCGAGTTTCTTCAGCGCCTGCCGTGGTTCCTCGTCGACGGTCGCGACGGCGAGGGGATCACGCATGATCGTGGCCGCGGTGATGACGCGCGTGCGGTCGACGTCCGCGACGAACTCGCGCACGTAGTCGGTCGCCGGGTCGGCGAGGATCTCCGGCCCCGTACCCATCTGCACACTGCCGCCGTCCTTCATCACCATGATGCGATCGCCGATCCGCATCGCTTCGTTGAGGTCGTGCGTGACGAACAGGATCGTCTTGCGGAACTCACCCTGCAGGTCCAGCAACAGGTTCTGCATGTCCCTGCGGATCAACGGGTCGAGCGCGCTGAACGGCTCGTCCATCAACAGCACGTCCGCATCGGTGGCGAGAGCCCGCGCCAGCCCGACGCGCTGCTGCTGTCCGCCGGAGAGCTCGTCGGGGAACGCGTCGCCGCGATGCCCCAACCCCACCTGTTCCAGCGCGCGGTTCGCCTTCTCGAGCCGCTCGCGGGACGAGACGCCGCGCGTCTTCAACCCGTACGCGACGTTGTCGCGGATGCTGCGGTGCGGGAACAGCGCGAAGTGCTGGAACACCATGTTCACGCGACGGTTGCGCAACGACCGCAACGCCTTGTCGCTCATCTCGCGCACGTCTTCACCGTCGATGACCACGGTGCCGGACGTCGGCTCGATCAGCCGGTTGACCATCCGGATCAGGGTCGACTTCCCCGATCCGGAAAGGCCCATGATGACGAACAGCTCACCGGTCTGGACGGTGAAGGACACGTCGTCCACGGCGACGACACCGCCGTCGGCGGCGATCGCCTCCCTGCCCGCAGCGCCGTTCGCGAGCCGCTGCACGGCCTTCTGGTCCGGAAGCCCGAAGACCTTCGTGACGCCACGCGCCTCGATCACATGTCCTCCCAGTTTCGCTGCCGGAGGGCCGTTGCGTTGAACGCAACAGGTTGTGACGGTGCAACAGCATGCCACTCGACGGCGGACCCGCAAGACCTGCGCACGACGCGACGCCGCTCGCGGGCCGTCACAGCTCGTCACGACCACTGGTTCGTCAAGTCACCGTAGCGATCACGTCCAGCGGGGGCACATCGGGACACACGCTCTGCAGCGACACCGTTATCTCGGGCCCATCATGTGGAACAGTAGAGGTGGACGACCACGGAACGCACAGGAACACCGCGGTCCTTCCCGCGGTGTTCCTGGGCTCGCGTACCGGAGGTCAGGTCGTCTGCGTGTACTCCACGTCCAGATTGCGGAACGTCGGCTTGCCCTCGGCCAGCTTCTGCAGCGCCTCGGACAGTGCGCGTGTGGCAGGATGCTCGGAGTTGACCATCGCCTGCTCGTAGCTCGGGAACTCGACGATCTGCACGTACGTGTCCGGGTGGTCCCGATCGGCTCCCATGATCGCCCACCGGGCGGTGCGGGCAGAGCCGATCTCCGCGTCGTAGCTGTCCATGAGCGCCTTGCCCTCGGCGAGCTGCTCCTTGCCGGCCCTGAACTCGATCAGCTGGATGAACGCGCCTACATCGCTCGGCGCGTCCGTCACCTCCTGCAACGCCGCCCTGACCTGCTCACGGAGCTCGGGTGTGTCCTCGTGTCCGTGTGCTTCCACGTCGTGCTGCACCGCCGCCCGGACGACCTCCTCCTCGGTGCCCTCGATCCGCAGCGAGCAGTTGGACTCGCTCGGCATCGTCCTGCAGTCGATCATCATCCGCGTCATGTCGTCGTTCCCTTGCTCGCACAACGGGTCCGCATGGTCATCAACGCAGAACGGGAACCGCCGGGTCGATACGTACCGTTACGTACGGGCGCCGCCGCGACGGACGCGGGCACGAGAGCCGTGCCACCCGGCCTACCGTTTCGGCACGCGCCGGACGCGTCGGGGGTGGGCGCACATGGAGGAACGCGGACGGCTGCAACGGTTGCTCGCCACCGTCGCGGCCGCCGAGCGGGCGATGAGCCCGGAGGAGCGCGAACGCGTGCTCTGGCCCGGTCTCGCGCAGCTGGTCGACATCGACGAGCCCGCCGTGCTCGCCCTCGTCCGCCCGTACCTCGCCGGATCGCGCGCACCGGACACCGGCCGGCTCAGCGCGCGTGAGCGTCAGGTGCTCGCACTCGTCGCGGAGGGCCGCACCGACCGGGCGATCGGCCACCGGCTCGGCGTCAGCGTTCGCACGGTGCAGAAGCACCTCGAGCACGCCTACGCGAAGCTGGGCGTCAACGACCGGACGTCGGCGGCACTGCGTTTCGTCAGCGGAAGGACATAGCGGCCTCGATGTCACATCCGCCCGTCCCCGCCGTGTCATGGGTGTGACGCGGATGGAGGATGTGACCCGTGGGCGACGACGACTGGCTGGCGCAGCGCTTCGAGGAGCACAGGCAGCATCTGCGTGCGGTGGCCTACCGCATGCTCGGCTCGCACGCCGAGGCCGACGACGCCCTCCAGGACGCCTGGCTGCGGGTCAGCCGTGCGGACGCGAGCGAGGTGGAGAACCTCGGCGGCTGGCTGACGACGATCGTCGCGCGCGTGTGCCTGAACATGCTGCGGTCGCGCAACACCCGGCACGAGGTGTCCCTCGACTCGCACGTGCCCGACCCGGTCGTCCGGATCCCGGGCGTGTCCCAGCCGGAGGACGATGCCGTGCTCGCCGACTCGGTGGGCCTCGCCCTGCTCGTCGTGCTGGACACCCTCACCCCGGCCGAGCGGCTGGCGTTCGTCCTGCACGACATGTTCGACATGCCGTTCGACGAGATCGCGTCGATGACGGGACGCTCCCCCGGCGCCGCGCGGCAGCTCGCCAGCCGTGCGCGGCAGCGGGTCAAGGGCGCGGCACCCGGGCATCCCGACACCGATCTCGCCCGGCAACGACAGGTGGTCGACGCGTTCTTCGCCGCCGCCCGGGACGGCGACTTCGACGCCCTGGCCGCGCTGCTCCACCCCGACGCCGTGCTGCGCATCGACGGCGGCGTGCGCCTCGCCGCCGCGTCCCGTGCGCTCCGCGGCAAGGCCGCGGTCAGCCGTCAGGCAGGCAGCGGGCTGCGTCCGCTGCTGACCCGCCCGGACACGGTGCTGCGCCCCGCCCTGGTCAACGGCGCTGCCGGCATGCTGGTCCTGCGGGGTGAGAGGCTGGGGGCCGTCGTCGGCTTCACGATCATCGACGGCGGGATCCTCGAGATCGACGCGCTCTCCGACCCGGAGCGGCTCGACGCCATGGTGCTGCCCTAGGGTCGGCCCCACTGCAGGACGCCGCCGCCCCAGACCATGCCCGCACCGAACGCGGCGAGCAACACTCGGTCTCCTGCACGCAGCCGGCCTTGTGCCGCGGCCCAGGCGAGTGCGATCGGGAGCGACGCGGCGGAGGTGTTCGCGAACTCCCCCACGACGTCGACGACCTTCGCGGCGTCGAGGCCGAGGCGCTTCCCGACCGTCTCGATGATGCGCCCGTTGGCCTGGTGATAGACGAACAGGTCGACGTCGTCGATCCCGAGCCCGGCACGGTCGAGCACCTCGCGAGTCACCTCGACCATGAGCCGGACGGCGTACCGGTAGACGGTGGGCCCGTCCATGCGGATCAGCGGCTCGTCCCGGCGCAACTGGATCAGGCCGCGGCCGGAACCGTCCGAGTGCATCGAGACCGGGCCGACGCGGGACGGCCCGCTGACGGCGGTGAGCACGACGGCGCCCGCGCCGTCGCCGAACAGCATCGCCGAGCCGCGGTCGTCCGGGTCGAGGTAGCGGGTGAGCAGGTCGGCGCCGGCCACCACGACCGTCTCGGCCCGACCGGTCTCGATCATCGCGGTGGCGAACGCCAGCCCGGACAGGAATCCCGTGCAGGCCGCGCTGACGTCGACGCCACCCGCGCGCTCCGCGCCGATCGCCGCCGCTACCATCGGCGCGGCGTGGGGGCTCATCTCCTCGGCACTCGTCGTACCGACGAGCACGAGGTCGACGGCGGCAGGCTCGATCCCGGCGTCCCGCAACGCGGCCGTGGCCGCGTCCGCGGCGAACGCCTCGAGACGCTGTTCGGGCCGGGCGACGTGGCGCACGTCGGTGCCGGTGCGCGAGCGCAGCCAGTCCTCGTCGACGCCCAGCCGCGCCGCGATCACCGCGTTCGCGACCACGTCCTCCGGGACCGCGAGGCCCACGCCAACGGCCGCCGCACCACGGGCGGCTCCCTCTGCCGACACGCCTGAAGTCTAGGCTGCCGACATGCCCACGGCCCGCCCCCACCTCCCCGCGGACGCGCGGGCGTGGCGGGTGCACCGGCTCGGCACGCCGCGGGAGGCGTTGCAGCTCGACACCGTCCCGTCCCGCCCGCCGGGCCCGGGCGAGGCGCGGGTCCGCGTGGCCGCGGTGGGCCTGAACTTCCCGGATCTGCTGCTCTGCGCCGGTCGCTACCAGGAGCGACCGCCGCTGCCGTTCTCTCCCGGCTACGAGGCGTCGGGCACGGTCGTCGACACCGGCCCTGGCTCCGTGCTGCGTGCCGGTCAGCGCGTCGTCGTCGTGCCCGAGCTGCCGAACGGCGCCATGTGCGAGTACCTGACGGTCCCCGACGAGCAGCTCTACCCGCTGCCCGGCGACGCCGACCTCACGGCCGCCGCGGTACTGCACATCGCGTCCGTCACCGCGCACCTGGCCCTGCACCATCGCGCCGGGCTGCGACCGGGCGAGACCGTCGTCGTCACCGGCGCCACCGGCGGCGTCGGCTCGGCTGTGATCGCGCTGACGCGGCTCGCGGGTGCGCGCGTCGTCGGCGTCGTCACCGGCGCGCACAAGGCGGCCGCCTGCCTCGAGCTCGGCGCGGACGCCGTGGTCGATCTCGCCGCGGACCCCGACGTCGTCGCGCAGGTGCGCGCCGCGACCGACGGGCACGGCGCCGACGTCGTCGTCGACGCCGTCGGCGGCACCGCGTTCGACGCGCTGCGCAGGACGGCGGCGTTCGAGGGGCGGATCGTCACCGTGGGGTTCACCGCGGGTACGATCCCGTCCGTCCCGCTGAACCACGTGCTGCTGAAGAACTACGCGGTGCTCGGGCTGCACGTCGCCGCGTACCGCCGGGCGAACCCCGAACTGCTTCGTGCCGTGCACGGCGAGGTCGTCCACCTGTGGGCGGCGGGTTCGCTCCGGCCGCGGGTGCACCGCGCGTTCGCGTTCGACGAGGCCGTCGCCGGGCTCGAACTGCTGGCCGGCCGGTCGGTGGTCGGCCGGGTCGTGCTACGCGCCTGAGCCCTCCAGCCCGAGCTCGGCGACCGCGCGCTGCGCGAGCTTGAACTTCTGCACCTTGCCCGAGGCCGTCAGCGGCAGCTCGTCCGCCGACGCGAACAGCACGTAGGCGGGCACCTTGAACCGTGCCAGCTGCTCGCGGCAGTACGCGATCAGCTGCTCTGCGTCCGGCTGCGCGTCCTCCGCTGGGACGACCCACGCGCAACCGACCTCGCCCATCCGCGGGTCAGGCACGCCGACGACGTAGGCCTGGTGCACGTCGCTGCGCCGGGTCAGCCGGTCCTCCACCTCGGTGGGCATCACCAGCTCGCCGCCGCACTTGTACAGCTCCTTGCTGCGGCCCGTCAGCGTCAGGTAGCCGTCGTCGCGCACGTAACCCAGGTCACCGGACCGCAGCCACCCGCCGGGCAGGATGGCGGCCGCCGTCTCCTCGGCCTTGCCGTAGTAGCCGCGCCCGACGATCGGGCCGCGGGTGACGAGCTCGCCCGGCTGCCCCTGCGGCAGGTCGCCGCCGCCGTCGGGGTCGACCGCCTTGTACACGGCCACCAGCCCGGCCAGCTCCGGGTCTCCCGCGACACCGCCGGGTTTCGGCCGGCCCACGGTCTCGACCAGCAGCTCGACGGGGTCGCCGGGCATCGTGTACGTGGTGGCAGCCGACGTCTCGGTCATGCCGTACGCCGTCACCAGCTGCTCGAGCCCGAGCACCTCGCGCAGGTCGTGCCAGAGCCGGGCGGGCGCGGACTGGGCGGCGGACATCACGGAGTGGAGCGTGCCCAGGTCGTAGGCGCCCGCGCGGGCGGCGTCGATCACCGCGAGGCTCATCGTGGGCACGTACAGGGCCTCGCCGGCACCGTGCTTCGCGATCGCCTCGAGCGACGCACGCGGGTCGAACGCGGCCTGCATCACGACGCTGCCGCCCGCGAACATCGACGCGAGCAGGCCCTCGATGTAGGCGAACACGTGGTGCAGCGGCAGGGCGAACGCGATCCGCCTGCCGTCCTCGAACGCGCGCGTGTACGCCGACGCGTACGCACTGCGCAGCTCCATGTCGTGCGTGGAGAGCACGCCCTTGGGCTGGCCGGTGGTGCCGGAGGTGTAGAAGATCGTGGCGGTGTCGTGCGGGTCCATGGCCTCCGCACGGCGCGCGAGCTCGGCGTCGAGCGCGCCGTCCTCGTCGCGTTCGAGGCCCGCGAGCGTCGTGGCGCCCGGGCGGCTCGACGGCCCGCCGTCGGCCGGCACGGTGACCACGAGCCTGAGGTCGGGCAGGTTGGTGGCCCGGCCGCGCTCCCAGTCCGGCACGATCCGGTCGAGCGAGTCCAGCGCGTCGAGGCCGCGGAACTCCTCCATCGTCACGACGCCCGCGGCCCGCGACTGCTGCAGGATGTAGGCGAGCTCCTCGGCGCGCAGCTGGAAGTTGACCGGCACCGCGACCGCGCCGGCGCGGGCGATGCCGAACCGGACCGCGACCGTCTCCGGCCAGTTCGGCGCGACCAGCGCGACGTGGTCGCCCGGCCCGATCCCGGCGGCGACGAGTCCGCGCGCGATCCGCCGCGACCAGTCCCGCACCTCCCCGTAGGTGCAGGTGCGGGACTCCCCGATGACGAACGGCCGCTCCGCGTACTGCCCGGCGGCGGCGTCCAGCATCTCGGCGAGACAGCGCGGCCGCCACGGGCCGTGCCGTTCCTCGAGCGCCCGGCGGCGGCGCGGTGCGTCCGCGACGGTCGGGACATCGACTGCAGGCTGGCTCATGGCGGCCTCCACACGACGGAGTCGGCAGACAACCGCAAGCTACTCCTGCCGCGCGCGCCTGTTCACCGTCATCGCGGAAGGCAGCGGTCAGTCGACGCAGAGACAGAACGGGTGGCCGGCCGGGTCGAGGAAGACCCGGAAGGTCTTGCCCGGCTGGTGGTCGGCCTTGGTCGCGCCGATCTCCAGTACCTCCGCCTCCCCCTCGTCGAGGTCCCGGACCATCACGTCGAGGTGCATCTGCTGCGGCACCGTCTGGCCGGGCCACTCGGGCGGCCGGTAGTCGGAGACCTGCTGGAACGAGATGCAGTTGCCGCCGTCCTCGGGACGGATCTCGGCCCAGCCGTCCTCGGTCTTCACGTCCCAGCCGAGCAGCCGGCCGTAGAAGCCCGCGAGCGCACCCGCGTCAGGACAGTCGAGGACGAACGAGGGGTACTTTGCGATAGCCATGCGGGCACCGTACCGGGGGTTCCGGACGATCCCCGTCCGGTTCTCCGGCCGACCGGGCCGTGACCACGGCGCACCCGGTGCGTCGGCGCCTCACACGTTGAACTTGAACTCGACCACGTCGCCGTCGCGCATGACGTAGTCCTTGCCCTCCAGGCGCACCTTGCCGCGCGACCTGGCCTCGGCCATCGTCCCCGCGTCGACCAGGTCGTCGTAGGAGACGATCTCGGCCTTGATGAAGCCGCGCTGGAAGTCGGTGTGGATGACGCCCGCCGCCTCCGGCGCGGTGGCGCCGCGGCGGATCGTCCAGGCCCGCGACTCCTTCGGGCCCGCGGTGAGGAACGTCTGCAGGCCCAGCGTCGCGAACCCGACGCGCGCGAGGATCGCGAGGCCGGACTCCTCCTGCCCCACCGACTGCAGCAGCTCCAGCGCCTCGTCCTCGGGCAGCTCGGTGAGCTCGTGCTCCAGCTTCGCGTCGAGGAAGACGGCCTCGGCCGGCGCGACGAGCCCGCGCAGCTCGTCCTTCAGCGCCTCGTTGCCCATCTCCTCGTCGTCGACGTTGAAGACGTAGATGAACGGCTTCGCGGTGAGCAGGTGCAGCTCGCGCAGCGGCTCCGGGTCGAGGCCGGCGGCGAACACCGTCCGCCCCGCGTCGAGCACCTCCCGCGCCCGCCGCACCGCGTCGACCGTCTCGGCCAGGCCCTTCCTGAGCCGCGACTCCTTCTCCAGCCTGGGCAGCGCCCGGTCGACGGTCTGCAGGTCGGCGAGCACCAGCTCGGTGTTGACGGTGTCGATGTCGTCCTTCGGGCTCACCCGGCCGTCGACGTGCATGACGTCGGAGTCCTCGAACGCCCGGATCACCTGGCAGATGGCGTCCGACTCGCGGATGTGCGACAGGAACTGGTTGCCGAGCCCCTGCCCCTCCGACGCCCCGCGCACCAGCCCGGCGATGTCGACGAAGCTGACCGTCGCCGGCACCACGCGCGCCGAGTCGAACATCCTGGCGAGCACGTCGAGGCGCGTGTCCGGCACCCCGACGACGCCGACGTTCGGCTCGATCGTCGCGAACGGGTAGTTCGCGGCGAGCACGTCGCCCTTGGTGAGGGCGTTGAATACGGTCGACTTGCCGACGTTGGGCAGTCCGACGATGCCGATGGTCAAGCTCACGGTGCCCAACCTATCTACCGGTGCGGGTGCCCCCCTCACCGCGCCCGTCCTCCAAATGATCACGGTATGTCAGGTTCCAGGACTCACCGAGACGAGCACCTACTTCTCCCGTCCTGCAGCACGCGGGAAGTAGGTACTCGACTGGGTAGGTTCCCTGGAAACCCACATACCGTGATCATTTGGTGGAGCCCCGCGCCCTTGTGCCGGGGCCGTCGCCGTGGCCGGGTTCGCTCGAACGTCTGTCCACAGATCGGCGCGGCTGCTCCCATTCGCCGCCCTCGGCTGCCACGATCGAACGCATGGACAGTCCTACCCGGCGGCCCCTCCGCTCCGCGCCTCGCTCAGGTGCGGTCCGCGGCGACTGTGCGGGTCGGCATTCTCGCTGCGATGCTCACTTCGAGGCCACCTCATGACCGCTACCGGACTCGTACTGCTCGTGTTCGGCCTGGCCGTGGGCGCGGCGGCGGGCGCGGCGGTCGCCGTGCTCGTCCAGCGCGGCCGGCAGGCACGGGCCGACGCGGAACGCGCCACGCTCGCCGCCGAGCGCGACCGGCTGCGTGCCGCCGAGGAGCGGGCCACGGCCGCCGCGCGGGCGGCGGAGAACGAGGTGGCGAGCCTGCGCGCGACGCTGGCCGCCGAACGCCGCGCCGCCGCCGAGCAGGCCGAGCTGGTCGACCGCACCATGTCCGAACGGTTCCGCGCGCTCTCCTCGGCCGCGCTGGAGCAGAGCAACAAGGCGTTCCTGCAGCTCGCCGACCAGCGGTTCAAGGAGGCGCAGGCCAAGGCGTCCGGCGAGCTCGACCAGCGGCGGGCGGCGGTCGAGCACATGGTCGAGCCGCTGAAGGAGACCCTCGCCAAGGTCGAGGGCCAGCTGCGCGAGCTGGAGCGCGCCCGGGTCACGGCGTACACCTCGCTCACCGAGCAGGTCGGCCAGGTGCGCCAGACGAGCGAGCAGCTGCGGCACGAGACGGCGTCGCTGGCGAACGCGCTGCGCGCGCCACAGGTCCGCGGTCGGTGGGGCGAGCTGCAGCTGGAGCGGATCGTCGAGCTCGCCGGCATGTCCGAGCACTGCGACGTCACCCGGCAGAACACCGTCGACACCGACGACGGGCAGAAGCGCCCCGACCTCGTCGTCCACCTGGCGGGCGGCAAGAGCGTCGTCGTCGACTCGAAGGTGCCGCTCGCGGCGTACCTGGAGGCGGTCGAGGCCACCGAGGGCAGGGCGCGCACGGAGCGGCTCGCCTCGCACGCGAGGCAGCTGCGCCGGCACGTCGACCAGCTCGCGGCGAAGGAGTACTGGACCGCGTTCAGCCCGGCGCCGGAGTTCGTGGTGCTGTTCGTGCCCGGCGAGGCGTTCCTCGCGCCGGCGCTGGAGCACGACCCGCAGCTGCTCGAACACGCGATGGCCAAGCGCGTGGTGATCGCCACCCCGACGACGCTCGTGTCGATGCTGCGCACCATCGCCTACGCCTGGCAGCAGGCGGCGCTCACCGACAACGCGCGGTCCATCTTCGACCTGGGCCGGCAGCTCTACGACCGCCTGGGCAAGCTCGGCGACAAGGTCGACGCGCTGGGCCGGGCGATCAGCCGCGTCGTCACCACGTACAACGGCACCGTCGCGTCCCTCGAGACCCGCGTGCTGGTCAGCGCCCGCCGGATGCGCGACCTCCAGCTCGTCGACGGCGACCTGGAGACGCCGCGTGCCGTGGAGGAGACACCGCGGCCGCTCGGCTCGGGCGAGCTCGTGTCGGCCGCCACCGAGGCCCGCCAGGTCCGGCTGCTGTACGACGACGACGACCCCGACGAGCTCGGTGAGTCGCTCGACGAGCGTTACGGGCTGCCGTCACCGAAAGGTGACACCGGCAACCGCGCCGCTCGGTGACCCGCGTCGTACTCTGCTGATTCAGGCAGGCATCAGGAGGACCGATGTCGGGGGAATACGGGACGTTCCGCAACGCGCCCGTGCGCGTCGGCGGCATCCCGTGGTACGGGGCCTGCCTGCTCGTGGTCGTCCTCGGCCTGGCCGCGTCCGTCGTCGACTGGGCGATCGGCGAAGGCTTCGGCGTGACCACGGGCATCGCGTTCGTCATCGGCTGTCTCGTGCTCGGCGGCCGGGTGCGCAGGGACCAGCTGGGCGCGGGACTGGTGTGCGCGCCGGTCTGCTTCGCCGTGATCGTCGCGATCTCGGGTGCGGTACAGCTGCTCGGCTCCCCCGCGTACGGCACCGCGTTCCGGATCTTCTGGACCTACGCCCTCGTGTCCGGACTGCCCTGGCTGCTGGGCGGCACCGCGCTCTCCGCCGGGATCGCCGGGCTCCGGATGTGGCGCCGCCGCGGGTAACCTCGGGCTGGGGACCGCCGAGACCGGGAGGCAGTTGTGACGGACGAGGACCTGCGCAAGCAGGGCAGGCAGGTCGCGAACGCCTTCGTCGAGAGTCTCGGTGAGCTGCGCGACGGCATCACCGAGCAGACGGCGAAGCACGAGGGCACGATCAAGGACAAGCTCGGCAAGCTGACCGGGTTCCTCGACGAGCGGACCGGGCGCCGCTACAGCGACAAGCTCGACCGCGCGCGCCAGCGCCTCGACGACGGCGTGGGCAAGGTCGCCGACCGCGGCCGCTCCAGCGGCGGCGACGGTTCCAGCGGGTCGGGTCCGGGCAGTACCGGCACCTCGCGCTGAACAGCCGTCCGACGCCGCCGTCCGGGTCCCGTCGATCACGTTGACGTGATCGACGGGGACTTC
>DASUWX010000137.1:0-12956 GCA_036378185.1 Streptosporangiales bacterium | reverse complement strand
GACGCCACAGCCGGTGCGGTGCCCGCGATGGTGTGCGCGACGGTCGGCACGACGGCCACGGGCGCCGTCGACCCGGTCAGGGCGATCGGCGAGGTGTGCCGCCGGCACCGCGTCTGGCTGCACGTCGACGCGGCGTACGCGGGGGTGTCCGCCGTCTGTCCCGAGTTCCGCGAGCTGAACGACGGCGTGGCCGAGTACGCCGACTCCTACGTCACCGACCCGCACAAGTGGCTGCTCACCAACTTCGACTGCTCGGTGTTCTGGGTCCGCGACAGGGCGCCGCTCGTGGACGCGTTGTCGGTACTGCCCGAGTACCTGCGCAACGCGGCCACCGAGTCGGGCGCGGTGGTCGACTACCGCGACTGGCAGATCCCGCTCGGTCGCCGGTTCCGGGCGCTGAAGCTGTGGTCGGTCGTCCGCTGGTACGGCGCCGAAGGCCTGCGCGAGCACGTCAGGTCCGACGTCGAGCTGGCGCGACGGTTCGCGGAGCTGGTCGCGGCCGACGACCGGTTCGAGACCGTCGCGCGACCACGGCTGGGCCTGGTGTGCCTGCGACCTCGCTGGGAGCGCCTCGTCGGGGCCGACGCCGCCGCGGGCGACGAACTGACCGGGCGGCTGCTCGCGCGGCTGAACGACTCCGGCGACCTCTTCCTCTCGCACGCCAGGGCGCACGGGCGCACCGTCCTGCGCTTCTGCATCGGCGCGCCCGCGACCCGCTGGCGGCACGTGCGTGCGGCGTGGGACCGCATCGTCGCCGGCGTCGCGGACATCCAGGCGGACGAGGGTGCCCGCCACGCCGCCACAGGGGGATGACGGTGCCTCTCACACCGGCGTTGCGGTCAGCGTGGCTCGGTCGCCAGGCGGACGGCGAAGCCGACCAGCGCGGTGCCGGCGAGCGCGTCGAGGGCGCGGCGGACGCGGCGACGCGCGATCAGGGCCCGCATCCGGTGCAGCAGCCAGACGAGCACGAGCAGCCAGGCGATGCCGATGACCGCGTGCGTGTACGCCAGCGCCAGGGCGTCGAGCGCACCCGTCTGGCCCGGGTGCAGGAACTGCGGCAACACCGAGAGGTAGAAGGCCAGCACCTTCGGGTTCGTGATGTTGGACACGAAGCCCTGCCGCCAGTGGGTGAACGGGTGCCGGCGGGGCAGGGCGTCCGTGGTGTCGAGCCGGGCGTACTCGCCCCGCCACGCCGAGCGCAGCGCCTGGAAGCCGAGGAAGCACAGGTAGGCGACGCCGGCCCACCGGATCGCCTCGAACAGCGGCTGCGACCGGACGATGAGCGCGCCGACGCCGAACGCCGCCGCCGTGCCCTGGACGGCGTTGCTGGTGCAGATCCCCAGGCTGGTGGCCAGGCCCGCGGACCGGCCGCCCACGAGCGAGTTCTTCAGCACCACCAGCGTGTCCGGGCCCGGCGCGAGGACGACGAGCGTGGCGAACGCGGCGAACGTGACGTAGGTGGTCCACGACATACCCAAAGCCTAGACAGGTCGCCGACGGCGCGGACACGCAGCGTGGCGATACTGGTCCAGACCTGTGCCGGCGCGGGAGACTCGACGACATGACCGCCGACCCCAGCGCCGAGCCGGTTCTCGCCCTGGACGCCGGCCAGTCGGGCAGCCGCGCCCGGCTGGTGACCGGGAGCGGCGTGCGCGAGGCCGCGGCCGGCGGCGTACGGCTCGTGGTCGACGAGGCGTCCGCCGCGCACTCGGCCGCCGTCGTCGGGGAGCTGTGGGACGAGCTGGGCCGGCCCCGCTGCGCGGTCACCGTTCTCGGCACCACCGCCTTCTCCCGCTGTGCGGAGCTGAACGCGTGGCTGGCACGCCGCGTCGCGGAGGTCACCGGCACCGGCCGCGTGGTGCTCGCCGTGGACTCCGTCACCTCGCACGTCGGCGCGCTCGCGAACGCTCCCGGCGTCGTCGCCGCCGTGGGCACCGGCGTCACGGTGTGCATGCGCGACGGCGGCACCTGGCTCGGCTGGCTGGACGGGCACGGCACCGTGTTCGGCGACCGCGGCGGCGGTTACGGCATCGGGCTCGCCGGGCTGCGTTTCGCCGCCAGGTGCACCGACCTCGGGGACGACGCGCACCCGCTGCTGCTGCGGGCGACCGGCCGGTTCGGCGCCGTACGCGAGTGGCCGTTCGAGTTGCGGGGCCCGGCGGCGACGGCGCGCATCGCCTCGTTCGCGGTCGACGTGCTCGCCTGCGCGGCTGCCGGCGATCCCGCGGCCGGTCGGATCCGCGCCGTCGCGGCCGCGGATCTGGCGGAGACCGTCGCGGCGGCGGTACGCCGGCTGGGCGCCGGGGGACAGGTGAAGGTGTCCTGGGCCGGGTCCGTCCTCAGCGACACCGCGCTGCGCGGGGAGTTCCTGCGCCGGCTGGCCGAACTGAGCCCGGCCGCGCGACCCCGCCCGCCGGCGGGAAGCGCGCTGGACGGCGCCGTGCACCTGGCGCGTGACCCGGGTCTCGTTCCTGCCCCTGGCTTCGTCGAGGTGCATCCGGGTCGGCCCAGGCCGGTTCCTGCAGCACGCGGGAGGTAGGTAGCCCGTCCGGGTAGGTTTCCAGGAGACCTACATCCCGTGGCGAGCTGCTAGCCGAACAGCGGGAACCGGCCGGCCGCCTCGCCGAGGGCGGTGCGGTCGGCGGCGTCCAGCGGCACCCGGCCGGTGCCCTTGAGGATGTAGTCGAGGTCGTCCCAGTGCTCCGGCGGCGGTGAGCCGAGCAGGCCGTCGAGCGTGCGTCGGACGACGGCCAGCGCGCCGGCAGGCGGCGGCGTGCCCGGTAGACCCACCGCCAGGTCGAGCTGGTGGACGGCGGCCTCGGTGACGAGCGTCGCGACGAAGTCGGGCACGGTGAGCACGTGGCCCTGCGTGGCCACCCGCTCGTGCGGGCAGGCGGCGGCCGCGCGCGCCGCCGCCGCGGAGGTGTCCTGCCAGTGGCGGACGAGCGTGGCCGGCCGTGCATACGCCGCCGCGGCACGCCGGACGAACAGGGCGTGGTCGAGCTGGTCGGCCGCGGACTGGTCCGGCCCGAACTCGCTCCAGTAGCTGACCAGGTCGCGGTCCGGCTCGCCGTCGGAGGGCGTGGCGAAGGTCATCAGTGCCCGCTGGGCGTCGAGCAGGACGTGGAAGAGCAGGTCCAGCACGGTCCAGCCGGCGCAGCGGGTGGGGCCGAGCAGGACGGGCTCGTCGACGCCGCCCACCAGGTCGGTGATCGCCCGGTACTGGTCGCGCAGCAGCCGGGCGCTCGCGCCGGCGTCCTCGTCGGAGACGGTCATGGCGCCAGCCTGCTCGCCGTCGGTCCGGTCGCGCCACCCGATTCCGACGGCGACTGTCAGACCCCTTGTGTTCCATGTCAGGTGGAGGTACGTTGGACGTGTTCGAACAACTGTTCGATACCCGGCACGGGACAAGGGGCTCGCGGCCCGTGCCGGAGGGGCGCAGGAGCCTGCCCGGGGTGGACCTCGACCCCCGCCTCGGGCAGGTTTCGGCCGGTTCCGGGCTCGGCGTGGGGAAGCGCCGGCCCGAACCGGTCTCCTGTACGGGATCCAGCGGAGCTGCGAGCCAGGGGAGAGGTGGGACACGCATGGGGATCAGCCACGCGGATCCGGTCGACGTCCAGCGCCGGGACGGCAACCCGGAGGCGTTCTGCTGGCGTGGCCGCGTGTTCCGGATACAGGGCGTGCTCGCGCACTGGATCGAGACCGGGCCGTGGGGTCGGTCCGCGTCGGTCCGGGCGCTGCTCGACGACGTCGGCGCCGAGACGGAGCGGTCCGCGGGCGAGCGCGAGTTCTGGCAGGTGGAGGCCGCGGCCGGGCGGCACGCCGCGCCGGGTGTCTACGAGCTGTGCTTCGACTGGTCCGCGGGCCGGCCGGGGGAGTGGTCGGTCACCACGCCGTCGGAGCTGCCCACCGCAAGGAGCGGGTGATGAGCGCGAACGCGGAGCAGCGGGCGCGGCGTGCCAGGGCGGGTCGGCGTGCCCGGGTCAGGAGGCTCGGCTTCTCGGCGGGGACATATCTCGCTCAGGCCAGGCGCACCCTCGCCGAGGCCGCCGGGCCGGACCCGGGTACGCCGGCACTCAGGTACTCCGCGGCGCACCTGGCCGCGCTGCGCGGCGCGGCCGCGGTGCTCGCCGCCCGCGGCCGGCCGGACCGGCGGCGTGCCGGCACGGCGTGGACCGAGCTGGCCGAGGTGGCTCCGGAGCTGGAGGGATGGGCGGACGTGTTCAGCGAGAGCGCGCGGCTGCGCGCCGCCGCCGACGCCGGCACCGCCTTCCGGCTGGGCCACGCCGAGGTGGACGCGTTCTGCCGGCTGGTCGGCGAGTTCCTGGACACCGTCGACGAGCTGGTCGGCCAGGAGCAGGCGATGCTCCCGACCGCGAGCTGAGGCCTCGACACGCGACGGGGTCCGACCGCCGGCAACGGTGCCGCCGAGGTCTAGGGTGTGGCGCGTACCCGAGCTGCAGGGAGGCCGCGTGGCCCGTCCGACGCCGCCGCGGCGGTCCGTCCGCACGGCCGTCGTCTGGGACGTGCTCGCGCCGCTCGTCGCGCCGCCGGCCGAGCAGACCGAGCCGCACCGCCTCGTGGTCGTCGACCTCGGCGGCGGCACGGGCGGCTTCGCCGTCCCGCTGGCCGAGCTGGGCCACGACGTCACCGTCGTCGACCAGAGCGCCGACGCCCTCGCCATCCTGGAGCGGCGGGCGGGCGAGCACGGCGTCCGGGTGCGGGCGGTGCAGGGTGACGCCGCCGACCTCGAGGCGATCACCGGGCCGTCCGGCGTCGACCTGGTGCTCTGCCACAGCGTGCTCGAGTACGTCGACGACCCCGTCGCGGCGCTCACCGCGGTACGCGCGGTGCTCGGGCCCGGCGGGGCGGTCAGCGTCCTCGCCGCCAACCGCGTCGCCGCCGTCGTCCACCGCGCCCTCGCCGGCCGGTTCGACCAGGCACGGGCAGTGCTCGGTGACGCCGAGGGCCGATCCGGTCCGGACGACCGGGTGGCGCGCCGGTTCACCCTCGACGGGCTCACCGCGCTGCTGGGCCGGGCCCGCCTCGCGGCCCGCGCGGTGCACGGCGTCCGCGTGTTCGCCGACCTGGTGGCCGGCGGTGTCATCGACGGCGAGTCCGGCGGCGAGGCGCTGCTCGCGCTGGAGCGGGCGGCCGCCGCCGACGCCGAGCTGCGGGCGCTGGCGACCCAGCTGCACGTGCTCGCCGTGCCCGTGTGACCGAGAAGTCCGGGTCCGTACGCCTCATCGCGGGGGCGTACTCCCTGATCCCGGTCTCGAGATGGCATCCTTGACACAACGGCCGGCCATGCCCGGCGCGATCGACTTTCGCGTCACCGGCGTCGTTCGTATGCTGGGTACTGGCCGGTAGACCGTGTGGGGGTTCGGCCGGGCAGGAGGTCGACGTGCCGCTTTCAGAGCACGAGCAACGAGAGCTCGAGCAGATCGAGCGGTATCTCGCTGCCGAGGATCCGAAGTTCGTCAACTCGATCCGCAACATCACGCCCCGGTCCAGATACCGCCGGCGCATGGTCCTCGCGTGCATCGGATTCCTGCTCGGCGTCGGGCTCCTCCTGTTCGGCGTCCAGAGCAACGTCCTGGTCAGCATCGCGGGCTTCGTCCTGATGTTGCTCTCGCTCGGCTGGTTCGTGTCCAGCGTCATGCACATGCACGGCGGCGACCGCGCCGACGAGCAGCAGCAGACCCGCGAGACGCCCGGCGTCGTCTCGCTTCAGCAGACCCGCAGGCAGCGCAAGCGCAAGGCCGGCGGCAAGTCCCGGCAGCCGCGGTCGAAGTCCGGGTTCATGGACCGGATCGAGGCCCGCTGGCTGCGTCGTCGCGATCGCCCCTGGTACTGATCCGCAACCTGTCCAGCACCGAGCGCGGGAAGAGCAGCGCCCGGGTCCTCGTCGCTCGGCTGAGCCCGCGCGCGAGCGCGGTGCGTGCGGCCCCGACGTCCGACCGCAGGTTGTCCGCCGGCCCGGGGGCCGGCGCGTAGCAGGCACGCTCCTCGGCAAGGGCGATGCGCCGCACCGCCTCGGCGCCGGGCGAGTCCGCCGCCAGCCGGCCCGCGAGCCGGCTGCCCGCCGACCGCGGCGTCTCGCTGCGTCGCACCGGGACGCCGATGTCGGTCGCGTCGTCGCGCAGCTCGGCCCAGGCGGCGTGGGCGAGTTCCGCGGGGTCGCGGGCCCGTGACCACCGGCGCAGCCGGATGATCCGCCGCACGAGCGCGGGCGTGAACAGCAGCAGGATGAGCAGGATCGCGACGCCGAGCAGGCTGAACCACGCGGAGGAGCCCAGGCCGTTGCCGCCGCCGCCGGCGACCGGCTGCACGGAGTCCAGTGGCTCCCGGTGCCGTGCGGACGCCGCGCCCGAGCTGCCGTCCTGGATCGACGTCGGCGCGTCGGTGGCCTCGCCGGTCTGGTTCGTGTTCTGTCCCTGGTTCAGGGCGTCCGGCCGGCTGTAGCCGGGCACCTCGGCGGTGTCCTGGCCGCCGAATCCCGCCGGCGTCGGCTCGAACCGCACCCAGCCCACGTCCTCGAACCACAGCTCCGGCCACGCGTGCGCGTCCCGGCCCCTGACGACCCACTTGTCGCCGTCACGGGTGCCCTGCGTGAACCCGACCGCGACCCGGGACGGGATGCCGAGCGTGCGCGCCATCACCGCCATCGCCCCGGCGAACTGCTCGCAGTACCCGCGACGGTCGTGCAGGAACTGCAGCAGCGCGCCGGTGCTGCTGCCCCGCACGTCCGTCGAGTAGGTGAACCCGCCGAGGTCGGTGAACCAGTTCTGCAGCGCGAGCGCCTTGCGGTACCGCGTGGTCGCGTCCTTCGTGACGTCGCGCGCCGTCTTGCGCACCTCGGAGGGGAGGTCGGAGGGCACCTCGAGGTACGGCCGCACGACCACGCTGGGGTCGCTCGCGATGTCGAGCTGGGTCGGCCGCGGATGCGGGACGTCGCTCACCACCGTGTAGTGCAGCCCTCGCAACGGGTTCTTCGGGTCGAAGACGGTGAGCGTGCTCGGGTCGTAGTACCAGGAGCCGTCCGCCCGGACCTGCTTAGGCGCGTACGGCGCAGGCAGGAAGTTCAGGGTCACGTTCCGCTCGGCGCGGACCTCGGTGCGCACGGTGCTGACGATGCTCGGGTCGCTGCCCGTCGGCAGGGTCAGGTTGAGGTCGGGCTTGATCGAGTACTGGTCGTACCCGCGGAGCTTGCCCGCGGTCCACTGGGTGCCGTCGAACTCGGTCAGCGCCACCGTGCGCAGATAGTCAGGGTCGCGGCTGGTCGTCGTGTACGTGAACAGCACGGCGTCGCTCTGCCGCAGCAGGTCGCGGCGCATCGACACGACGGGGTCGGGGGCCCGCAGCGTCGGAGCGCCGAACCGGTCGAGCCACGAGCTGCCGGTGCCGTTGCCGCCGCTGAACGAACGGTCGGCCAGCGGGACGAACGCCGGGACGACGACGGCGACGAGGACGGCCGCGACACCGATCCGGCGGCCGAGGCTGGCGACCGTCGCGGTGTCCGTGGTCTGGCGCACCAGCCGGCGCGGGCCGCGCTCGCCGGGGCGGCGGACCAGCACCGGCCGGCCCCACTGCCGCAGCCGCTCCCTGTTGTCGCTGAGCAGCAGCGCGAGGAAGCCGGCGGCGCCGAGCAGGAACGCGAGCCAGCCCGGCCCGTCGCGCAGCAC
The DNA here is from genome assembly GCA_036378185.1 of Streptosporangiales bacterium. Taxonomy (GTDB): domain Bacteria; phylum Actinomycetota; class Actinomycetes; order Streptosporangiales; family WHST01; genus WHST01. The sequence goes on along the minus strand of DASUWX010000137.1, from coordinate 5,271 downwards.
CCCGGCGGCGACGCTGAACAGCGCGAGCATCGGCAGGCCCGCACCGCCGGGCCGGCGCAGCCGCACCGCGATGAAGTCGACGAAGAACGCGACGATGCCGACGCCGCCGACCGTCAGCAGCATCAGCCCGGCGGTCTCCGGCGCGGGCGTCGCGAACCTGCGCACGTCGATGAGCGCACTGACGATGAGGTCGTGCATCGATCCCAGCGACGCCGGCGTCGGCAGCACGCCGACCAGCGCGGTGGACCTGGTGAACATGAGCGTGAGCAGCACGAGCAGCACGGCGGCGTGCACGATCGGGGTGAGCGGCCCGGGGATCCTGGCCCAGCGGCAGAACCAGCCGGTCGCCGCCATGGCGACCACCGCGACCAGCGCGAGGTACGGCCACCGCTCGGTCTCCAGCAGCGGCCACAGCGCGACCGTCGACAGGTACGAGGCGAGCGCCGCGAACAGGGTCAGCCGGGTGCGCCCCGTCCTCATGCCCGCACCCCCGCGGGCGTGGTCCCGAACCCGTCCGCGAGCCGTGCCGCCGCGGGCCCGGAACCGGCGAGCGGCCAGGCCTTGGCGAGCGCCTGCCCGTACCCGACGGGCACGACCCGCCAGCCGGCCATGCGCAGCCGCCGGACGCAGTCGGCGTACCGGGCCGCGTCGGTCTCGCGGAACTTCGCCGACGCCCAGGACATCGAGTCGACGAGCACCGCGATGCCGGTGCCGCGGCCCTGGCGCAGCCGGGCGACCAGATCGGTGTCGTCCTCGTCCAGGGTGCCCAGCACGGCGACGAGCAGCCCGTCGCCGGCGCTGATGCCGCCGCCGCGGATGCCCTGGGCGAGGTTGAGCCGCCGGGACGGCCGGACGATCGCGAGCTCCTCGAGCAGCATGCCCTCCAGCGGGCCGCCGCCGACGTCGGTGAGACCGCCGTAGCCGCCCAGGGTCACGCCCGCGTCGGTGGTGAGTTGCAGGCCGAACCCGTCCCGCGCCAGTGCGACGCCGATCGACGCCGCCGCGCTCACCGCGTACTCGAACGCCGAGCCGGGCCCGTCGCCGTGGTAGGCGCGGTGCCGGGTGTCGAGGAACAGGGTGCAGCGGCTCTGCCAGTGCTGCTCCTCCCGGCGCACCATGAGCTCGCCGCGCTTGGCCGTGGTCTTCCAGTGCACCCGGCGCAGGTCGTCGCCGTGCCGGTACTCGCGGGTGGCGACGTCGTCCTCGCCCGCGGCCGCGATCGTGTGTGCGTGGCTGTCGCCGCCGCCGGTCCACTCGCCGGTGAGGTGCACGTTCGGCAGCGGCTGCACTGCGGGCGTCACCACGAGCTTGTCGACGCGGGCGAAGGAGCGGGTCAGCTCGACCAGCCCGAACGGGTCGGCGAGGCGCACCGACAGCGGCCCGATCTCGAACCGGCCGCGGACGTCCGACCGCAGCGTGTACGTGATCTCGCGGGCGCCGCGCGACTCCACGCGGTCGAGGACGAACCGCGGCGCACTGCCGAGCTGGTACGGCACGGACTCCTCGATCAGCAGCAGCCCGGTGGGCAGGCGGGAGACGTTCTCCACCCGCAACGTGACGCCGGCGGCGTGGCCGGAGGGCACCCGCGGCGACTCCAGCACCCGCCGGGCGGTCAGCCGGTACTTGGTGCGCGCCACGACGATCGCGGCGGCGATCGGCAGGACGAGCAGCAGCAGGCCGATCCGCAACAGGATGCGCTCGCCGAGCAGCAGGCTGCACAGCGCCGCGGCGATCCCCGCGCCGAGGAAGCTCCGCCCACGCAGGGTGAGCGAGCCGAGTGTCTGCCGCATCGCCGTGGCCTCGGTCAGCCGGCCCGGCGGTGGGACGCGCCCGGCACGGGCACCCGCTGCACGCACTCGCGCACGACCTGCTCGGTCGTGCGCCGCGCGATCTGCGCCTCCGCGGTGGGGAGCAGGCGGTGGGCGAGGACCGGCTCGGCGAGTGCCTGCACGTCGTCGGGCACGACGTAGGTGCGGCCGTCGAGGGCGGCGTAGGCGCGCGCCGCCCGCAGCATGTGCAGCGCCGCGCGGGGCGAGGCGCCCAGCCGGAGGTCGGGCGCGTTGCGGGTCGCCGTCACCAGGTCGATCGTGTACTGCTTGACGTTCTCCGATACGTGGATGTCGCGCACCGCACGGATCAGGTTCGCCACCTGGGTGGCGTCGGCGACCGGCTCCAGCCTGGTGAGCGGCGAGGTGCGGCCGTGCAGGTCGAGCATCTCCAGCTCCGCTCGCGGCGCCGGGTAACCCATGGAGATACGGGCCATGAACCGGTCCCGCTGCGCCTCGGGCAGCGGGTAGGTGCCCTCCATCTCGATCGGGTTCTGGGTCGCGACGACGAGGAACGGCGTGCCCAGCTCGTAGGTGACGCCGTCGACCGTGACCTGCTGCTCCTCCATGCTCTCCAGCAGTGCGGACTGGGTCTTCGGCGAGGCCCGGTTGATCTCGTCGCCGACGACGATGTTCGCGAACACCGCGCCTGGCTTGAACTCGAACTCGTGCCGCTCCTGGTTGAAGACGCTGACGCCGGTGATGTCGCTCGGCAGCAGGTCGGGCGTGAACTGGATGCGGCGGACGGAGCAGTCGACCGAGCGGGCGAGCGTCTTCGCGAGCATCGTCTTGCCGACGCCTGGCACGTCCTCGATGAGCAGGTGCCCCTCGGCGAGGAGCACGGTGAGCGCGACGCGGACGGCGTCCGGCTTGCCCTCGATCACGCTCTCGACCGCGGCGCGGATCCGGGAGGTCGTCTCGGCTATCTGGTCGAATCCGTCGGGGATGTCACCTCTGGGCACGTCCTTCTCGGACAGGGTCACCTGACCTCCTCGCGGTTCGACCGGAAAGACGCCTCGGCGGCGACGACCGGTCAGTCTTCCAGCGTCCTGACCTGGTGGGTCGGCTACGCACTAACAATTGTCGAACGATCGGTCGTCGGGCGCCACCTGGTCGGGTCGCGACCGATATGGGCACCCGGCGTCCGCACCCAGGGTGAGGTCACCGCGACGGCGATCGCCATGCGCCCATCTTCCCCCACCACGCTCCGCGTTTCGCGCCAGCTTCCCCTCACCTGTCCGGATCCGACCAGCTCCCGGTGCGGTCCGAGCCGGGCCGGACCCGTCCTCCTTGGTCTACGTGTGGGGCGGACGTGGGGTTCAGCAGGCGCCTTGTGGTTGACGGTGGGGGAAAGTGGCGTACAGTGGAGCGCACTGGAGTCGACGGGCGGCGGACTGCAGGGGGAGGGCGCGCGATGGCACTCTTCCTCGGCACCCACCGGCCGCGGCTCGACGAGAAGGGGCGGCTGTTCCTTCCCGCGAAGTACCGCGACGACCTGGCGGGGGGCCTGGTGATCACACGTGGGCAGGAGCGCTGTCTCTACGTCTGGCCGGTCGCCGAGTTCACCGCGCTCACCGAGCAGCTCCGCGAGGCTCCGGTGACGCACAAGGCGTCGCGCGACTTCCTCCGCATGTTCTTCGCCGGCGCGTCCGACGAGGTACCCGACAAGCAGGGCCGGGTCACCGTGCCCGGCCAGCTGCGTGAGTACGCGGGCCTGGACAAGGAGTGCGTCGTCGTCGGCGCCAACAACCGGCTCGAGATCTGGGACGCCGCCGCCTGGCAGGCGTACCTCGACGACAAGGAGCAGGCGTTCGCCGAGCAGTCCGAGGAGGTGCTGCCCGGCCTGATCTGAGCAGTCGAGTGCAGGACGCGGTCGTGTGGCGCGGTCTCCACCCGCAGCAGGCGAGTCTCCCTGGCGCAACTTCCCCGGTGCCAGGTGGCCGAGCCGGTTCACGGCGGACGGGCGAGTCTCCCTGGCACAACTTCCCCGGTGCCAGGTAGCGGCCCGGACGCCCGGGCGGATGGGGTCCGGGCCACACGGCACGTCAGCCGCAGCAGAACGAGGGGGTCGAGATGGATGCGGCAGCGCGCACATGAGTACCGCGCATCACCTGGAGAAGGCCACCGAGCAGGTGGCGCGGGCAGTCCGACGGGACCGGTCCCGGCGGGTCTCGCTCGGCGCGGACATCGCCAGCAGCGCCGTGCTGCTCGGCATCGTGGTCGGGTTCACCGTCATCCTCGTGCTGCCGATCGCGCTGATCCTCGGGCTCGTGCTCTGATGGCCGAAGGGCGGGTACGTCACATCCCGGTCATGCCGGAGCGCGTCCTCGCGCTGCTCGCACCCGCCCTCGCCGCGCCGGGCGCCGTGCTCGTGGACGCGACGCTCGGCTTCGGCGGGCACTCCGAGCTGCTGCTCCGCGCCCACCCCGGCCTGCGTCTCGTCGGGCTCGACCGGGACCCGGCCGCCCTCCGGGCGTCCGGCGAACGGCTCGGCGGGTATGCGGGGCGTATCACACTGGTGCACGCCGTCTACGACCAGCTGCCGCGGGTCCTCGACGAGCTCGGGCACGCGCAGGTGCAGGGAGTCCTGTTCGACCTCGGTGTCTCGTCGGTGCAGCTGGACGAGCGCGAGCGCGGCTTCGCCTACTCCTACGACGCACCGCTCGACATGCGGATGGACCCGACGAGCGGTGTCACCGCCGCGGACGTCGTCAACACCTACGGGGCCGACGAGCTGGCCCGCGTCCTCCGCGTGTACGGCGAGGAGCGGTACGCGCAACGCATCGCCGCAGCCGTCGTCCGCGAGCGCGCCAGGGAGCCGTTCACGACCACGGCACGGCTCGCGGCGGCGATCAGGGATGCGATGCCCGCCGCCGTCCGGCACGGTGCCGGCGGCGGGCACCCCGCGAAGCGCTCGTTCCAGGCCCTGCGGATCGAGGTCAACGGCGAGCTCGAGGTGCTCGAGCGCGCGTTGCCCGCCGCGCTCGACGCGCTCGCGGTCGGCGGGCGGATCGTCGTCCTGTCCTACCACTCGCTCGAGGACCGGCTGGTGAAGCAGGTGCTGCGCGCGGGCGCCACCGCCACCGCACCGCCGGACCTCCCCGTCGTCCCCGAGGAGCACCAGCCGGAGCTCCGCCTGTTGACCCGCGGGGCGGAACGCCCGGACGCCGCGGAGCTCGCCGCCAACGGGCGCGCGGCGTCGGCGCGGCTCCGCGCCGCCGAGCGGATCCGGCCGAGGAGGGCGGCATGAAGCGGACGCACGTGAAGCCGACGGGCACGAGACTGGGGGTGGGCGCGGATGGTTGACCGTCTCGCCGAGCGGATCCGGCCGGCGGCCGAGCCGCGGGACCGCGGCGCCGTCCACCGGGTCGCGCCGGCCCTGCGCGCGGTGCCGGAGCGGGTCGCTGCGCCCGCGCGGGCGCCGTTCGTCGCGCTCGTCGTCCTG
>DASUWX010000136.1:0-11938 GCA_036378185.1 Streptosporangiales bacterium | reverse complement strand
GCCGGCCGGGCTCGCGGCGCCGATGCCGAGCCCGGCGGTGAGCCCGCCCGCCGCGCCGAGGAAGGTCCGCCTGTCGAACGCCATGCCGCTCCTGTCAGCCGAGCAACTCGCCGGCCACGGCACGCGCCGCGCGCACCGAGTCGCCGGTCGGGGTGGACGGGTAGCGCTCGTGGCCGTCGACGAACGCCTTGCCGACGGCGTACCAGTCGATCGACTCCGGCGGCTGTCCCGTCCGCAGCGACGTCGACAGGGTCGCGAAGTACCGCTCCCAGCGGTCCTTGTAGTAGCCACCGACCAGCCCCGACCAGTCCCGGTTGGCGTAGTCGGAGACCGGCCCGAACATCGACGGGAGGCTGGCCCAGATCGTGATGATCTCGCGGGCGTCGCGGTCCAGCTGCCGGCTCTCGTCCGGCCCGTCCGCCCACGCCAGGGCGTCGGCCTGCCAGCGCCCGAAGAGGAACTCCTGCCGGGTGGACAGCACCGACTCCTCCAGGTCCGACAGGTGCAGGAACGCCTTGCTGGCACGGGCGAACGCGTCCTGGTCACCGGCCTGGTACGCCGCCTTCACCTGCGGCAGCAGCGTCCGGGCTCGGTTGACGACGACCTGGCGGGCGACGTCGACCAGGTCGTAGCGGTAGGTGTCGACGCGGCCCAGCCGTCCGGACGCGCTGAGCAGCAGCCGGAACGCCTGCTCGACCTGGGCCGGGTCGTACGGCAGCCGCCCGGGCGAGCGGGGCGCCGACGTCGTCGCCGACAGGTCCGGCTTGGCGTTGAGCAGCGAGTCGGCGGTACGCGGGTCGTTGCTGCTGAAGGCGGTGTCGGCGAGGATCCGCCACGCGGCGACGGCGTCCGGGTCGACGCTGCCGTACCGGGCCCGTACGTAGCCGGCGACCCAGTCGTCGAGGTCCACCGGCTCGGACCGCCACACCATGTCGCTCGCCAGCTGCTCGACGATCGGGTTCTGCTCGACGCCCTCGTCCACCATGGCCAGGCCGACGAGGCGCCCGCGGTCCGGCGACCGCAACGCCGCAGGCAGGTCGTGTGCCAACTGCGGCAGGTGGCCGAACAAGCCGAGCCGGCCGCCGAAGTTGGCGAGGTCGCCCCACGCCCAGGGCGCGCCGGAGAACGCCTGCGTGCCCTGCCAGTTCTGGTGGGTGAGGTCGAGGACGAGCAGGTGGTCGGCGTCGATCGCGTCCACCAGCTCCTTGCGCGGGTTGCCCTGCCACGCCTGGATCACCCACAGGTAGTCGGAGTCGGCGGCGGCCAGCCCGCGCTGGACGCCCTGCGCCGCGGCGGCCAGGGGGACGTCGCCGGTCGCGCCGCCCTCGTGCAGCAGGTCGACCGCCCACGCGTGCAGCGGGCCGAACCGCTCCTTCTGGTGCCGGTAGTAGTCGGCGGCGACGCGCTGGTAGAGATCCGAGCTGGTGTCGAGCCAGTCCGGCCGCGGCGCACCGTTCCAGGTGCCCTGCGGGATGACGTGCGCGCCGGGATTGCGGTCGGCGAAGCCCGGCAGGACCATTCCGCTGAAGCCGGGAACGATGGGCGTGATGCCCAGCTCGCGCATCCGGTCGATCACCTTGCGGCCCAACGCCGCCCGGCGTTCCAGCAGGCTCTTCGACTCGCCCCCGCCGAGGCTGTGGATGTTGCCGAGCCACTGCCACGGCTGGTGCGCAGGCGGCTCGATCCAGTCCCTGATCTCCTGCTCGCTGTAGCCGAAATCCTGGAACGTGTCGTACCAGACCGCCTCCTGGCCGACGGTGACGAGCGCGGCGTTGACGCCGTGCGCCGCGAGCTGGTCGATCTCGCGCTCCCACCTCGGCCAGTCCCAGTACCCGCTGGTGTACCCGCCGACGGTGAAGTTGTAGATGTAGCGGTACGCGTAGGGCGAGCTCCGGTGCAGCGTCGTCGCCGGCAGGGGCGCGTACCGGGGAATGTCGTCCGGACCGCGCGCCACCTGCCCGCGCGCCGTCGTCTCCAGGTACGAGTTGAAGGCGCTCACCAGGGCGACGTCGCTCGAGCCGGAGAGCACGATGCGACCCTCTGCGGCCGAGACGGTGAAGGTGTCGGCCGCGGAGCCCGGGCTCTCGTGCCGCAGCACGAACCGGTTGGCGAGCGCGGGGGCGAGTCGTGTGATGGCCGCGCGTGCCGCGCCCGTCCCGGGATCGTCCCGCAGCGGCGTCGCCACGGCGGGAGACGCGGGAGCGGCACCGAGTGCGAGCGCCATGACGCCGACACAAGCGACGACGTACCTGAGCAGCCGGGACGGGGACGGGGGCATCGCCACTCCCATGCGCTGGATGATCTTTGGTAAGGGCTTTCCAAGATGCTTCCAGCGCCGTCGCGGCGGTGTCAACGGGAACGGCGGTGCGTGAGCACGGCGTCGTCGGGCACGAGCCCGGGTCGGCTATCCGCCGCCGCGGGCGACCTCCTGGCAGGTGACGTGCTGCGCCGGCCCGTTCCCGCAGGTGCGGAACGCGGCGAGGCGGTCCTTCAGGTCCTGGCTCGGCCGGCCCGGCCCGTAGCTGTTGGCGAGCTCGTACGGGTCGTGCGTCAGGTCGTAGTACTCGTCGGCACCCTTGGCGCTCGGCACGCGGTACTCGACGTACAGCGCGGACGCCGTGCGGATGGCCTCGTACGTCGGCGGGTTGGAGTTCCCCGGCTCGGCCGCCTCGTTGTCGACCTCGCCCGGCGCCTTCGGGTTGATGTGCGTGTGCTCCATGAACGCGGCCGTGCGCCAGCGCGGCAACGGCTCGCCGCGCAGCAGGGGCAGCAGGCTCATGCCGTCGGACGGGTCCCGCCCTCCCGCGCCGGCGATGTCGAGGAACGTCGAGAAGAAGTCGGTGTTCTGCGCGATCTCCTTGCGGTGCGCCCCGGCCACGACGCCCGGGCCCACCACGACGGCTGGGACGCGGATGTCGTGGTCGTAGGGCGTCTGCTTGCCGCGCAGCAGCCGGTGCTGGCCGAGGTGGAACCCGTTGTCGGAGGCGAAGACGATGTAGGTGTTCCGCGCCGTCTCCGGCGTGAGCGCCCTGCGGACCCTGACGAGCAGGTCGTTCACGGCCTGCATCATCCGGACGCGGTTCCGGTAGTCCTCCGTGAGGTTCGCGTGGTCGCGCGCGGTGAGCGGCTTGCGCCGCACCCACGCCGGCTTGTCGGACGTGTCCTCGTTGAACGCCGCCGTGTGGTCGGCGTCGAGCTGGGTGCAGTCGCCGACGACGCCGGGACCGCCGCCGCAGTCGCCGTCGGGGTCCGCCGTGCCCGGGCGGTCGCGCGGCGCAGGCGGGAAGCGCGGCTCCCTGTGGCTGCGGTCGAACGGCACCCGCTGGTGTGGCGCGTACGTCGCCACCTCGAGGAAGAACGGCTGGGGCCGGCGTTGTGCCCGGTCCAGGAAGTCCACGGCGCGGTCGGCGATGTAGTCCGTCGCGTACTCGTTGCGGATCGTCTCCAGCCGCGGGTGGGACGCGTCGGCGCCGCGGTCGTCGCGATCGAAGGTCTGCGTCTTGAAGTCGAACTCCCGGTACCCGCCGCCGCCCACGGGGTTCCACTCCGTCCAGCCCGGCGGCACGGCAGGGTCGCGCTGCACCGGGAAGGCGTTGAGGTACTTGCCGACGAAGCCGGTGCGGTATCCCTGCTGGGCGAGGTACACCGCGAACGTGTGGTTCTCGTTGCTGTCGGCGGTGTTGCCGTCCTCGTTGGGGTCGACGAACGCAGGCCAGCCCCCGTGCGGGCCGCGGTTGGCGAGCACGTGCGTGTTGTGCGGGTAGAGGCCGGTGAAGATCGTCGCGCGTGAGGTGCAGCACAGCGAGTCGCCGACGAAGAACGAGTCGAGCGTCGTGCCCTCGCTCTGCATCGTCCGCAGCTGGCTCACGTAGCGGGCGAGGTCCCACGACATGTCGTCGGTGAGGACGAAGACGATGTTGGGCCGGCCCCGGCCGCGGACGTCGTGACCGGTGCCGACCTCGTTGCTCGAACCGGTGACGAGCGCCGTCGCGAGGAGCCCGAGGATGCCCGCGACGGCCACGGCGAAGAGAAAACGGCGTGCGAGGGCCAATCGGACCTTCCTTCTCGTGTGGAACGCAGACTACGCGATCGAGATCCGGCCGGGCACGACAGCTGGCTAGGGTGGGCGGCGCTGGTGGTTCGCCCGGCCCTGGTGGCCGGGCGAGGCAAGAGGGAACCCGGTGCGAGTCCGGGACTGCCCCGCAGCGGTGAGTGGGAACGACAGCCGTCAACGAGCACTGAGTCGGTCACCGGCTCGGGAAGCGACGGCCGGTAGGAACCCGGCTGCACGCCGGAAGGCCCGCGAGTCCGAAGACCTGCCATCGGCACGCGCACCGCCGGTGCGCGTGGGCACGAGGCCTCGCGGGAGGCCCGTCCGGCGCGGTGTCGCCGCGCGGTCTCCCCGTCCTCGTGCCGTGGCCACGCTCGCGAGGAGAGAGACGTGAACGACGCACAGCTGCCCGGTATCGGCGCCACCGTCCTGGGCTACCCGAGGATCGGACCGCGCCGGGAGCTCAAGCACGCGGTCGAGGACTACTGGGCCGGCCGGACCGGCGCGGAGGCCTTGCACGACGCGGCCGCCGAGCTGCGCCGCGCGACCTGGGCCGACCTGGCGGGAGCCGGTCTGGACTCGGTGCCGGGCAACACATTCTCGTACTACGACCAGATGCTGGACACGGCGATGCTGGTCGGCGCCGTGCCCAGGCGGTTCCGCGACCTGGGCCTGTCCGAGCTGGACACCTACTTCGCCATGGCACGGGGACGCGACGCCGTCGCGCCGCTGGAACTGACCAAGTGGTTCGACACCAACTACCACTACCTGGTCCCCGAGCTCGGCGCGGACACCGCGTTCAGGCTGGCCGGCGACAAGCCGCTCGCGGAGTTCGCCGAGGCGCGAGCGGCGGGGGTGACGACGCGTCCCGTGCTGGTCGGGCCGGTGACCTTCCTGCGGCTGGCGAAGCCGGCAGCCGACGCGCCCGAGGGCTTCGGCACGCTCGAGCTGCTCGACCCGCTGGTCGACGTGTACGCGGAACTGCTCGGCGCCATGGCGGCGGCCGGCGTCGAATGGGTGCAGCTGGACGAGCCGGCGTTCGTCGCCGACAGCACCGCCGACGAGCTGGCCGCGCTGCACCGCGCGTACGAGCGGCTGTCCGCGCTCACCGCACGGCCGCGGATCCTGGTCGCCGGGTACTTCGGCGACCTCGCCGAGGCGTTGCCGGTGCTGGCCGGCAGCGCGGTCGACGGGATCGCGCTCGACCTGGTGACGGCGCCCGCGCAGCTCGACGCCGTGCTCGGGCTGCCCGGCGTCAGGAACAAGACGGTCGTCGCAGGAGTCGTCGACGGGCGGAACGTGTGGCGCACCGACCTGGCCGAGGCGCTCGCGCGCTGCACGCGGCTGCTCGACAGTGCGGCGGAGGTCGGCGTGTCGGCGTCGTGCTCGCTGCTGCACGTGCCGTACGACCTGGCCGCGGAGCGGACGCTGGACGACTCGCTGCGGCAGCGGCTGGCGTTCGCCCGGCAGAAGGTCGCCGAGGTGGCGTGGCTCGGCCGGGCGTTGCGCGACGGCCGGCAGCCCCACGCCCCCGTCGCCCCGCCCGCACCGCCGGTGCACGACCGGCGCGTCAGGGACCGCCTCGCGGCGCTGCGTCCCGAGGACCGCACGCGGGCGCCGTACGCCGAGCGTGCCGCGGCGCAGCGGCAGCGGCTCGCACCGACACCGCTGCCGACCACCACGATCGGGTCGTTCCCGCAGACCGGCGCGATCCGCAGGGCGCGCGCCGACCTGCGTGCCGGGTGGATCGACGAGGCCGAGTACACCGAACGGATGCGCGCGGAGATCGAGCGCGTCATCCGCCTGCAGGAGGATCTCGGCCTCGACGTCCTGGTGCACGGCGAGCCGGAGCGCAACGACATGGTGCAGTACTTCGCCGAACTGTTGGACGGGTTCGCGACGACCTCGGCCGGCTGGGTGCAGTCGTACGGGACCCGCTGCGTCCGCCCGCCGATCCTGCACGGCGACGTCTCCCGCCCGGCTCCGATGACCGTGCCCTGGACCGCCTACGCGCAGTCGCTCACGAGCAAGCCGGTCAAGGGCATGCTCACCGGGCCGGTCACCATCCTCGCCTGGTCGTTCGTCCGTGACGACCAGCCCCTCGCCGACACCGCGGACCAGGTGGCGCTGGCGTTGCGGGACGAGATCGGCGACCTCGAGGCGGCGGGCGTGGCGATCGTCCAGGTCGACGAGCCCGCGCTGCGCGAGCTGCTGCCGCCGCGCGTCGCGGACCGGCAGGCGTACCTGGACTGGGCGGTCGGCGCGTTCCGGCTGGCCACCGGCGGCGCCGCACCGGCCACGCAGATCCACACGCACCTGTGCTACTCGGAGTTCGGCGACGTGATCGACGCGATCGACGAGCTGGACGCCGACGTGACCATGGTCGAGGCGGCGCGGTCACGGATGGAGGTGCTGGCCGACCTGGCCGCCGTCGGCTACGCCCGCGGCGTCGGGCCGGGCGTCTACGACATCCACTCGCCCCGGGTGCCCGGCGAGGCCGAGATCGGCGGCCTGCTCGACGCGGCGCTCGCGGCGGTGCCCGCGGACCGGCTGTGGGTGAACCCGGACTGCGGGCTCAAGACCCGCGGTTACGCCGAGATCGAGCCGGCCCTGCGGGCCATGGTCGCCGCGGCCCGCGCCCGCCGCGCCTGAGTCGGGTTGTCAGGCTCTCACCGGGCCATGACCCGTTGAGAGCCTGACAGCTCGCGGCCGCGCACCGGCTTCCACAGCAGGACGACGGCGACCAGGCCGACGGCCACCGGCACCAGGCCGAGCAGCCCGTAGGCCAGCGGCACGATCTGGCGGTACGGGCCGCCGCCGACGCTGGCGTCGACCAGCGAGACGACCAGCCCGAGCGTGAACATGACGGTGCCCACCCAGCGCGCCGAGCGCCGGCCGGCACGAGCGGACCGGATCGCCCACAGCCAGGCCCCCAGGCCCAGTAGGCCGACCGCGGCGAGCCAGCCCGCGATGGCGTTGCGGTCCTCCGCAACCAGCCGTTCCGGCCAGTGCGGGTACGCGCCGCGGACGTGGCTCGCGATGCTGTCGACGGTGGCGGCGTCGACGATCGGGGCGAGCATGAGCGCCGCCGTCAACGCCATGCCGACGTACATGACCCGGCGCGCCGAGCGGTACGCGTCCGGGGTGGTGCGATCCATCTGCAGACTCCTCTGTGTTTTACGATGTACAACTACTCGGGCATGGTAGCTTTACGCCGTATAACTCGTCAACCGGGAACGGAGGAGCCGGTTGTCCCGCGCCCGCGGCCGCCATGCCGGTCTCACCAGGCAGGACATCCTGCGTGCCGCCGTGCGGCTCGCCGACCGCGACGGCCTGGCGGCCCTGTCCATGCGCCGGCTGGGCGCCGAGCTCGGCGTAGAGGCGATGGCCCTGTACCACCACGTGCCGAACAAGGAGGCGCTGCTCGACGGGATGGTCGAGGAGGTGGCAGCGGAGGTGCCGGTGCCGCGGTTCACCGCCGCCGGCTGGCGCAACGGGATGCGGCGCTACGCGCTGGCACTGCTGGACGCCGTCGCCGCCCATCCGGAGCTGGTCCCGCTCGCCCTCTACCGGCCCGCGGTCACGCCGCGGAACCTGCAGACGATGGAGGACCTGCTCCGCGGGCTGCACTCGGCCGGGTTCGAGCCCCGGCAGGCACTGGACCTCGTGTACGCGCTGAACGGCCTGGTCCTGGTGCATGCCGCGCTCCGGACCGGCACCGGCGACGCGGAGCCGGCGGCGCGGGGCGAACCCGGTCAGACGACCCGGCTGGCCGACCTGCCGACCGAGACGTACCCGCTCCTCGCCGAGGCCGCCCGAGGCAGCGCGAGGCGCGGGCCCACCGCGCGCTTCAAGGCCGCGGTCGACGCGCTGCTGACCGGCTTCGCGGCAGCCCTACCCGAACCACCCGCCCCCTGACCCCGTCCCCCCACACTCCGGGCCCTTGTTCCGGGCCATGTAAACCATGCTCGCGGTGGCTTTACCCCGGTCATGCCCCGTGTAAAACCACCACGAGCCGTGTACAGCGGTCCCGGACGCCACAGCGGTCTCCGACGACCACGGCCGGCCGCGACTACGGGACGGTCCCCCTCGCGCACCAGGCGCGGGCGTCGAGCGTGAACGGTCCGTCGGGCAGCGCCTCACGGCACGCGTCCCGCACCCGTTCCCGGCTCTCGGCCGGCAGGGAGGACAGGTACTGCCCGGCGGGTCCGACCCCCAGCGTGAACGGCTCCCAGAAGTCGTCGAAGTCCCGGTAGTCCGCGTGCGAGGTGAGCACGCCGTCGACGACGCCCTCCAGGCCGGCACGCTCGAACCGCTCGGCGATGTCGCCCTTCCGGGTGCCGGCCATCCCGCGCTCTCCCTGGCTGGACGGGTCCACCCGGCCGACCGCCGTCCAGAACGTCCGGAGCATGGTCATGCCGTCCACGACGTCCCACATGCACGCCGCGACGGTGCCTCCCGGACGGGTCACGCGGGCCATCTCCCGCACGCCGCGGTCGGGGTCGCGCATGAAGCCGATGACCAGGCAGCTGAGCGCCGCGTCGAACCGGCCGGCCGCCCACGGCAGCTGCTCCGCGGTGCCCACCTGGACGTCCGCGCCCGGGTTGCGGTCGCGGCAGGCGCGGACGAACTGCGGCGCCGGGTCGATCGCGGCGACGTTCTCGGCGCCGGCACGTGCGACCAGCTCGCGCGTCAGGCCGCCCGGGCCGCAGCCGACGTCCACCACGCACATCCCGGGCCGCACCCCCGCCGCGTCGGCGAGCCCGACCGCGAGCCCGGGCGTGTACCTGCCCATGAACCGGTCGTAGTGCTCTGCCGCCGCCCCGAACTGCATGGCTCTCACTCAACCCCCGTCGACCGGCCGTGTAAAGCCCGAGTAAAGGGACACCGGCGGACGCCCGCGGCAGAATGCCACGATGAGCGATCTCGGGCGGCACGTACAGCAGGTCCTCGACGAGCTCGTCGGCGACGGCGCCGAACGCGGCCTGCAGGTCGCCGTCGTGCACCGCGGCGAGTTCGTGGTGGACGCCGCCGCCGGCGTCGCCGACCCGGCGACCGGACGCCCGGTGCGGCCGGACACGCCGTTCTTCAGCTTCTCCGCCGGCAAGGCGATGGCCGTCACGGTCGCGCACCTGCTGGTCGCGGACGGCCTGGTCGGGTACGACACCCGGCTCGCCGGGCCGTGGCCCGAGTTCGCGGCGCACGGCAAGGCGGACGCGACGCTGCGCCACGTGCTCACCCACACCGTCGGGCTGCCCGCGCTGCCGCCCGAGATCACGGCCGCCGACCTCGGCGACGCCGTCGGCGTGAGCGCGACGCTCGCCGCGGCCGAGCCGTGGTGGCCGCCGGGCACTGCCACCGGCTACCACTCGTACACGTTCGGCTTCCTCGTCGGCGAGCTGGCGCGCCGGCTGACGGGCCTGCCCATGTCGGCACTGCTGCGCGACCGCGTCGCCACGCCGCTCGGCCTCGCGGGCGAGCTGTACTTCGGCGTCCCCGAGCCCGAGCTGCCCGGGCTCGCCCGGCTCGAGGACGCCGAGCCGCCGTCGGCGGACAGCCCGGTCCCGGGGATCGCCTCCTGGCAGCTGCGTCCGGCCGCGTCGTTCGGCAACGACCCCGCCGTGCTGACGGCCGACGTCCCGTCCGTCGGCACGGTGACGGCGCGCGCGATCGCGGGCGTGTACGGCGCCCTGCTCGACGGCCGGATCGTCGACGCCGACGTGCTGGGCGCCATGTCCACGCCGGCCTTCGAGGGCACCGACCGGCTGTTCGGCACCCCGGCCCGGCTCGCGCTGGGCTTCCCGCTCGGCCGGATCGGCGCCGGGCCGGACGAGCCGCCGACGGCGTTCGGCTGGCCGGGCGGCGGCGGCAGCTACGCGTACGCCGACCCGCGCACGGGGACGGCGTTCGCGCTCACCAAGAACCGGCTGGCGCCGAGCTTCGCCACCGCTCAGCGCCTGGCCGACCTCGTCACCGCCGCCCTCGCCTAGCGGCCCGCGTCAGCCCGCGGCCTTGCGGGCGGCATCGAACGGCGCGCGGTCGAAGATGAACCGGCTGTAGGTGATCCTGCCGTCCCGGACCGTCACGCACTCCGCCGCGGGCGCGCTGGGCACCGGCACGGTCTCGGTGTCGTAGACGACCACCGCGGTGTCGGCGTCGCCGAACGAGGCGATCAGCTCGGCCCGCTTCAGGATCTGCACGAACGGCGCCATGAAGGCGCGGTACGCCGCGGCGCCTTCGAGCCGTCCGGCCGGCGCGTCGCAGACGACGTCGTCGGCGACGTACGCCATCGCGGCGTCGAGGTCGCCGGAGGTCCACGCCTGGAAGTAGTCCAGCGCGGTCTTCAGGGCGGGGCTGGTGGTCTCGGACATGGTCGGGGTCCCTTCTCGTCGGCTTTCCCTCTGCCCCTACCGACACCGTCGCGCCGGCGATCGGAACGCTCTGTCGGAGATTCGTGCCAGGATCTCTGCTGTGGAGCAGAGCGTCCTCGACCGCGCCCGCTCCGGCGACGAGCGGGCGTTCCGGGAGCTGACCGAACCGCACCGGCGCGAGCTGGTCGTGCACTGCTACCGCATGCTCGGCTCGCTCACCGACGCGGAGGACGCGGTGCAGGAGACGCTGCTGGCCGCGTGGCGCGGTCTCGCGGGGTTCGAGCGGCGGGCGTCGGTGCGCTCCTGGCTGTACCGCATCGCCACCAACCGCTGCCTGAACGCGATGCGCGACGCGGGCCGGCGGGTCGTCACCGAGCCGGTGCCGCCGTTCCGACCGCCGGATCCCAGCCGGCGCGGCGAGATCACCTGGCTGCAGCCGTTCCCGGACACCATGCTCGAGGGCGTCGCCGACACCGCGCCGGGGCCCGACGCGCGCTACCAGGCGACCGAGTCCGTCGAGCTGGCGTTCGTGGCGGCGCTGCAGCGGATGCCGCCGCGGCAGGCCGCGACACTCGTGCTCCGCGACGTGCTCGGCTTCGGCCCGGACGAGGTCGCCGACATGCTGGACACCAGCCGGACCGCGGTCAAGGGCATCCTGCAGCGCGCCCGGGCTGCGCTCGACCGCGACCGCGGCGCGCACGGCGTCCCGGCCTCCGCGCGCCCGGCGCCGGCAGCGGCCCGCGAGGTGAGCCGGCGGTTCGCGGCGGCCTACACCGCCGCCGACGTCGACGGCGTGGTCGCGCTGCTGACCGACGACGCCTGGCTGTCCATGCCGCCGGCGCCGCACGAGTATCACGGGCGCACGGCGATCGCGGCGTTCCTGCATGCCTCGTTCGGCTACCGCGGCAACCGGGTCGTCCGGCTGCTGCCCGCCGCCGCGAACGGCCAGCCCGCGTTCGGCAGCTACCTCGCCCCGCGCCCGGACGCCGTCGCCACGCCAGGCGGGCTGTTCGTGCTCACCGTCGCGGGCGACCGGCTGCGCGCGGTCACCCGCTTCCACCTCGATGAGCTCTACCCCCGCTTCGGCCTTCCGGAGCGCCTGCCGCCCGACCCGTGAGGGGCACCGGTTCCCGCCGCTTTCGCCGAGGGCGGAAGGAAATCGTTCCCCCGGCCGCGCCCGCCGCTCCTACCCTGGTGAGATGAGCGAGCCCGAGCACCGCCCAGCACCCGTAGTCCCGTTGCGCCCGATCCGGCGGGAGCCGCTCTGGCGCGATCTCGTCGGCGAGGTGCTGCGGCGCGAACGCCAGGCGCAGCGCCGCACCCTGCAGGACGTGGCCGACGCCGCCGGCATCTCGATGGGGTACCTGTCCGAGATCGAGCGCGGCCGCAAGGAGCCGTCGTCCGAGGTCCTCGCGGCCGCGGCACGCGCGCTGCGGCTCACGCTCGCCGACCTGATCGTCCGCGTGCACGTCGAGCTTGCCCGCCCGGCGGCCCCGGCGCGCGCGCCGCTGCACCG
>DASUWX010000135.1:0-4660 GCA_036378185.1 Streptosporangiales bacterium | reverse complement strand
GTGGCCCGCAAGCTCCCCGGCACACGCAACCTCGACCGGCCGCGCCGGGTGCGCCGGCTGGCGGGCATGCTCGCGCGGAAGGGCTACCCGCCCGGCGTCGCGATGCGCGTCGTCGAGGAGGCGATCGGTTCCGGCGCCGAGGGTGACGATGACGGCGCCGGTGGCGCAGAGCAGTTCAGCCTGTGAGACGCGCCCCGCACCGGTCCGTACCACGGGTTGCCCCGGTCATGGCCGAGGCTTAGCCTCGACGAAAGAGGCGACGATACGCGCGTCAGCGCAATGACATACGCCGGTAGTGGTGTGAGCGACACCAGCGGAGGCCGTGAGGAGGGGTGACGCTCCGGAGTTCCATCGGGGTGACTCGACCAAGGCTCGCCCGGACACGGCATGCCGCCGGCGCGGCCGGACGTCTTCGCGTCGCCGCCCGCATCGACTGACGCGCCGACGCGCCTCGCCGCCGCCGTCCGCTCGGACGGCACAGGAGGGAGCGCCCGATGAAGCGTACGGCCCGGGACCGGCCCGTCTCCCGCGTCACGGGACGAGGCCGCGCGTGACCACCGGTGACCTCGCCGTCGACGCGGTCCTCCTGGCCGTGGTGGTCGCACTCGTCGTCGTGGTCGTCCGGCAGTCCCAGTCCCGGAGGACGCCTGCGACCGACGCCGACCCGCAGCGGAACGAACGCCTCGCCGCGGAGGAGGAGCGGCTGCGCGCCGAGCGTGCGCGGCTCGACGAGGAGGACGAGCGGCTCGCGGCCGAGCGCACGCGGCTGGCCGAACGGAGCGACACGCTCCGGGACGAGGCGGCGAGGTTCGCCGCCGAGCGGGAGCGTCGCGAACAGCGGCTGCACGAGCGTGAGGACCGGCTGGACGCCGAGCGGCACCGGGTCGCCGAGCGGGCCCGAACGCTGGACGACCGGGCGGCCGAGCTGGAACGGTTGCGCGCCGAGCTCGCCGGCGCCGACGCGCAGCGGCGCCGCGTCCTGGAGCAGGCCGCCGGGCTCACCGCCGAGCAGGCGCGGGCCGAGCTGCTCGCGTCCCTGGAGCACGACGCGAAGCGGGCCGCTGCGGTCCGCGCGCGCGACATCGAGCGGGCCGCCGAGCGCGAGGCCGAGGCACGGGCGCGCGCGATCGTCACCGGCGCGATCCAGCGGGTCGCGGCCGACCAGACGGCCGAGTCGGTCGTGACCGTGGTGCAGCTGCGTGCGGACGACATGAAGGGCCGGATCATCGGCCGCGAGGGCCGCAACATCCGCGCGTTCGAGTCGACGACCGGTGTGAACCTGATCATCGACGACACTCCGGAGGCCGTCCTGCTGTCCTGCTTCGACCCGGTCCGGCGGGAGGTCGCCCGGCTCACCCTCGACCAGCTCCTCGCCGACGGCCGGATCCATCCGCACCGGATCGAGGAGGTCTACGAGCGCAGCCGCCGCGACGTCGAGGACCTGATCGAGCGGGCCGGGCAGGACGCCGTCCTCGAGATGGGGATCACCGACCTGCACCCCAAGCTGGTCACCTACCTCGGCCGGCTCAAGTACCGCACCTCTTACGGACAGAACGTGCTCGGCCACCTGATCGAGTGCGGCCACCTCGCGGCCGCGATGGCCGCCGAGCTCGGCCTCGACGCCGCGCTGTGCCGCCGCTGTGCGTTCCTGCACGACGTCGGCAAGGCCCTCACCCACGAGGTCGACGGCAGCCACGCCCTCGCGGGAGCCGAGCTGGCCCGCAGGTACGGCGAGAGTGACGACGTCGTGCACGCGATCGAGGCGCACCACAACGAGGTGGAGCCGGGCACCGTCGAGGCGGTGTTGACCCAGGCGGCCGACGCGATCAGCGGTGGGCGTCCGGGCGCGCGCCGCGAGTCACTGGAGGCGTACGTGAAGCGGCTGGAGCGCCTCGAACAGATCGCCACGGCACGCGACGGCGTCGACCGGGTGTTCGCGATGCAGGCCGGCAGGGAGCTGCGCGTGATGGTGCTGCCGGAGGAGGTGGACGACATCCACGCGCAGGTGATCGCGAGGGACATCGCGAAGCAGGTCGAGGAGGAGCTGACCTACCCGGGCCAGATCCGCGTCACCGTCGTCCGGGAGTCCCGGGCCACCGAGTACGCCCGTTGACGAGTGAGTGTGCGATCGCCGATCCCGCCGCGCGGATAGGGTCGTCCCAGCATGGACACGTCTCCCCGGCCCGTGACCGCGTCGTCGCACTGGCTGTCCCGGGTGCGCGAGCTGCAGGCCATGGCGGCCAACGGCCTCACCTACACGACCGACGGCTACGACCGTGAGCGGTACCGGCGCCTGCACGCCATGGCGGTCGAGATGCTCGCCGACCTCGCCGCCGCCACACCGGAACGGGTCGCGGGGCTGTACCTGCCGGACACCGGTTACGTCACGCCGAAGGTGGACGTCCGTGCCGCCGTGCGGGACGCGTCCGGGCGGTTGCTGTTCGTCCGGGAACGCTCCGACGGGCTCTGGGCACTGCCCGGCGGCTGGGCCGACGTCGGCGACTCGCCCGTCCGTGCCGCGGTCCGCGAGACGGCGGAGGAGGCAGGCTACCTGGTGGAGGCGACGGGGCTCGTCGGCCTCTACGACCGGGACGCCGAGCGCTGGCACCACCCGCCGCACCCGTACCACGTGTACAAGGTCGTCGTCGCCTGCCGCATCGCCGGTCCGGCGCCGCGCACGGCAGACGGCGGCTCGCACGGCGAGATCAGCGACGTCGGCTTCTTCGCCCCGGACGACCTGCCGCCGCTGTCGGTCGGCCGGAACTCACCGGAGCTGGTCGCCCGGATCGTCGAACGCCTCGCGGACCCGACCGGCCCGGCGGACGTCGACTGATCCCGGTCGTGGCGGGAGCCCGGCATCGGATGGGATCATCGAGGCCGGGGCCCGCGGCGGCAGGCCCGGAACCTCTTCGACACCCGGGTGCGTCTGCTCGCCACGGCGTGCCGGGCCACCGGCGACCTGGCGGGGGGAACGACTCGATGGGATTGAAAGGCTTCCGGGATTCCTGGCGTGGAAAGCGGGTCGAGCGCCTGGAGAACGACCCGGAGTTCAAGCGATGGCTGGACAGCAGTGGCCTCGGGAAGCTGCGGGGAGACGCGCTGAGGCGGGAGCTGGAAAGGCGGACCGGCGGCGTACGTGAGAACAGCCGGGCCCGTCATCGGTGGGAACGGGGCCGAGGCGGAGCGCGTTGACCGGGACGAGACGAACGGTGCGGCATGGGGAACAGAGGTTCGCGCAGCGCGACGGAACAGGTGCGCCAACAGCTCGAGGCGCTCGCGCAGCTGGACCCGTCGGACGCCCCCGACAAATGGGGCAGGCAACGCCGTGAGCTGCTCGAAGGGTTGAACAAGAACTTTCGAGGTGACGCGGAGCTCCGCCGGGCGGTGCAGGAGGCCACGAGCGCTTTGCTGACGATGAGGAAGCAGGCGTCCGGCACGTCGCGCAGTGACAGGCAGCGCAGGGTCCGAGACAGCGCACGGAAGGTCGGCAGGCTCTTGTCGGACAGGGACGGACGGAGCCGGTAGCGGCCGTGCCGACTCGATGATCGTGAAGACTCTGTGCTGCCAGGCCGACATGGACTCTCCATGATCGTGGAAGGAGCCGGCGGTGAGCGGTGACGAGTGCGTGATCTGCGCCAAGCTGCGGGGTGAAGGGCCCCTCGCCGGCCCGTTCGTCTGGCAGGACGACCTGGTCAGCGTCTCCCACGCGCGGCCGGGCGGGCAGCCGGTCGTGCTCGGCCATCTGATCGTCGAGACCCGGCGGCACGCGCCGTACCTCGACGGGCTCACCGACGCCGAGGCGGCGGCCGTCGGCATGGCGGCGCGCACGGCGGCGAGGGCGCTGCGCCGGGAGCTCGACGTCGCGTTCGTGCACGCCGCGGTCATCAGCGCGGGCATGGAGCACTTCCACCAGCACGTCTACGTCCGCCACCGCGGCACACCGGAGGAGTACCGCTGGCACAGTGCCGACGAGTGGCCGGGCGCGCCGCACGGGGACGCCACTGCGGTCGCCGAGCTGTCCGGCCGCCTGCGCCGCTACTTCGGCTGACCGGCCGGGCGACCGAGGCCCTCGACCACCTCGGCCCCGGGCAGCAGGGTGAGCGCCTCGCCCGGTAGCGCGAGCTTGGACCGGCGGACGCCGCTGCCGATCACGACCCACGGCGTCGCCGCCACGGCGGCGTCGACGAGCACCGGCCAGTCGCGCGGCAGCCCGACCGGCGTGATCCCGCCGTACTCCATCCCGGTGAGCGCCACGGCGTCGTCCATCGCCAGGAACGACGCCTTGCGCACGTCCAGCCGCTTGCGCGCGACGGTGTTGACGTCCGCGCGCGTCGTCGCCAGCACCATGCACGCCGCGTGCCGGGCGTCGCCGCCCCGCTTGCCGGAGATCACGACGCAGTTGGCGGACACGTCCAGCCCGATGGCGTAGCGCTCGCAGAACGCCGCTGTGTCAGCCAGTTCGGCGTCGATGGGCGCGACGAACGTCTGCTTCGCCACGCCGTCCAGCTCGGTGAACGCGGCCGCGACGGCCGGTGCGAGCAGGTCGGGGGCTTCGACCGCCGGCTGCCAGTCGAGACCCGATCCCAGTGACGGCACGCTCACCCGGCACCGCCTTCCATCGCCAGCTTCGGCACCCCCGGCGGATCGAAGCCCATCACCT
>DASUWX010000134.1:0-31043 GCA_036378185.1 Streptosporangiales bacterium | reverse complement strand
GAGGTCGACGGCGCCTGCGGGCAGCTCGCGACGACCACGGCGTCCGGCGGCTGAGACGGCGGTGTCCGGCCGCCCCCGAGCTGCGGCCGGACACCACGAGCGCGGCGCTCCACGACGCCGCGCGCCGCCGTATCATACGGCACGCCGCCGAGCTGCGCGAACCAGGTCTCTCCACACCGTTCGGTTTACTGCTTGTTCCCGCCCGGGTGTCAGGTGACGATGCCGAAGACGGAGGCGAAGTCGAGCATCGACGGCGCTTCGTGGCCGGCGTCCTTGTCTACGGCCACGCGCACCTCGCCGTACAGCGCGCCGATGTGGCGGACCACGGCCTCCCGGGCGGCGGCGGGGTTCCGGTGCACCACACCGGCGAGCAGGGCGCGGTGGTGCGGGTCGAACCGCCCGTCGGACCGGTCGATCGCGAGCGAGTGCCTGCGGAACTCGTGCAGCCGGGGCACGAGGGTGAGATAGGTCTGCAGGAGCAGGCGGTTGTGCGCCGCGCGGACGAGCGCCTCGTGCACCTGCTCGTCGGTACGCACGAGCTCCTCGATGTCGCCGGACGGCCGGGCCGCGTCGTGTTCACGGCACCGCGCGGCGAGCGCGTCGACGTCCGGCTGCGTCGCGCGGATGCACGCGAGCCCCGCCGCGGCGAGCTCGAGCCCGAGGCGCACCTCGAGCACCTCGGCCACCTCCGCGCCGGACGCGGCACCCCACTCGACGAACTGGGGGCTGAGGTCGGCCTCGGTGCGCTGCCGCACGTACGTGCCCCGGCCGCGCACGACCTCGAGCACGCCGAGCGTGTGCAGCTTCCTGATCGCCTCGCGCAGCGAGCTGCGGCCGACGTGGAACTGCCGGGCCAGCTCCGGCTCGGAGGGGAGGCGGTCGCCCGGCCGCAGCGTGCCCGACTCGATCTCGGCCGCCAGCCGTTCGGCGACGATGTCGGGCACGGACCGTCGCTCGAGGGGCTCGTACCGCGCCTGCTCCGTGGTGCTCACGAGGCCATCCTGCCACCACCTATTGACTGATGTCAGACAACAGACTACGTTCCTCGGCCATGGACCCGCGACCCGGCCGGCTGAGCGTCGGCGTACGGATCCCGCCGTGCCGGCGGGCCGACGAGGTGGCCGCCGAGGTCGCCCGCGCCGAACACTACGGGTTCGACGTCGCCTGGGTGGCCGACTCGCAGCTGCTGTGGCGGGACGTGTTCACGGTGCTGGGGCTCGCGGCGGTGCGCACCGAGCGGATCGCCCTCGCGACCGCCGTCACCAACGTCGCCACCCGGCACGCCACGGTGGTGGCGTCCGGCGTGAACACGGTCGCCGAGCTCGCACCAGGCCGGGTGCTGCTCGGGCTCGGCACGGGCGACAGCTCGGTGAAGCCGATCGGGCTACCCCCGACGCGGCGTGCCGAGCTGCGCGAGGCGATCACGACGATACGGACGCTGCTCGCCGGGGAGTCCCGCGAGTACGGCCCGCGCCGGGTGCGGCTGAAGGACGCCGCCGGCACCGTTCCCGTGCACATCGCGGCGAGCGGCCCGAAGACGCTCGCGCTCGCGGGGGAGACGGCCGACGGCGTCGTCACCCTGGCCGGCATCTCGCCGGAGACGGTGACCGGCACGAGGAACGCGGTGCGCGAGGGCATGGCGGCGGCGGGCCGGGTCGACGACGTGGAGCTCACGGTCGGCGCGTTCTGCAAGGTGACCGACGACGTCGAGCGGGACGCCGCCGTACTCAAGCCGATCTGCCTGCACATGGCCACCATCGGCGGCCAGGACTTCCTCCGCATCGCGGGCATCGAGCTCGCGCCCCCGCCGCACGTCCCCGAGGTGTACCCGGACATGGTCCATGCGGAGGACTGGGACCTCGCGGTGCGGCATGCCGGCCGCTGGGTCAGCGACGAGATGGCCGTGCGGTTCGCCGAGACGTTCTGCCTGTTCGGCACCGTCGACGAGATCATCGCGCGGGCACGTCGCGCCGTAGCGCTCGGCGCCACCGGCTTCTACCTGCGCCACGTCGGCAACTACACGCTGCCGAGCGAGCTGGTCGAGACCTTCGGCGGCGACGTCCTGCCGAAGCTGCGCGCGGCCGGAGGCGAGCTGGATGGGTGACCACCTCGTCGACACGCTCGCGCACCTCGCCACCGTGCCGTCCGCGGTGCCGCTGGGTCGCGAGACGCTGATCGAGCCGGACCACCCGACGCTCGTGCACTACGTCCAGGAGCACCTGCGCCCGGCGTTCCTGGACGTCGGCGTGCGCGACCTGCTCGACCTGCCGCGCAACCAGCTCGCGGCCGCCTTCGGCGACGGCGACGGCCCGTGCCTCGCGTTCATGGCCTACACGCCCAGCCAGCACCACAACCTGATGGCCGAGCCGTGGTCCGGAGAGATCCGCACGCCGGTGGAGCTCGGCGTCGACGAGCCCTGCCTGTTCGGCCAGGGCGTCACTCAGAACAAGGCGCACCAGGCGGTGCTGCTCGACCTCGCCCGACGGCTCGCCGCGGCGGAACCGTTGCACGGCACGCTCTACCTCTGCGTGAACAACGAGGGGCGCAGCAGCCACGACTGTTCGTGGGCGATCCTCGACGGGCTGCCGCGTACGCCCGACCTCGTGGTCCAACTGTTCTGCACCGGGTTCGACGTGACGATCGGCAACCGCGGCCGCGTGGACGTGCTCGTCGACGTCACCGGGCGCACCGCCCACTCCTCGTCGCCGCCCCAGTCGGGCCGGGTCATCGACGCCGTGGCGGACGTCGTCGCCGCGCTCCGCGAACTGGACGCCGCTGCGGGCCGCAACGTGCACCCGGAGCTCGGCCGCGAGCAGGTGCTTCCGTACCAGGTGAGCTACGAGCCGCTGGCGCCGCACACCCTGCCGGGGTCGGGGCGCATCGTGGTCGACCGGCGGCTGCTGCCCGGCACCGATCCCGCGGCCGCCGTCGACGAGGTGCGCGCCGCGCTCGCCGGCCTGCGGCCGTTCGGGTGCGAGGTCGAGGTGCGGCAGGGCGTCTGCATGCTGCCCGCGTACCTGCCGCCGGACCGCCGGGACGTCCTCGCGCCGCTGGACGCCGCGGTCCGTGCCCACCTGGGCGACGTGCGGCACACCGTGTACGGGGGATCGTTCGACGCCGGCGGGCCGAGTGCCCGCGGCATCCCGACCGTCATGTTCGGCGTCCCCGACGAGGGCGACCTGCTCGGCGACGACTACGTGCGGCTGTCCGCCGTGCGTGCCGAGGCCGCCGTCGTACGGGACCTGACCGACACGTTCTTCGCGCACCAGACCTGAGGAGTACGCCATGTCCGCACTTCCCGCCGCGTCGGTCCCTCGTTCCGGGCCCGTCCGCGTCGTCCTGGCGAGCCTCGCCGGCACGACGGTCGAGTGGTACGAGTTCTTCAGCTACGGCACGGCGTCCGCGCTCGTGTTCGGGAAGCTGTTCTTCCCCAACCACGACCCGCTCGCCAGCGTCCTGCTCTCCCTTTCGACGTTCGCGCTCGCGTTCGTCGTGCGCCCGCTCGGCGGTGTCCTGTTCGGGCACTTCGGCGACCGGCTCGGCCGCAAGTCGATGCTCGTCGTGACGCTGTCGCTGATGGGCGCCGCGACGTTCTGCGTCGGCCTGCTGCCGACGTACGCCTCGATCGGCGTGGGCGCACCGATCCTGCTCGTCGTGCTGCGCGTCGTCCAGGGCCTCTCGCTCGGCGGCGAGTACGGCGGCGCGGTGCTGATGAGCGTCGAGCACGCGACCGAACGCCGGCGCGGCGTGTTCGGCGCGTTCGTCAACACCGGTGCGGCGTGGGGCTCGTTGCTCGCGAACCTGGTGTTCCTGCTCGTCTCCCAGCTGCCGGACGCCGCCTTCGCCGCATGGGGCTGGCGGGTGCCGTTCCTGCTGAGCGCGGCGCTCGTCGTCATGGGCCTGGTGATCCGGGTGAAGCTGGCCGAGAGTCCCGACTTCCAGGCGGTCAAGGCCCGCGGCGAGATCCGCCGCGCGCCGATCGGCGAGGTGCTGACCAGGCACCCGATGCGGGCGGTGCTGATGTGCCTCGCCTACGTCTCGGCAGGCGTCACGTTCTACGTCGGCACCGTGTTCTCGCTGAGCTACGGCACGACGCACCTCGCCCTGGACGATAGCGTGATCCTGCAGATCGTGCTCGCCGTCAACGTGCTCACCATCGTCGGCATCCCGTTCTTCGGCTGGCTCTCCGACCGCACCGGCGCCCGCAAGCCGATCTTCATCGCGGGCGTCGTCGGCATGGCGGTGCTCCCGTACGTCTGGTTCGCCGGGCTCGACACCAGGTCGCTCGGCTGGATGCTGGCCGGCTCGCTGCTGCTGTTCCTGCCCTACACGGCGACCTACGGCACGATGCCGGTCTTCTTCGCGCACGTGTTCCCGCCCGCGGTGCGGTACACCGGGATGTCGCTGGGCTACACGCTGGGGACGGTGGTCGGCAGCGCGCTGGCGCCGATCATCGCGACGTGGCTGCTCGGCGCGTACGGCGGCTGGGTGCTCGTCGCGGTGTACATGAGCCTCGCCGGCGTCGTGTCCGCGGTGGCGGCGGTGTTCCTCAGGGAGTGGCGCGCCGGCCGCAGCGTCACCGACGCGCCGGCCGTCGAGGTCGGCAGTTGAGCGCAGGATTCACCCTGGGGTCGCCGGTCTCCGTGTACCCGGAGGCCGATCCACTGGACGACGTGCGCTGGGCCGACGCGCACGACGAGATCGCGGCCGCGTGGCTCATCGACCATCTGCAGGGCTGGTTCCCGCGCGGGGTCGACGGCGGCGTGCTCGCCGACCCGCACCGGATCCTGGAGCCGCTGTCGCTGCTCGCCGCGGGTGCCGCGGCGACCCGGCGGGTTCGGCTGGGCGTCGCCGTCACCGACCCGGTACGCCGCAGCGCCGTCGCGCTCGCGCAGACGGCGAGCACGGTCGGCTGGCTCGGCGGCCGGCCGATGCTGCTCGGGCTCGGCGTGGGCGATCCCGGGCAGCTGCGCCCGTTCGGGCTGCACCCGGGTCTGGAACGCACCGGCCGGCTCTCGTACATGCGGCCCGCGCTGGCCGCCCTGGACGGACTGCGCACGGGACGGGCGGGCGCGCCGCTCGGGGCGGTCGACGTGTCGCCGTTCCGGCTCTACGTCGCCGCGCACGGCCCGAGGATGCTCGAGCTCACGGCCGCACACGCCGACGGCTGGATCCCCACGAGCCTGACCCCGGAGGCGTACCGGGCGAGCCTTGGCGCACTGCGGGAGCACGCCGAGCGTGCGGGACGCGACCCCGCGGCGATCCGGCCGGCGCTGTTCGTCTGGTCGGCCCTGGCGCCCACGCGCGCGGAGAGCGTCGCGCTGCTGCGGCACCCGTCGGTGCGCGCCGTGGCGCTGTACCGGGGGCGCGACGGGTTCGCGCGGCACGGTGCCACGTACCCGCTGCCACACGCCTACATCCCGAACGACGTGCCACCGGAACGCGCCGCGTCGCTGGCGGCCGCGATCCCCGACGCGGTCGTCGCGGACGCGGTCCTGCACGGCTCGCCGGAGGACGTGCGGGAACGCCTCGAGGCGTTCCGGGACGCCGGCTGCGAGCACGTGATCTGTTACGACATCGGCCGGTTCGCCGACCCCGAGGGCACCTCGCGGTTCCGCGACGCGCTGCTGTCGATCGCCCGGATGTGACGGCACAGCCTCCGCCGTCCCGTCCAGCCGGATGGTCTATGGTTGCCCGTTGTCTGGCCGTCTCGTTACGAAGGAGGCCGCCATCTACGGGGGCCGTGGTCGACCGATCTTCATCCTGGGTAGCGCCCGTTCCGGCACCACGCTGCTCAGCCTGATGCTGCACCGGCATCCCAGGATCGCCATCCCGATGGAGAACAGGTTCGTGCTGCCCGTGTACCTCGGGCGCGCCGAGTTCGGCGACCTCGCGGAGGAGGGCAACCGCCGCCTGCTCGCGGAGCGGATCGTCACCGCCGAGTGGTTCGCCGACCTGCAGCTCGACCCGGGGTGGATCACCGGCCGGATCGTCGACGAGGCGTGGACGGTCGGTGCCGCGGTCGGGCTCGTGCTGCGGGCGTACTCCGAGCAGAACGGCAAGCTCCGCTGGGGCGACAAGCGGCCCTACTACCGCAACACGATGTGGGCGATCCAGCGGATGTTCCCCGCGGCGCAGTTCGTCCACATCGTTCGGGACGGCCGCGACGCCGTCGCCTCCATGGCGACCGTTCCGCCGTTCGACGTGGAGGGCTTCAACCACCGGGTCAGAACCTGGATGGAGGCCGCGGAGAACGCCGAGCAGGCACGCGCCAAGCTCGCCCCGGACACGTTCCACGAGCTGCACTACGAACGTCTCGTCACGGACCCGGAGAAGGAGCTGCGCGGGCTGTGTGCCTTCCTCGGTGAGGATTTCGACGACGCGATGCTGCGGCCGGAGCAGCTCGCCGACGACGTCGTCCCCGAGTACCAGACGTGGCACGTCCGCACGCGGCAGGAGGTCTCGGACCGCTCCGTGGGCGCGTTCCGCGAGCAGTTGGAGCCCTGGCAGCTCGCCGTCTGCGAGTCGGTCATGGGTGCGGCGTTGCAGGGCTACGGTTACGAACTCACGGGCGCCGGGCCGGCCGACGCCGGGCACCTGGACGAATACCGGCGGTACGAGCGGAATCGGCGCAGGTACTTCCGGCAGATGCGCAGGGACGACAAGGCGCTCGACTACCCGTGGCCGGTCGCGGACATGTCGCCGAGCGAGGCGAAGCTGCACCGCAAGGTCTCCAGGCTCGAGAAGCGGGTCACCCGCCTCACCAGCCAGCGCGACGCCGCGCGTGCCAGGGTGGAGCAGCTCACCGGCACCCGTTCGTGGCGCTGGACGGCGCCGCTGCGGAAGACGTACAAGAACGTCAAGCCGCCACGGCCGTAGGCCGCCGCCCGTCGCCTAGAGGACCGAGGGGACCTCGTCGACGTGGTCGACGAGATGGATGCGCCCGGCCATGTCGCGGTCGCGGGCGAGCACGCGCAACAGCGGCCATGCCGGCAGCGTCTCGGTCCAGTACTCGCGCCCGACGAGCACGATGGGTGCCGCGTGCCCGTCCCTGGCGTAGTAGGCGGGCGTGGCCGCCTGGAAGATCTCCTGCACCGTGCCGGCGGCGCCGGGCAGCACGACCACGCCCGCTGTGCTGCGCGCGAGCAACCCGTCCTCGCGCGTCGCGTTGGCGAAGTACTTGGCGATGTGGCTCGCGAAGACGTTCGGCGGCTCGTGGCCGTAGAACCACGTCGGGATGCCGACGCTCGTCCCCGGCTGTTCCGGCCACAGCGCCCGCCGGACGGCGAACCCGGCGAGCGCCCATGCGCCGACGTCCGGTGCGAACCGCGGGGCCTCGGCCAGCTTGCCGAGGGCGAGGTCGAGGGCGTCGTCGCGGGCCGGCGCCAGGTAGGCGCCGAGGTTCGCGGCCTCCATCGCGCCCGGCCCGCCGCCGGTGACGACGAGCAGGCCGGCGCGGGCGAGCGTGCGCCCCAGCCGCGCCGCGGCGGCGTAGTCCTCCTCGCCGCGCACGAGCGCGTGGCCGCCCATGACGCCGATGACGGGCCGGTCGGCGAGCAGTTCGGTGAGCCCGTCGCTCATCGCGTCGTCGTGGATCGCGCGGAGCAGGGTGTGGAAGACGTCTGCCCGGGACGCCGGGTCGCGGTACCACGCGTACAGGACCGCGTCCAGCGTGGCGGAGTACCCGTGCTCTGGCAGTCCTTCGTACAGCTCGTCGGCGGTGTAGAGCCTCGCCCGGTACGGGTCGAACGGCACGCCCGGCACCGGCGGGAACACCAGCCCACCGGTCTCCCGCACGTGCACGACGGCCTCCGGCTCGAGAACGCAGCCGAGGAAGACGGCGCCGTCGGCCTTGAGCGCGCGCAGCGCGTCCGTGCGCCCGGTGAGGTCGAGCGACTGCAGCCGCACGCCGCGCAACGTGTGCCGCCCGCTCGCGATGAGCTCGTCGAACTCGGCGAGCGTCCCGATCTCGATGACCGCCACGCTCGCACGATAGTGGGACTGGCCGCTCGCAGATCGCGCGGGCTACAATTCCCAGACTGCAATTAGTTTCAAGCTGGGACGAATGGTGGCGCGATGGAGGCGACCGACGCGAGGCGGGTGAACCGGGCAGCCGTGCTCGGCGCGTTGCTGGACGCCGGCCGCACGACCCGGACCGCGGTCGCGCTGCGCACCGGGCTGAGCACGTCCACGCTCTCCCGTACCGTCGACGACCTCGTCGCCGAGCGCATGGTCCGTGAGGTCGGCCGCACGGCCAGGTCCGGCCGGGGCCGGCGGGCGGTCGAGATCGAGGTGGCACCCGAGGCCGGCTGCGTGGTCGGCGTCGATCTCGGCGGGTCCAGCTGCCGGGTCGCCGTCGGCGATCTCGCCGGGCGCGGCCGGGAGGTGCGCCGCCGGGCGACTCCGACGTCGCGCTCGGGTACGGCGCTGGCGAGCTGGCTGGTCGCGTTCGTCGAGCGGGTGCACGCCGAGCTGGCGGCGGACCGGCCGGTGCGGGCGGTCGCGGTCGGCGTGCCGGGCGTCGTCTCCCCGGCGGACGGCTCGGTCCGCAGCGCGGTCAACCTGCCGCAGATCGACGGCGACCGGTTCGTGGGCCGGTTGCGGGCGGCGTTCGGTGAGCACGTGGTCTTCGACAACGACGCCAACCTCGCCGTGCTGGGAGAGACCACGACGGGAGCCGTCAACGGATGCGGAGACGTCGTGATGTTCACCGTCGGCACCGGACTCGGCTGCGGTGTGGTCGTGGGCGGCCGGCTGCTGCGGGGGCGCACCGGTTTTGCCGGCGAGTTCGGCTTCTTCCCCGGCGCGGACGGCGGTCCCGTCGAACGGTTCACGAGCGGCGGCGGCCTGCTCGGCGAGGCGAGGGCGCGCGGCCTGCGTGCGGCGGACGCCACCGAGCTGTTCGCGGACGGGTCGTCGCGAGCGGTCCGCGGGCTGCGCGACCGCTTCCTCTCCGGGCTGGCCCTGGTGACGACGGCGGCGACGCTGGCGTACGACCCGGAGGCGATCGTGTTCGGCGGTGGCATGACGCCCGCCGTGGCGCCGCTGCTCGACCGGCTCCGCGACCGCGTGGCGAGATCCGTGCCGAGCGTCCCGCGGCTCGTGCTGTCCGCCCTGGGCGACGACGCCGGCCTGCTGGGCGCGCTGCGCTGCGCCACCGACCGCGCGCGGGCCGAGCTCGGCGCGGCCGCGCGGAACACCGACGAGGTGACCGCCGCCGAGCGCGCGCGGCCGGGTGGATGACCACCGCACGACCGGGCGATACCGTCCGCGGGGCGGCAGACCAGGAGTCACGCCGGCTGCCGTCGTGACCGGTACGCGGCCGCCTTGACCCGGTTCTGGCAGGTCGTGGAGCAGAACCTGCGCGTGCCGTTTCGGGACGTGTCGACGTAGACGCGGTCGCACGCGGGCGCGGAGCAGACTCCGAGCCGGTCGGCGTACTCGCCGCCGAGCACGACGGCGAGGCCGGTGGCGCACGCGGCGAGCCAGCCGCTGACCACGCCTCCGTCGCTGCCGTGGAAGTGCAGGTGCCACGGTTCGCCGTCGTGCCGGCTGAGCACCGGGCGCGCGCCGGTGTCCGTGAGCAGCCCGTTGACGATCGTGGCCGCCCCGTCGACGTCGCCGCGGTCGACCGACTCGAACACCGCGCGCAGGCGCGTCGCCTCGGCCGCGAGCCGCTGCGTGCCGGCGTCGTCGAGCGGCGTGTGTCGGCGGCCGTCGCGGGTCGTGTGGTGCAGCACCCCGGCGACGGTGTCGGTCAGCTCGGAACCGGTCGGCGGCCGGTAGTCGCGGCCGCGGGCCCGGCCGGGCGTCACGGCGTTGACCAGGTCGACGGCGACGGTGACCACGGCGTCCATGTGACTGTTGAAGTCCACTTGACCGGTTACGCTCCCTCGTCTACGTTCGTGACTGACGAAATCCCCTACGACAGTAACGGAGTCGCCATGCTCGACACCAGCGTCGCCGCCACCTGGATCGACCGGTGGGACCGGCAGCAGGAGACGTACCTCACCGGCAGGGAGGAGCGCTTCCAGGTCGTCGCCGACGTCGTCGAGGCGGCGGCGGACCGGCCCGACCCGCTCGTGGTCGACCTGGGCTGCGGGCCGGGCTCGCTCTCGGCCCGCGTGCTCGACCGGCTCCCCGGCGCCGAGGTCGTCGGCGTGGACGTCGACCCGCTGCTGCTCGGGCTGGCCGCGGCGGCGTACGGGCACCGGCCCGGGCTGCGCTTCGTCGACGCCGACCTGCGCCGGCCGGGCTGGACCGAGGCGCTCGGCCTCACCCGTCCCGTCGACGCGGTGGTGAGCACGACGGCGCTGCACTGGCTGACCGAGCACGAGCTCGCCGCGACCTTCCGCACGGTCGCGGGGCTGCTGCGCCCGGGCGGCGTGTTCGTGGACGGCGACCACTTCTACGACGGCCCGGACACGCCGCGGCTCGCCGCGATCGACCGCGTGGTGGGGGAGGCGGTGGCCCGCCGTGCCGGAGTCGTACCGGACGACACGGCGTGGCGGTCGTGGTGGGAGGACGCCGAGGCCGACCCGCACCTGGCCGAGCTGGTCGCGTCCCGCGCCGGGCGCTCGCTCGGGCACGGCGAGAACGCCGTGGACTTCACCGGCCACGTGCGGCTGCTCGGGGACGCCGGCTTCGCCGAGGCCGGCACGGTCTGGCAGCACGGTCCCGACCGCGTCCTCGTCGCCGTCCGCGCCTGACGCACCGCCCGTCCCTGCCGACCGTCGGCGCGCGACGTCCCGGCCCACTTCACTTGGCCCGTCTCGAGTTCACTTGGCCGCTCCGGTCGAGAACGCGGGCAATCCGGGCATCCTGACCCGAGCGGCCAAGTGAGGTGCCGAGCGGCCGAGTGAACTGGCGAGCGGCCGAGTGAAGTGGGAAGGGCGTCAGAAGAGGGTCGGGCTCAGCGACGCCGCGGCCAGGCGGGCGGCCTGGCGGACCTCCTGCTCCGGGTCCTCGACCAGGGGCGCCAGCACCCGCCACGCCGCCTCCTGGTGCACCCGGGCGGCGCGGCTGCCGAGCGCGCGGGCGACGGCCCAGCGGGTCTGCGGCTCGGGGGCGCTGGCCAGCGCGCCCAGCCAGGACAGCGTGAGGTCCGGGTGGTAGCGCAGCATCCCGTCGCCGATCGCGACCGGGGCGAGCAGGTACCTGACCTCCTCCGAGGGGTCGGACATGAGCGGCGTCAGCGCGTCGAGCAACCGGCGGGCCGTCGCGGTGTCGGCGGACGCCGCCGCCCAGCCCGTCCCCACGGCGGCCGCGCGCCGCGCCTCCACCGACGAGTGCCCGGCCCAGCGCCGCACCACGTCCGCGCCGTCGGTGTAGGACGTCACCAGTTCGGCGATCGCCAGTGCCACCCAGTCGCGCACGGCCGGGGACTCGTCCCTGGCCAGCCGGCGCAGCCGCGCCTCGGCGGCCGACGCGCGCACCAGCCACGCGGACGGTACGAGGAGGGCGGCGACCTGCCGCGCCGACGGGTCGGTGGAGTCGGCGAGCCCCCGCAGCAGCGGCCAGTCCGGCGGGCGCAGCCAGCGGACGAGGAACATCTTCAGCGCGTCCGGGGCGGTGCCGGTCGACAGCTCCGTGTAGCTGCGCAGCACCTTCTCGACCTGGACGGGATCACGCGTCGCGCAGGCCCGGATGGCCTCGTGTCGCCAAGCGGTGCGCGACAAAGCGATGACTCCTGGCTGCGAGTGGGCGGACCGGCGGCGTCGCCGTCACGTACGCCGTCCCCCGCGGTAGCAGGGTAGACGAGGACCGTACCGGTCGAAAGGCAATGACGGTGGGTGTCCGGTTCGTTGCGCCAAGACTTTACGTCCTCGGGACGGCCGCGCCGCCGGGGGACCCGGGTGCTGGACAATGGGTCCGTGCTATCGGAGACTCGCCGCCGCGACATCGTGCTGCTCGGTTCGACCGGATCGATCGGAGTCCAGGCCCTCGACGTCATCGGGCGCAACCCGGACGCGTTCCGAGTGGTCGGCCTTGCGGCGGGGGGCAAGCACCCCCAGGAGCTCGCCAGGCAGGCGCTCGACTTCGGCGTCGCGGCCGTCGCCGTCACGCGCACCTCCGCGGTGCAGGACATCCAGCTCGCCATGTACGCCGAGGCGCAGGAGCGCGGGTACGCGCGCGGCGAGTTCGCGCTGCCGCGGATCCTCGCCGGCCCGTCCGC
This sequence comes from Streptosporangiales bacterium, assembly GCA_036378185.1. GTDB lineage: Bacteria > Actinomycetota > Actinomycetes > Streptosporangiales > WHST01 > WHST01. Next base: position 18,868 of record DASUWX010000134.1, on the reverse strand, counting down.
CACCGCGGAGCTGGCCGCCTGGCCGTGTGACATGGTGCTGAACGCGATCGACGGGGCGGCCGGGCTGGCACCCACGCTGGCCGCATTGCGCGAGGGACGCACGCTCGCGCTTGCGAACAAGGAGTCGCTCATCATCGGCGGCCCGCTCGTCCGCGACCTCGCCGCGCCCGGCCAGATCGTCCCGGTCGACTCCGAGCACTCCGCCCTCGCCCAGTGCCTGCGCTCGGGGGAGCACGCGGAGGTGCGCAAGCTGGTCCTCACCGCGAGCGGCGGCCCGTTCCGGGGTCGGTCCAGGGACGAGCTGACCGACGTGACCCCCGAGCAGGCGCTCGCCCACCCGACCTGGCAGATGGGCCCGCTGATCACCGTCAACTGCGCGACGCTGGTCAACAAGGCGCTCGAGGTCATCGAGGCACACCTGCTCTTCGACGTCCCGCTCGACCGCATCGACGTCACCGTCCACCCGCAGTCGTACATCCATTCGATGGTCGAGTTCGTCGACGGGTCGACGCTCGCGCAGTGCTCGCCGCCGGACATGCGGCTGCCGATCTCGCTCGCCCTCGGCTGGCCGCACCGGGTCGCCGGCGCCGCCTCGCCGGTCGACTGGCGCAGCGCGCACACCTGGGAGTTCCTGCCGCTGGACGACGACGCGTTCCCCGCGGTGCGCCTGGCCCGGGAGGTCGGCGCCGCCGGCGGCACGTTCCCGGCCGTCTTCAACGCGGCGAACGAGGAATGCGTGGCGGCCTTCCTCGACAACCGGCTGCCGTTCCTCGGTATCGTCGACACAGTTCAGCGGGTGGTCGCCGCCCATCAGGACGCCGGGGGCTCCGCCGCGGACGCGCTGACCCTGGACTCGGTGCTCGCCGCCGACGACTGGGCCCGTAGCAAGGCACGCGAGATCGCCGGAATCCGAGAGAGGTAGGCACGCCGGTATGTCCCAGTTCGCGGTGTTGGGCGTGACGGGCATCGTGGCGTTCTGCCTCGCGCTCGGCTTCTCCGTCATGTTGCACGAGGCCGGGCACTTCCTGTTCGCGAAGAAGTTCGGCATGAAGGCCACCGAGTTCTTCATCGGGTTCGGCCCACGGATCTGGTCCAAGGTCCGCGGCGAGACCGAGTACGGCATCAAGGCGATCCCCGCGGGCGGCTACGTCAAGATCGTCGGGATGACGCCGCTCGAGGAGCTGGCCCCGGGCGACGAGGCGCGCGCGTTCTACCGGCAGCGGCCGTGGCACCGGTTCGTCGTGCTCATCGCCGGCTCGGCCACCCACTTCCTCATCGGCATCGTCCTGCTGCTGGTCCTGGTGATGGGCGTCGGCCTGCCGATCCAGACCCAGACGCTCACCATGCAGGCGGTCAGCACCTGCGTCCCGACCACGAACGAGGGCGACTGCGCGAAGGGCTCACCCGAGTCCCCGGCCGCGAAGGCGAAGCTGAAGCCCGGTGACCGGATCACGGCCTTCAACGGCAAGCCGGTCAAGACGTGGGACGAGGTCAGCAAGGACCTGCGGGTCAACGGCGGCAAGAAGGTCACGCTGACCGTCACCAGGAACGGCACGAGCCGCGACGTGACCGTCAGGCTGGCGACGGTCACCGACGCGGCGAGCGGCAAGCAGATCGGCTACCTCGGCGTCGTGTCGAAGGCGGAGATCACCGGCTACCAGACCTACGGCCCGGTCGACGGCGCCGCCGCCGCCGGCACCTTCTTCGTCCGGGAGATCGGCCTGATCTTCCAGACCCTCGGCGACATCCCCGCGGCGCTGCCGAAGCTGTTCTCGCCGGAACGCGCCGACAGCAAGGGCGGCCAGGTGGGCAGCGTCGTCGGCGCGGCCCGCATGGCAGGCGACGTGTTCGGCTCCGACACGCCTGGCCGGGCGAAGGCGTCGTACTTCCTGAACATGGTGCAGAGCGTCAACGTGTTCATCGGCGTGTTCAACCTGTTGCCGCTGCTGCCCATGGACGGCGGGCACGTCGCCGTCCTGGTGTGGGAACGGGTGCGCGCGTGGTTCGCCCGGCGGCGTGGCCGGCCCGACCCGGGCCCGGTGAACATGAACAAGCTGCTGCCCGCGACGTACTTCGTGTTCGTGCTGCTGGTCGGCCTCGGCCTGGTCCTGGTGGCCGCCGACCTCGTGAACCCGCTCAAGACGCCGTTCTAGAGACACCAGCACGCAGTCCACCCAGCGTCGCGCCTCCCCGAGCGATGATGGAGGGGCGGATCAAGCGAACGACGAGGAGGCAGTCGCGGATGACCAGCGTCAGTCTTGGCATGCCGGAGATCCCGCCGCAGCCGTTGGCCGAGCGGCGCAAGACCCGCCGGCTGATGGTGGGCGACGTACCGGTCGGCGGCGGCGCGCCCATCTCGGTGCAGTCGATGACGACGACCGTCACGGCGCACGTCGACGAGACGCTGCAGCAGATCGCCGAGCTCACCGCCGCCGGGTGCGACATCGTCCGCGTCGCCGTGCCGAGCCGGGACGACGCCGAGGCGCTGCCCGAGATCGTCCGGCACAGCAAGATCCCGGTCATCGCCGACATCCACTTCCAGCCCCGGTACGTCTTCGCCGCGATCGAGGCCGGCTGCGCGGCCGTCCGGGTCAACCCCGGCAACATCAAGAAGTTCGACGACCAGGTCAAGGAGATCGCGGCCGCCGCGAAGGAGCACGGCACCCCGATCCGGATCGGCGTGAACGCCGGCTCCCTCGACCCACGGCTGCTGGAGAAGTACGGCAGGGCCACGCCGGAGGCGCTCGTCGAGTCGGCGCTGTGGGAGGCCTCGCTGTTCGAGGAGCACGACTTCCGCGACATCAAGATCTCGGTCAAGCACCACGACCCGGTCGTGATGGTCCAGGCGTACCGGCTGCTGTCGGAGAAGTGCGACTACCCGCTGCACCTCGGCGTGACGGAGGCCGGCCCCGCGTTCCAGGGCACCATCAAGTCCGCGACGGCGTTCGGCGCGCTGCTCGCCGAGGGCATCGGCGACACCATCCGCGTGTCCCTGTCCGCGCCGCCCGTCGAGGAGGTGAAGGTCGGCTCCGCGATCCTCGAGTCGCTGGGGCTGCGCCCCAGGTCGCTGGAGATCGTGTCCTGCCCGTCCTGCGGGCGCGCGCAGGTGGACGTCTACAAGCTCGCCGACGAGGTCACCGCCGGGCTCGAGGGTATGGAGGTGCCGCTGCGCGTCGCCGTCATGGGCTGCGTCGTCAACGGCCCTGGCGAGGCGCGGGAGGCCGACCTCGGCGTCGCGTCCGGCAACGGCAAGGGCCAGATCTTCGTCAAGGGCGAGGTCATCAAGACCGTGCCCGAGGCACAGATCGTCGAGACGCTCATCGAGGAGGCGATGCGGATCGCCGATGAGATGGGTGCCGACGGCGTAGGCTCTGGCGAACCACAGGTCCAGGTGTCCTGACCGACCGCTCCGGCGGGGGTTCCGGGATCGGCGGAGAGAGGCAGAGTGAGGGGTGGCGCGGATGCTGAGGACATCCCCGCTTCGTGTCCTCGACGAGCGTGACCTGCCTCCCGTCCGCGCGCTGCTCGACCGCGACCCGGTGACCGACGTCTTCGTCGCGTCCCGGGTCGCCGCATGCGGCCTCGACTCCTGGCGTCTCGGTGCCGAGGTCTGGGGGTACCACGCCGGCGGCGAGCTCGTCTCGCTCTGCTACGCCGGCGCCAACCTCGTCCCCGTGCAGGCCACCGAGGACGCCGTGCACGCGTTCGCCGAGCGCGCCAGGCGACAGGGCCGGCGCTGCTCGTCGATCGTCGGCCCGGTCGACGCGGTCGGGCTCCTCTGGCGCCTGCTCGAACCGTCCTGGGGACCGGCCCGCGCGGTGCGGACGCAGCCGCACCTGGTCGCGACGACGCCGTCGGCCGTGCCGCCGGACACCCGGGTCCGCCGGGTGCGCAGCGACGAGGTCGACGTGATCCTGCCCGCGTGCATCGCGATGTTCACCGAGGAGGTCGGCGTCTCGCCGGTCGCGTCCGACGGCGGTGTCATCTACCGGGCGCGGGTCGCCGAACTGGTCCGCCAGGGCCGGGCGTTCGCGCGCATCGACGACGGCGTGGTGATGTTCAAGGCCGAGATCGCGGCGGCCACCGAGCGGTCCTGCCAGATCCAGGGCGTGTGGGTGCCGCCGCAGTACCGCGGCCGCGGGCTCGCCACCGCCGGCATGGCCGCCGTCGTGGACGAGGCGCTGCGCACCGTCGCGCCCGCGGTGAGCCTGTACGTCAACGACTACAACACGCCGGCGCGGGCGGCGTACGACAAGGCCGGCTTCCGCGACCACGGCTGCTTCATGTCCGTGCTCTTCTGACGCTCGCCCGGAGCCGGCCCGACCGGCAGCACCTGACAGATGTCACGGTCGGATGCCGATGCGCATCACTGCCCGCGGCGGCGTCCCGTCGGCAGACTTCAGGGCATGACCAACAACGCTTCCCTCGACACCGCGGTCGACGCCGGGCCGGGCGCGCCGGCCCCGACGGGAGCCGCCGTGCTGCTGTCCGGCCTCCGCAAGCGGTACGGGCCCACCGTCGCCGTGGACGGCGTCGACCTGACCATCGCGCCGGGTGAGGTGGTCGCACTGCTCGGCCCGAACGGCGCAGGCAAGTCGACGACCATCGACATGATGCTCGGGCTCACCAAGCCGGACGCCGGCAGCGCCCGGGTGTTCGGGCGCGCTCCACACGACGCGATCCGCGCCGGACACGTGGGCGCGATGCTCCAGATCGGCCAGCTGCTGCCGGACATCACGGTCCGGGAGGTCGTCGCGCTGGTGGCGTCGCTGCACAGGCACCCGCTGCCCGTGACCGAGGCGCTGGAACGGGCCGGCATCGCCGACCTCGCGAAGCGCAGGGCGGGCAAGCTGTCCGGCGGGCAGATGCAGCGGGTGCGGTTCGCGATGGCGATCGTCCCCGACCCGGACCTCGTCGTCCTCGACGAGCCGACCGCGGGAATGGACGTCGAGTCGCGGCTCGCGTTCTGGCAGTCGATGCGGCGTCAGGCGGAGGCCGGCAAGACCGTCCTGTTCGCCACGCACTACCTCGAGGAGGCCGACGAGCAGGCCGACCGGATCGTGATGATCCGCAAGGGCCAGATCGTCGCCGACGGCTCGACGACGGAGATCAAGTCGATCGTCACCGAGCGGGTGATCCGGGCGACGCTCCCGCACGCCGACCGCAGCGCGCTGCAGGCCCTGCCCGGCGTCGAGCGGGCCGACGTGCACGGCACGTCCGTCGAGATGCACTGCACCGACTCCGACGCCGCCCTCCGGGCGCTGCTGTCCGGCTACGCCGACGCGAGGCACGTCGAGGTGACCGGTGCCGACCTGACCGAGGCCTTCCTGGCACTGACGAGTGGAGAAGACAAGTGAGCGAGCGTCAGCGAGCGAACCATGAGCACTGCGCGTTCGTGCCTCATGCGTACGGCTCGCCCCTGGGACCACAGCGACAGGACCGGCACGGAAGCGAGGCGGACGCATGAGCGTCAGCTATCTGCGGTTGGAGATCATGCGGGTGCTGCGCAACCCGCGGACCGCGATCTTCACCGTCGCTATGCCGGCGGTGCTGTTCCTGGTCTTCGGCAACACGAGCAGCGGCATGCTGGCGAACATCTCGGCCAGGGCGTACGTGATGGTGAGCATGGCCGCGTACGGCTCCATCGGCGCCGCGCTGTTCTCGGCCGCGAACATCGCGCTGGAGCGCAAGCTGGGCTGGAACCGGCAGTTGCGGCTCACGCCGCTGCCGCCGTTGGCGTACGTGCTCGCCAAGGGCGTCGTCGCGTGGCTGGTCACGCTGGTGTCGCTGGTGTGCGTCTACGCCGTCGGCATCGCGTCCGGCGTGCGGATGCCGTGGCTGCACCTGGTCGAGGCCGTCGGCGCGACCTGGGTGGCGGTGATCCCGTTCGTCCTGCTCGGTGTCGGCATCGGCTACGTCGGCAACGTCGACATGGTGCAGCCCGCCACGATGTTCACCTTCTTCGGCATGTCGATCCTGGGCGGGCTGTGGGTCCCGGTCGAGGTCATGCCGCACGTGCTGCGGATGATCGCGGAGGTCGTGCCGTCGTACTGGCTCGGGCTCGCCGGGCGTGCGGCGCTCGGCGCACCGGGGTTCGGCATGAAGGGCGTGCTGGTGCTCCTGGCGTGGGCGGCGCTGTTCGCGGTGTTCGCGTCCCGCCGCTACCGGGCGGACACGGCGCGGGCGTGAGATGAGCGTCCGCACCAGGCCGGCGAGGGACCGAGCGCTCGGGGACCGGTCCCTCGCCGGGCCGTCTGGCGATACCGTGCAGGCGATGAGCGAGCCGGCGGAGCAGCCCACGTCGTTCGAGGTGCCTGAGCACCCCGGGCGGCGGTGGGGCTGGCTGCTGTCCGGGATCTGGATCTTCTACCTGGCGAGCCCGTTCACAGACCTGTTCAACGACCCGCACCCGCTCTGGACCCGGGTCGTCGGCGCCGTCCTCACCGTCGGCTTCGCGGCCGGCTACATGATCGGCCTGCGGATCGGGTTCACGAGCCTGGCCGGCTGCCGACGCCGCGGCGCCTGGCTGATCCCGGTGGCGCTGTTCGCCGTGGGTCTGGCCATGGCACCCGTCGTCCACGAGGACTCCGCGACGTACGTGATCTTCGGCATGACACTGGGCTTGTTCCTCTGGCCGGTATGGGTCGGGATCGCCGTCGCCGTCGCGTGCGTGGCCTGGAACGGGTTCGTGCTACCGGCCCTGTTCGGTGACTCGTACGCGCTCGAGCTGGTCGTCATCACCGCAGCCGTGGCGCTGCTGATCCTGGCGCTGCGCCGGATGCAGAGCCAGGAGGCGGTGATCCGGCGCGCGCACGAGGACCTCGCGCACATGGCCGTCGACGCCGAACGGGCGCGGTTCTCCCGCGACCTGCACGACATCGTCGGCCACAGCCTCACCGCCATCATCGTCAAGGCGGAGCTCGCCGGCCGGCTGGCCAAGCGCAGGCCGGAGAGCGTGGGCCCGGAGGTCGCCGACATCGAGCTGCTCGCCCGCGAGGCGCTGGAGGACGTGCGCAGGACGGTCGCCGGGTACCGGGAGGTGACGCTGTCCGGCGAGCTGGCCTCGGCGCGCGCGGTGCTGGACGCCGCCGGTGTCGAGGCGATCCTGCCGCAGGCCGTCGACGAGGTGCCGGGGCGGCTGCGGGAGCTGTTCGGGTGGGTCGTCCGCGAGGGCGTGACGAACGTGGTCAGGCACAGCCGCGCACGGCACTGCTGGATCACCGTCACGCCGACCTCGGTCGAGGTGCTGGACGACGGCCGCGGCCCCCGCGGCGGTGCGGGCAACGGGCTCGGCGGCATCCGCGAGCGGGCCCGCGCCGTGGGGGCGACGGTGGAGTCCGGTGCCGGGCCGGAGGGCGGCTTCCGGCTGTACGTCCTCGCGCGGGTGGAGGATCGGTGAGGGGCACCTGCACTCCGTCATGGTGGGGTGGGGGGCAGCTGCACCGGTCGGGAGGATGCGTGTGAGCGAGACGGTCCGGGTGCTGCTCGCGGACGACCAGAACCTGGTCCGCGGCGCGATGGCGGCGCTGCTGTCGCTCGAGGACGACATCGAGGTGGTCGCCCAGGCGTCCCGCGGCGACGAGGTCGTCGCCCTGGCCCTGGAAACCTCGCCGCAGGTCGCGCTGCTCGACGTCGAGATGCCTGGGCTGGACGGCATCGCCGTCACCGCCGCGCTGCGCGAGAAGGTGCCCGACTGCAGGGTGCTCGTGGTCACGACGTTCGGCCGCCCCGGGTACCTGCGTCGCGCGATGGAGTCCGGCGCGAGCGGCTTCATGGTGAAGGACGCGCCGGTCGACCGGCTGGTGGACGCGATCCGGCGGGTGCACCAGGGGCTGCGCGTCGTCGACCCCGAGCTGGCGGCGGCGTCGCTCGCCGCGGGGGAGTCGCCGCTCACCGCACGCGAGCGCGACGTCCTGATCGCTGCACGCGACGGCGGCACCGTCGCCGACATCGCGCAGCGGCTGTTCCTGTCCGAGGGGACCGTGCGCAACTACCTGTCCAGCGCCATCGGCAAGACGGGCACCCGCACCCGCGCGGAGGCGGGCCGGGTCGCGGAACAGCGTGGCTGGTTGTAATCGCAGCGCGGCTGGTTAGAAGTAGGACTGCGGCGCACGGTACCGTGCTCTGCGAACACGTCACCCGTCCCGAGAGGTTGATCTACGTGACGCGGGTTCTCGTCACAGGCGGTGCAGGCTTCATCGGTACCCGCGTGGTCGACCTCCTGTCGGCCGACGGCTACGACGTGGTCGTCGCCGACACGCGTGTCCCCGATGCCGACGTGGCGTACGTCGGCGGCGACCTGCACGACCCCGAGGTGCGCGAGAAGGCGTTCGCCACCGGTGCGGACGCGGTCGTGCACCTCGCCGCGTTCACGTCGGTCCTGCGATCGGTGGAACGCCCCGCCGAGTGCGTGCGCGACAACGTGGAGATGACCGCCGCGCTGCTGGAGCTCGCCCGCGACCGCGAGGTGGGCACGTTCGTGTTCGCCTCCACCAACGCGGTCGTCGGCGACGTCGGCGGCACGCCGATCACCGAGGACCTGCCGCCGCGGCCGCTCTCGCCGTACGGCGCGACCAAGGCGGCCGGCGAGATGCTGCTCGCGGGGTACGCGGGCGCTTACGGCATGGCCACGGCGTCGCTGCGGTTCACCAACGTCTACGGCCCCGGGATGACGCGCAAGGACAGCTTCGTGCCGCGGCTGATGCGTGCCGCGCTGCGCGGTGAGGGCGTAGAGGTGTACGGCGACGGCGAGCAGCGGCGCGACCTCGTGCACGTCGACGACGCCGTGCAGGGCGTCCGGCTCGCGCTGGCCGGCAAGCTCTCCGGCACCGCGATCGTCGGATCGGGCGAGTCGGTCAGCGTCAACACGCTCGTGGCCGCGGCCCGGTCCGTGACGGGCGCGCCGATACCGGTGACCCACGTCCCGGCGAAGGCGGGGGAGATGCCGGCGGTCGTCGTGGACGTCTCGCGGTCCCGGTCGTGCGGCTACGAACCGACCTACGACCTCGACTCGGGTCTCGCGACCGTGTGGGCCGACTTCTCCGCCGCAGCATGACGACCGTGTCCGGCGAGCGCAGCCCGAGCCGTGCGGGAGAACCCGACGGCGGCACCGGCGAGCAGCGGTCGGACCGCTCGTCGCCCGGGCGGCGAGGCGGGTCCCCGGCGGCGTTCCTCCGCCGCCACTGGCTGTTCCTGCTGATCCTCGCTGCGGGCATCGCGCTGCGCGTCGTGGCGACGCTCGCCTACCAGCCGGCGCTGTTCTTCGTCGACTCGGTGCGGTACCTCAAGGCGATCGAGGACGCCGACCCGACGGGACGCAGCCCGCTCGGCTACACCTTCCTGCTCCTCGGCCCCGTGCTGCTGACCACCGGCCACCTGGTCTTCGCCGCGATCGCGAACCACGTCGTCGGAGTCCTGACGGGCATCGGCGGCTACGTCCTGCTGCGGCGGTTCGGCGTGTGGCGCTGGGTGGCCGCGCTGGCCGTGGCGCCGGTGCTGCTCGACGCGTACCAGCTGCAGATCGAAGAGCTCATCATGTCCGACGCGCTGTTCGCGGCGTTGTCGTTGCTGCTGCTGCTCGTGCTCGCCCGCAGGGGCGAGGTCGGCTACACGGTGGCCGTGATCGCGGGCCTGGTGCTCGCCGCCGCCGCCCTGACCCGGCTCGTGGGCCTCGTGACCGTCGCGGTCGCCGTCGGGTACGTCCTGCTCGTCGGGCGCACCTGGCGCAAGCGGCTGCTCACCGCCGCCGTGCTCGCCGTGACCTACGCGATCCCGCTCCTCGGGTACGCGGCCTACTTCCATGCCTGGTCCGGCGGGTACCGCATCACCAACAGCGACGTGATGGCCCAGTACGGGCTGGTGGCCACGTTCGCCGACTGCCGCGGGCTGGACCTGCCGAGCTACGAGCGGGTGCTCTGCGACCCGCGGCCGCCGGACCGGCGCCCGGGACCGGACTGGTACATCAACGACAAGCAGCGTCCGGCCAAGCGGGTGCACCCGCCCGCGGGGGTCACGGTGGACGCCGCGATCTCCGACTTCACCCGGCGGGTGGTCCTGCACCAGCCGTTGGACATGGCGCAGGCGATCGGTCACAACTTCTTACGCGGCTTCGCGTGGAGCAAGACGACCGGGCGCGGCGAGCCGTCCGTCGACCGCTGGAAGTTCCCGCCCGGGCAGTACCAGCACTCCTACGACGTCACCAAGTACGTGAACCGGTGGGGCGGCGGCGGCCAGCACGTCGACCGCGGGCTGGCGGCGTTCCTCGTCGACTACCAGAAGTTCGGCTACGTGCCGGGCACCGTGCTCGGCGGGTGCCTGGTGCTCGCGATCGGCGGTGCCGTCGGCGTCGGGCGGGCGAGGCGCTCCGGCATGCGTGCCGTGACCGCGCTGGCCGCCGGCGTCCCGGTCGTCGCGCTGCTCGTCGCGGCCGACGTCGAGTTCTCCTGGCGCTACCAGCTACCCGCGCTCGTGCTCCTGCCGCTCGCCGGCGCGCTCGGTCTCACCGCGATGCTGCGCCGCCCGGACGGCGCGGTGCGGCGGGACGCCGACCCGGCCGGCGCCGACGACGCGGCGGTCGACGGCGAGGCGTTGCGGGAGTTCTCCAACCGGCACGGTGAGGCCCAGTTCGCGCCGGTGGTCGTCGTCATCGCCGCGTACGAGGAGGAGCAGGGGATCGGCGGCGTCGTCCGGTCGATCCCGGAGAAGGCGCACGGCATGGCCGTCGACGTGCTCGTGGTCGACGACGGCAGTGCCGACGCGACCGCGGACCAGGCCCGCAGGCACGGCGCGTACGTCTGCCGGTCGCCGCGCAACCGCGGGCAGGGCGCGGCACTGCGGCTCGGCTACCGGCTGGCCCGCGAGCGGGGCGCACAGTACGTGGCGACCACCGACGCCGACGGGCAGTACGACGTCGACCAGCTCGAGACGCTGCTGGAGCCGATCGTCGAGGACCGCGCGGACTTCGTCACCGGCTCACGCACGCTGGGGCAGAACGACGCCACCGACCCGGTGCGCCGGCTCGGCACCGTCGTGTTCGCGCGGCTGGTGTCCCTGCTCACCGGCACGCGCGTCACCGACACGTCGTTCGGGTTCCGGGCCATGCGCGCGGAGCTGACGGGGGCGGTGACGCTCGCCCAGCCGCAGTACCAGTCGTCGGAGCTGCTGATCGGCGTCCTCGCGCGCGGCTTCCGCGTCGTCGAGCTGCCGATGCGGATGCGGCACCGCAACCACGGCAGGTCGAAGAAGGGCAACAACCTCGTCTACGGGCTGCGTTACGCGCGCGTCGTCGTGTCGACCTGGTGGCGCGAGCGGGCCAGGCCGAACAGCCGGTCGAGCAGCACGAACCGGGCGGCGAACAGCACGCCGTAGGTGGCGAGGAACACCGCGCCGACGACGCCGACCTGCAGCCAGTGCGTCGAGATCAGCCGCGGGACCAGCACTCCCGCGGCGTGGGTGGTGAGACTCGCCACGCCCACCGTCACGAGCACGATGGCGGCGTACGGCAGCACCTCGCGACGCAGGTCGTGGCGGCCCTTGCGACCCCACGTCCAGGACCGGTTCAGGAAGTAGTTGGGCACCGCGCCGGCGAGCCAGCCCAGCACGCTCGCGAGCAAGCTGCCGCCGTGGAAGAGCCCGTAGACGAGCAGGAACGTCACCTCGGAGCAGACGGTCGCGACGACCGAGCCCGCGGTGTACCTGGTGAGGCGGCCGACCAGCGATCGCCGCACGACCTGCGCCGGCGGCTGCCGGGCCTCCGCTTGTGCGCCCATCATCGGCAACCCTGACTGGACGGGTCGGCCGGCACGGTGGCCACGCCGAGCACGGACTGCCCGAACGGCGGCGTGACCAGTCTCTCGATCACGCGCGTGACGGGGACGACCAGCCGGTCGTACCAGCGCACCAGCCGCGGGTCGGGCCGCCCGACGCCGCCCCTGCGCACCGCTACCCACCAGGCGATCCCGCCGAGCAGGTTGACCGGGCGCACGGTGGTGGGGTGCAGGCCCGCGGCCGTGAACGCCTCGGAGAGCGTGCGCGGGGTGTACCTGCGGTGGTGGCCCACCGAGCGGTCGAAGTCGCCGTAGAGCGCCTGGTAGCCCGGCACCCACATGACGACGGTGCCGCCGGGGCGCACCATCGTGGCCAGCGCGCGCAGCGCGGCGACGTCGTCCTCGATGTGCTCGAGCACGTTGACGGCGAGCACGGTGTCGGCGGGGCGGTCGAGGGGCACCGTGCCGGAGACGTCCATCTGCCGGGCGGTGATCTCGGGCCGGTCGGCGAACCGTTCGGCCATCATCCGCACGCACTCCGGGTCGAGGTCGGTGACGACGTACCGTGACGGGCCGGTGAACGTCGCGGCGAACTCACCCGTGCCCGCGCCCACCTCGACGACGGTCTCGCCGCAGTGCGGGCGGATCAGGTCGTGCTGGTACCGCCGGTAGCGGCGCTGCGCGTCACCGGAGTCCTCGGGGTCACGGCCGGTGGCGGCGAGGAAGGCTCCCCGCCCCTCAGCACTCGCATCGAGCTCAGACATGCGGGACATACCATTTCATGAAGTCGGCGTGGCGACTACCCGACCTTGCGGTGGGCACAGCCGGATGCTCTAGGCTCATGTGACGTTCCGGTAACGAAGGTGTCTCGTCGCGGACATCGGAAAGGTCCCAGTTCATGCGCATTCTCGTTCTCGGGGGCGACGGCTACCTCGGCTGGCCGACCGCGTTGTACCTGTCGGCCCAGGGCCACGACGTGGGTGTCGTGGACAACTACGTCCGCCGACAGTACGACCACGAGCTCGGCGTACAGAGCCTGGTCCCCATCGTGTCGCTCCACGAGCGCGTGCGCACGTGGCGGGAGCACACGGGCCGCGACATCGCCATCTACGGCGGCGACCTGTGTGACGCGGACTTCACGTACGCGACGTTCCGGGACTTCGAGCCCGAGGCCGTCGTGCACTTCGCGGAGCAGCGGGCCGCTCCGTACTCGATGATCGACCGCAAGCACGCGGTCTACACGCAGACGAACAACGTCGTCGGCACGCTCAACGTGATGTTCGCGATCGGCGAGATCGACCGCGACATCCACCTGGTGAAGCTCGGCACCATGGGCGAGTACGGCACGCCGAACATCGACATCGAGGAGGGCTGGCTCGAGGTCACCCACAAGGGCCGGAAGGACCGGGTCCTGTTCCCCAAGCGACCCGGGTCCTTCTACCACCTCTCGAAGGTGCACGACAGCCACAACATCGAGTTCGGCTGCCGCATCTGGGGCCTGCGTGCCACGGACCTCAACCAGGGCGTCGTCTACGGCCAGGAGACCGAGCAGACGGTGCTCGACCCGCGCCTTTCGACCCGGTTCGACTACGACTCGGTGTTCGGCACCGTGCTCAACCGGTTCGCGATCCAGGCCGTGCTCGGCCGCCCGCTCTCGGTGTACGGCAACGGCACCCAGACCCGCGGCCTGATCGAGATCCGCGACACCGTCGAGTGCATCAGGCTGGCGTGCGAGAACCCGGCCGAGCGCGGCGAGTTCCGCGTGTTCAACCAGATGACCGAGTCGTTCTCGCTCGGCGAGATCGCCAAGACCATCCAGAACACGGCGCCGCGCCCGGTCGAGATCGAGTACGTCGACAACCCGCGGGTGGAGCTCGAGAACCACTACTACAACGTGACGCACACGGCGCTGACCGACCTCGGGCTGAAGCCGCACCTGCTGTCGGACACGCTGCTCACGTCGCTGTACGAGGTCATCGAGCGGCACAAGGACCGCGTCGACGTCCGCGCACTCGAGCCGTCGGTGAACTGGCGCAGCACGGCGAACGCACCGACCCCGGTGCACCGTCCCGCCGACTGACGCACCCCGTCGCCGAAGCCCCGGTCGCTCATGTCCTCGTGATCGACCGGGGCTTCGCCCGGTCTGCAGGGCGTGGCAGCCTGCTCGCTCGTCGGAGGAGGCGGCCTCAGCCGAGTATCGCGGCGATCGCGGCCTCCACCGCCGCCCGGTCGAGCGGCTCCGGCGCGACCAGCGCCTCGACCAGGAAGCCGTCGACGGCCGCGGTGAGCGCGACGGCGACCGGTCGCGGGACGAGCGTGCCGAACGCGTCCACGGACACCGCCGTGTAGCGGGCCGCGGCCGGGCGCAGGGCGGGCCGGTCCATGGCTGCGACGCAGAGCGCGTACTCCATCCGGGCACGCCGCCGGTCGCGCAGGTAGTCGGCCACGAGGTCGGCCACCGCCGACGCCAGCGCTGGCCCGTCGGTGCCGGCCAGGGGTTCCGCCCAGGCCCGCAGCGTCGCCTCGTAGTCGTCGACCAGGCGCTCGAGCGCTCCCGCGAGCAGGTCGTCCAGCGAGTCGAAGTAGTACGTCGTCGAGCCGAGCGGCACGCCGGCGGCCTGGGCCACGGTGCGGTGGCTCACGCCGGCCATGCCGTGCTCGGCGACCAGTTCGAGCACCGCCGACACGATGCGGTCGCGCCGGCCCGGGTCGGCCGGTCCGCGCGGGCGGCGTCCGGTCAATGGACGCCGGAGACGTTGAGCAGCACGACCCCGCCGATCACGAGGGCGATGCCGGCGATCTTCGTGGCGCTGATCGGTTCGCGGAACACCAGCATCCCGACCACCGCGATCAGGGCCGTGCCGATGCCCGCCCACAGCGCGTACAGCGTGCCGACCTGCATGGTGCGCAGCGCCAGTGCCATCAGCCCGAAGGCGGCGACGTAGCCCACCACCATGCCCACGCTCGGCCACAGCCGGGTGAACCCGGCGCCGACCTTCATCATCGTGGTCGCGAAGACCTCGCACAGGATCGCGCCGCCGAGGTAGAACCAGGACATCATGCGGTAAGTGTACGCCGGTACATATATGCTAAGATGCTAGCATCCTAGCCATGGATGGCAAGCAGCAGTTCAACGTGTACCTGTCGCCCGAGCTCGTCCGGCGGCTCAAGCACGTCGCCGTCGACCACGCGGTGTCCCTGTCGGCGTTCGTCGAACGGGCACTCACCGACTACCTGGACCGGTTGGAGGCGCGATGAGGGTCTTCCCCGTCTGGTTCGCGGCCGACGTCGACGAATCGGCCCGGTTCCTCGCGGCACTCGGCCTGGACACCGGGTCGCGGGCCCATCCCGGTAGCTGGATCGAGCTCGAGGGCTCGGGTGGCGCGGTGGGCGTGCACACGGTGTCCGCGACCGAGGAGCCGCGCAAGGCCGGCGAGTGCGTGCTGGCGTTCGCCACCGAGGAGCCGCTGGGCGACGTGCAGCGCCGGCTGTTCGCCGCGGGATTCACCGACGCCCACGTCATCGACGAGACGTTCGGCCGCTCGCTGCGAGTGACCTCTCCCGACGGCGTCGTCGTCCAGGTGAATTCCTACGACGCCGGACTCGCGTCATGACCGTCGCCGGCGCCGAGGCGCAGGCGGCGCGCCTGCGGGCGCTCGACCCGCGGCTGGCAGAGGTCGTGCTGCCCGGGGAGCGGCCCGGCGCGCCGCGGTTGCGGGCGGCGGGCGGAGCCGTGGACTGGACGGTGCAGCGCCTGGCCGCCGACGACCCGGCGCGCGGCTGGACGCCCGACGTCGTCGCGAGAGGTGCGCGGCTGGTGCTCCCGGCCGACCGGGCGGGCGTCGCCGAGCTCGTCGACCGGTGGGCCACCGAGGTGGCCCTCGACGCGCCGGACGCGACGCTGAGCGTGCTCTGGCCGAGTGCCGACGAGGTCGGCCTCGGGCTGCTCGGTGCGGCGGGGTTCGCACTCTCCGGGGTGCTCGCCGTACGGGCCGGCGGCCCGCTGCCACGGGTCCGGGCCGGGCTCGACACCGTGCGCGGCCGCCGTGCCGTCGCTCCCGACCTGGACGCGATCCTGCGGCTGCACCGGGAGGAGGTCGTGTTCCACGCCGACCTCGGTACCGGGCATCGGCTGGTCGAGGTGGAACAGGCCGCCGCCGCCGAACGGATCCAGGCCGCCCTGCGCGGCGAGGGCAGCGCGGTCGCGCACGTGGTCGAGGCGGGTGACGGCGAGGTCGTCGCGATGTGCGAGTCCTGGCCGGTCGACGTCGCGGCCTACGTCCCCGAGGGGGACAACGAGTGGCCCGCCGGCGTGCTGCCGGCCGGCCGATACGGGTACCTCAACACGGTCTGCGTGACGGCCGAGCACCGCGGCGGCGGGCTGGGAGCGGTGCTCGTCCGGGCCGTGCTGGACGACCTCGCCGACGGCGGCGCCGGCCCGACGTACCTCTGGTACGCGGCCGACAACCCGGTCTCGCCGGGCTTCTGGCAGGCGATGGGCTACCGCCCGTTCTGGGCCCGGCTGCACCGTCCGGTCGGCTGACCGGCCTGTACGGGACGCCAATGTGTGGCGGACTTGTTCGTCGCCCCGGACCTGGCGTGCCGCACCGCCGGTGCCGGACGCTGGCCCGATGACCGACGACGCGACGCTCGCTGCGCACTGGCAGGACCGGCTTACCGAACTCGCGCTCGCGCACCGGGTGCCCGGCGCGTCGCTCGCGGTGCTCCGGCCGGACGGCGGCACCGGTGACGGCGACGTCGTCGAGGCGGTGCACGGCGTGCTCAGCCACGCCACCGGCGTCGAGGTCACGCCCGACTCGGTGTTCCAGATCGGCTCGATCAGCAAGGTCTGGACGACCACGCTGCTGATGCAGTTGGCCGACGAGGGCAAGCTGACCGTCGACAGACCGGTCGCCGAGCTCGTACCGGACCTGCGGCTCGCGACGCCGGAGCTCACCGCAGCGGTGACCGTACGCCACCTGCTCACCCACACCAGCGGCATCGACGGCGACGTCTTCACCGACACGGGCAGGGGCGACGACTGCGTCGCCGCGTACGTCGCCCGCCTGTCCGGCGTCGCGGTGAACCACCCGCTCGGGGCGACCCTCTCGTACTGCAACTCCGGCTTCGTCCTCGCCGGCCGGGTCGTCGAGGTGCTCACCGGGCAGACGTGGGACGAGGCGCTCGGGGAACGGCTGATCCGCCCGCTCGGCCTCGCCGAGACGTGCACCCTGCCGGAGGAGGCGGTGCTGCGCCGCGCGGCCGTCGGCCACATCGGCCGGGCCGGCGAGCAGCCGGAGCCCACCCCCGTCTGGGGCCTGCCCCGTTCGGCCGGACCGGCCGGGCTGATCGTCGCGTCCGCACGGGACGTGCTCGCGTTCGCCCGGATGCACCTGCGCGACGGCTGCGCTCCGGACGGCACACGACTGCTGTCGACCGGTGCCGTGGCGGCGATGCGCGAACCGCAGGCCGAGATCCCGGGCGCGGCGGCGTACCCGCACGCGTGGGGCCTGGGCTGGGCGCTCGGGGAGTGGGACGGCGAGCCGGTCATCGGCCACGACGGCAACACGGTCGGGCAGTCGGCCTGCCTGCGGGTGCTGCCCGAACACGGCGTCGCGGTGGCGCTGCTGATGAACGGCGGCGAGACCAAGGGCCTGGTGGAGGACCTGCTGCCGGAGGTCGTCGCCGACGTCGCGGGCGTGAGCGTGCCGGCGCCGCCGCGGCCTCCGGCCCACCCGCCCGCCGTCGACTCCACGCGGCACCTCGGCACGTACGAGCGCGCGGGGCAGCGCTGTGAGGTGCTGGACCGCGACGGCGAGCTGGTGCTGCGTACGACCTCGACGAGCGAGCTCGTCGAGCTGCACCCCGACCCCGTCCACGAATACCCGATGATCGCGCTCGCCGAGGACCGCTACCTATTGTGGGTGCCGGAGTCGGCCGCCTGGTCGACGGTCACCTTCTACCGGCTCGACGACGGCAGCCCGTACCTGCACTTCGGCACCCGCGCGACGCCGAAGGTCGCCTGATGGAGACCGCGGAGGACGTGGTCGCCGGCATCGTCGCGCGTGCCGGCGAGGTCGGCGTGCGGGTCTTCCTGCACGCGGTCGACGTCGACGGCGACGCCTCGATCGGGATCGACCCGGCCGAGCCGGTCGTGACGGCGTCGGTGTTGAAGGTGCCGATCGCGGTGGAGCTCGCCCGGCAGGGCGCGACCGGCGAGTGCGACCTCGCCGAGCAGGTCACCGTGCCCGCGGGCCACCCGACGGCGTCGCCGTACGGACTCGCGACGTTCCGGCATCCGGTGACGATGTCGTGGGACGCCCTGGCGACCCTGATGATCGGCATCAGCGACAACGTCGCGACCGACGTCGTGTTCGCGCGGGTGGGCAAGCCCGCGGTCGCGGCGTTGCTCGACCGGCTCGGCCTGCCGGGCACGGCGGTGCCGCAGGACTGCGGTGAGCTGCTGCAGACGATCGGCGCGGACCTCGGCATCGAGTACGACGACGACGAGCGCATGCTCGCCGGCCTCACGATGGAACAGCTCGGCCGGCTGCGTGCGCTGCGCCCGGACCAGACCTGCCGGACGACCCCCGAGGAGATCACCCGCCTGCTCGCGATGGTCTGGCGCGACGAGGCCGCGCCGCCGCAGGCGTGCGCCGACGTCCGGCGCTGGCTCGGCCTGCAGGTCTGGCCGCACCGGCTGCGGTCGGGCTTCCCGCGCGACGACGTCGTCGTCAGCGGCAAGACCGGCACCCTGCCGACGGTCCGCAACGAGGTCGGCGTCGTCGAGTATCCCGACGGCGGCCGGTACGCGGTGGGCGTGTTCACCAGGGCCGTCGACGCCAGGTCGCGCGTCCCGGAGCGGGACGCGTTCATCGGCTACGCCGCCGCCCGCGCCGTCGACTGGCTCCGCGCGTCCGCCTGACCGATCCCCGGACCCGGCCCGGCCTGGCTCCAAATGAGGCTCTCCTGTCGTTTATGTGGGTAGTTCGGGGCGGTAGTCGCCGACGGTGAGTTTGGCCAGGGCGATGAGGGCGTCGATGTTGTGGAATCCGAAGGCGCGTCGGGCGATGAGCCGGATCTTGGTGTTGATCGATTCGGCG